>CAZMVD010000024.1:0-40296 GCA_964569425.1 uncultured Phycisphaeraceae bacterium
GACCCTGGTTTTCGACGGCCCCGCCCCGCCCGCGGGGCTGTCGCAGCAGATGGCGTCGAGGCGCATCGCCGTTCGATTCAGCGCGCCGCACTCGGCCGATGACATTATTGTGGCACTCATTCGTCGACAGCGCACGCCGGACGGCGTCCGCGTCGTCAGCAGTGACACCGCCCTGCGCCACGAGGCCCGCCACTTCCGATGCCGTCAGACGGACGCGGTCGCCTTCATCGGCGAGCTGTTTGCCCCGGCGGCCTCTTCGGGGCAGGGTGCCGACCCGTCCGCCGAGAAGCCCCCCGCCCCCAGCGGCCCGGAAACGCAGGCGTGGATTGCCGAATTCAACCTGGACGCCGCCGACCCGATGGACGACCTCGACCGCCTGCTGGACGATGAGTCCGCCCACGATTGATCACCTGGCTCCCCGGCCGTTGAACAAGAGGAAGTATCGCACTAGAATCGTTGAATCGCCCTGGTGAGCCGTTCTTCGGAGCTGCTACCGAAGGACCGGCGATGAGTGCGGAACGTTTCTGTGGGGGGAGTCTGCGGTCCCTGGGGATTGGTGGTGTCGAAGAAACGCAAGAAAATCGGTGAGATTCTCGTCAGTTGGGGCATCGTGTCCGAAAGTGCGCTCGCCGAAGCGCTCCAGTACGGCATGGAGCACAATAAGCGTACCGGTGTTGCGCTCGTCGAACTGGGCAAGTGCGAAGAGGACGACGTCGTCAAGGCGCTCGCCACCCAGTTCGGCTGGGAATTCATCGACATGGACAAGCTGGGGCGCGATGATGACGCCTTGCAGCTCATTCCCTCCAAAATCGTCCAGGACCTCCAGGTCATCCCCCTCGGGATGGAAGGCGAGCGGCTCAAGGTCATTCTGACCGATCCGCTGGACCTGGAAACGCTTGACCTGCTTCGCTTCCGCCTCAACCGCGAAATTGTGCCCACGCTTGCGCCCGCCTCCAAGGTCAAGCGCTTCATCGACAAATTCGTGGACACCCAGGGCGACGTGCTCTCGCAAACCATGAAGAGCATCGACCAGGAAGCGCCCGAAGGAAAGGACGCCGACGGCAAAGGCGCATCCGCCGAGGATGCGGATGCCCCCATCATTCGCCTCGTCAACCTGCTCATTGTGGAAGCGGTACACATCCGCGCCAGCGACATCCACATTGAGCCGATGGGCAACCGTGTGCGCGTCCGCTACCGCATCGACGGCGTCTGTCAGATACGCGACGACATTCCCAAGTCCATGCAGGCGTCGGTCGTCACGCGACTGAAGATCATGTCCGGCATGGATATCGCCGAACGCCGCGTGCCGCAGGACGGACGTATCAAGATGAAGATCGACGGCGGACAGATCGACTTCCGCGTGAGTTGTCTTCCCTCCTACCACGGCGAAAGCATTGTGCTGCGTATTCTCCGCCCCGACTCCGTAAAAATCGGCATTCCGGCCCTGGGCTTCGCCGAGGACGATTATCGCAAGTTCCAGCAGATTATTTCCCGCCCCAACGGCATTTTTCTCGTCACCGGCCCGACCGGATCCGGGAAAACCACGACGCTGTACGCCGCCCTCCAGGAACTGAACCGCCCGGATATGAAGATCATCACGGCCGAGGACCCGGTGGAATACAACTTCGCGGGCATGAACCAGTGTCAGGTCAAAGAAGAAATCGGCCTGGGGTTTCCCCGCATTCTCCGCGCCATGTTGCGCCAGGCCCCCAACATCATCCTGGTCGGCGAAATTCGCGACCGCGAAGTGGGCGATGTCGCCATTCAGGCGGCGCTCACCGGGCACCTGGTGTTCAGCACCCTGCACACCAACGACGCGCCCTCGGCGATCACCCGGCTGATCGACATGGGCATCAAGCCGTTTCTCGTGGCCAGCGCCATTCAGGCCATCATGGCCCAGCGGCTCATCCGCGTCATTTGCGCCGAGTGCAAGACCGAAGACAAGACACCGAGCCCGCGTGTGCTTCGATTATTGGGCTTCAGCGAGCAGGAGGTCGAGGGCAGGACATTCTGGAAAGGCGCCGGCTGCAAACGTTGTGGCGATACCGGCTATCGCGGCCGCATCGGCATCTTCGAAATGGTCCTCATGAACAGCCAGCTCCGGGAACTCGCCTTCAGCTGCGCGCCCACCAGCAAGCTGCGCGCCGCGGCCCGCGCCGCCGGCATGCGCACCCTGCTGGAAGACGGCAAACTCAAGGTGCTCAAGGGGTTAACCACCGCGGAAGACCTCCTGCGCGTGACCCAGGCCGAGGGCGTCTTGGACGATTGACCGACCATCGCAGGCGCGCGCCGCGTTGGACTCACGGACGTAGTTGGCCGGACCGCTGTCATGGCTCCTGGCGGCGTGCTAGAATGGATTCGGTACGCCAAACGGGGGGGCTTGTCAGGCAACCATCGATAGGTAAAAGGGACCAGCGCCCGGCATTCCCGGCCGCAGGCTGGAGTACGGGAAACTCGGTGTACGGATCGCAATCGTATGGCTTCATTGCACATTGACCGTCTGCTGGAAACGGTGATTCGGACGGGCTCTTCCGATCTGCACCTCACGGTCGGCCGCCCGCCGGTAATCCGACTCCACGGGCACATGCGCTCGCTGGAAACCAAGGTCCTCGGGCCGGAAGACACCGTCGGGTTGATGAAGGCCATCACCCCCGACCGCAACCAGCAGGAACTGCAGGAAGAAGGCGGCACGGACTTCGGTTTCGCCTTCGGCGACCAGGCGCGCTTCCGCGTCTCAGTGTTCAAGCAGAAGGGCAATGTGGCGCTCGTGTTGCGCCTGATTCCTTCGAAACTGTTGACTTTCGACCAGATCGGCTTGCCCGCCATTTGCCGCGGACTGTGCCGCCGCCCGCGCGGCCTCTTCCTGGTCACCGGCCCCACCGGTTCCGGCAAGACCACCACCCTGGCAACCATGCTCGACTACGTCAACACCAACCTCGATCGTCACATCGTCACCATGGAAGATCCGATCGAGTATTACCATCAGCACAAAAAGTCGGTCATCAACCAGCGCGAAATCGGCATCGACGTACCCAGCTTCTCGGAGGCGCTGCGCCGCGTGCTCCGCCAGGATCCCGACGTGATTCTGGTCGGCGAGTTCCGCGATCTGGAGACCATCGAATCCGGCATTCGCGCCGCCGAGACGGGCCACCTGGTCTTCTCCACCCTGCACACCACCGGGTGCCAGGGCACCATCAACCGCATCGTCGACGCTTTTCCCCAGCAGCAGCAGGAGCAGATCCGCGTTCAGCTTTCCACCAACCTCATCGCCACGCTGTCGCAGGCGCTGCTGCCGCGCATTCCCAAGGGCATGGTCGCCGCGTACGAGTTCATGGTCGTCACTCCCGCCATTTCCAACCTGATCCGCGAGAACAAAACCTATCGTATCGACTCGGCCATCCAGACAGGCAAGAAATACGGCATGCAGCTTCTCGACGAGCATCTGTGGAATCTCTACGAAGCCGGTACCATCTCGGCCGAAGACTGCGTCGACCGCTCGCGCCAACCCGGCGTCCTCCAGGACAAGATCGACGCCCATCGCCGCGGCCTCGACGTCAAGAACATCGGTGAAAAGAAAGAGGACGAAGGGGAAGGCGACGCCCCGGTGTTGCGCACATGACGGATAAGGCCCCTGCCAGCAAGCTTCCCGCCGACGCAGCCGCCGGCGCCACCGCCGCCAAGCCCGTTGCGCGCCCGGGAAAAATGCTTCCGGTCGAGCAGTTGCGCGGCCGGCAGATCGGGCGCGTACTCATCAAGATGGGCAAGCTCCGTCGCCAGCAGGTCGAAGAAGCGCTGGAAATTCAGAAGGAAAAGCGCGGACCGCTCGGCGCCATCCTCGTCGAACTCGGCTATATCAATCAGGACGATCTCAACCTGGCCCTTGCCGCCCAGAACGGTATGGAGCCCGCCGACCTCGGCAAAATGGAGATTGCCCCAGAAGTCATCGGGCTCATGACCGTGCAGATGGCCAACACCTACCGCGCCATCCCTTTCGACTTTGACGCCGACCGCCGCGTGGTGTCGCTGGCCATGGACAACCCCGACAATTTCGTCGCCACCGACGACCTCACCACCCTGCTCGGCTACCGCATCAAGCCCTACATCACTACCCAGGCGGAATTGCAGAAAGCGCTCAACCGCTATTTTCCGGAGGGCGAGCAGGAATCCATCACCAACATCATTGAGGAACTCTCCGAGGACGAAGACCTCGCCAAGTTCAAGGGCCGCGGCGAAAGCATCGACCTCGCCGACCTCAAGGAACTGGCCGATTCCAATCCCGTCAAGAAGCTCCTGAACCTCGTTCTCCTCCAGGCCATCAAGGAAAAGGCCAGCGACATTCACTTCGAACCCTTCGAAGACGAATTCAAGATGCGCTACCGTATCGACGGTGTCCTATACGAAATGGTCCCCCCGCCGCGTTACATCGCCGTGGCCATTTCTTCGCGCATCAAGGTCATGGCCAATCTTGACATTGCCGAGCGCCGCCTTCCCCAGGACGGCCGCATCGAACTCGCTCTCAAGGGCGTGCCCATCGACTTGCGCGTCAGCGTCCTGCCGACCATGTTCGGCGAAAGCGTGGTGCTGCGCGTGCTCGACCGGTCCAACGTCGAACTCAGCCTCGACAAGATCGGCATGCGCGAGGACGACCTCGTCACCTTCCGTCAGCTCATCAAGAAGCCCAACGGCATTGTCATCAACACCGGCCCCACCGGTTCGGGAAAAACCACCACCCTCTATGCGGCACTGACCGAACTCAACGATCCCGAAGTCAAAATCCTCACCGCCGAAGATCCCGTGGAATACGACATCGACGGATTGGTGCAGGTGCAGATTCGCACCGAAGTGGGCCTCACCTTCGCCCGCGCCCTGCGCAGCTTCCTGCGCCAGGACCCCGACATCATCCTCGTCGGCGAAGTACGCGACCTGGAGACCGCGCAGATCAGCGTGCAGGCCTCCCTCACCGGCCACCTGGTCTTTACCACCCTGCACACCAACGACGCGCCTTCCGCCATCGCCCGCTTGCTCGACCTCGGCCTCGAACCCTTCCTCATCACCGCCACCCTCGAAGCGGTGGTCGCGCAGCGGCTCGTGCGCCGCATTTGCACCTACTGCAAGACGGAATACCGCCCCACCGAAGAGCAACTCATGGAGCTGCAGCTCCGCCCGCAGGACGTGGGCGACCGTGTCTTTTATTACGGCAAGGGATGCGACTACTGCAACAACACCGGCTATCGCGGCCGCCTCGGCATTTATGAAATCATGGTGGTCACCGATCAGCTTCGCGAATTGATGATGAACAAGGCCTCCACCAACGTGCTTCGCCACGAGTCCATCAAGAACGGCATGCGCACCCTGCGTGAATCGGGCCTGCTGGCCATCTACGAAGGCATCACCACCCTCGACGAAGTCGTCAAGGAAACCATCGTCGAAGAGTAACCCGCCCCGGCCCGGACATTCGGCGGCCGAAGTCCCGCCTCCATTTCTGCCGGACAATGGTCGCAAGAACGCTTCCCGCGCCGGCATGGTGTATACTTTCTACAGCCCGACGACCGGCCGGTTTGATTGGAAGGCGATTCGCCCCAACGACCGATCAAACGAAATGGCGCGGCGGTCCATGCTTCGCGCTTTGCGTTTTGACAGCGCCGGGAGGTGTCGATCATTCACCCCGACGCCAGGAGCATGTCCATGAGAAAGCTCTTCCTAATCTGTTGTACCACGGCCCTGTTCACGATTGGCGGATGCCCCCGGCCGATCTCTACAGTCTGGCTGATCTTGGAGGTACGAGATACCAACACAGGCCTACCTGTTTCGAATGGGCGGGTTTCCGTTACGTCTTCATTGCTCATGGCGGATTCCTTCCTTTCGGATCAAATCCCTACTCATTCGTTGATGGCCCCGACCGACGCACTGGGCCGGACCTGGATACCCGCAGTCCTTTTCGCCGATTCCCGCACACCCCGGCAGTTCGGCGTGACCTTGTCGCACGAGGACAACTTAGAATCGCTGTCGCTCAACACCAGCGAGGGCGCCATGGTTCAGGGCACCACTTTCACCTGCAGGATATTGGATGCCGCTGCGAGCGCGCCACGCACTCCTTTGCCGTTGGCCGTATTGGGCAGCAGCCCGGCGGAGATTCTGATCGACGCCTACATAGACCGGGTGATCATCTGGTCCTCCGAATGCCAGCAGCCGATTCTTCGCGCGTCGTCCCTCACCTTGCGACCGCAGTACGTGGAATCGCTGACGCTGGATTCCGTTCCCGTGGGGTTCGTTGGGACGGTTTCGCGCGAGATATGCGACAACGTAACGCCCTCCCCCTCCGCCCGATACCGCATCCTCGTCTATTATGATCTGAATGATACCATCCCCGTAGAACCGGAGCCGTTCTGCCTCGACGAAGCGGGAGTGATGGTTGAATGTATGTAACGGCCCTTTCAAGAAAGAAAGGCGAGCAAGAGTACCGGGCCTTATTGGTTCCGCCATTTGCAGTATCATGAATGCGCGATATCGTCAAACCGTCGATTGCCGGGTCGTACCTTGAAAATGGAGTGTGAGTGATGCCCCGCGTCATGATTTTGGCTGCTTGTGCGGGACTTGGTGTGCTGCCCGGCAAAAGCGGGGGCTGGGGACCGGGAGAACCACCGGTCGATGTCATTCGCATCCAGCAGATCTTTGACTTGATTGAACAGGCGGACCATTCTTGCGAATTCCCGCCCTCCCTGTCCGAGGAGTTTGATCGATTGTTGGCCGGCTCGGCGGACGTGAAGGTGTGGGTAGCGACCCACTTCGAGAAGTTCTCGACTCAGCGACAGCGTGTCGTTGTGGCGACCATGTTCGCACTGTCGAGAAAAGGCCACATCATCCCCGAGTTCATCCCACTGCTGTCGGGCGTTGTGCATTCGCCGAGCCACGATGCCATTATCTTCGGCTTGCACTGCCTCTACATTTACCCGCTTCCGAATCTCAGGGAGATCCTACTGGACAAATTGCGCGCACCAACGCCTTCGACCGGTGCTGACGCCGGAATGATCGTGGCGTTCGACGTGTACCTGACGCTATTTGGCGTTGACGATATTGATCCGATCGCCACTCTATTTCTTGCTGACGAAAATTCCCTGAAGTTTCGCGCCGACGCGGCCACACGGCTGTTGAAGCACGCCCCCAGGAGCAGATTCCGACCGGAAGCGGTTCGCGTCATCGTCGAGTTCTTCAAGCAGGGTCTTTCGGACCGAAATGCCCTCCTGTGCAGTGAAATACTCTGGACCGTGGCAGCGAACCACATGGCAGACGTCGCTTCGGACCTCGCCCCGTTCGCTGCGAATCTGACGAAGTCATCCGAGAAAGGTGTTCGCACCGCCGCGCGTGCATTTCTTGCATGGCGCCAGGCGCACGAAGCCGTATCCAATCCCTGATGGGTCGGCCCGACCCGACCGGTGTGCTAGCCCTCCGATGGGTCGGCTTTCGCCAGGCACTGTGCTCAATTCCAGTTCGACCGACCATTGCTTGCCGATGTGCTGGACCCCTGTTCGGCTGTCCTCAGCCTTCCGATATACTTGATTCCAATCGGGTCGGCTTCCGCCTACCGATACGCTCGATTCCGATTCGGTGGACGCCAGCCTACCGATACGCTCGATTCCAAGTCGGTCGGCTTCCGCCAATCGGTGTGCTTGCCCCCCAATGGGTCGGCTTCAGCCGACCGGTGTTTGCCACCAGCTTTAGCTGGTGGTAGAGTCCCCACACCTCCCTATTCTCAAATTCTCCTTCAGCCGGCTTCAGCCGGGCTTGGTTCTCTGCCATCGGGCGAATCGCATGCTTCGAGTCGGGCCTGAATCCGGCCATTGGCATGATGTTCGCGCTGGCGTCGCACATAGTCGAGCACCCAATCGAGATTCCTCTTTCCGAAACTCACAACGCCGTAGCCGCGCTGCCACTCAAGCGCCTTTAGGTTCATCCGCTTGTTGACCTCGAACGACGACGCGCCTTTCAGTTCCTGGACCAGGTCGCTGATCGTGACGAACGGCTCGATGCTCAGCGCCAGATGTACATGAGTATCGGTGCCGCCGAGTCCGTGCAGATAGGTACCTTTGATTCTGCGACATTTGTCCTGCAACTCACGGTGCGCGAGGATCTCCAGGTCGCCATCAAGCAGAGGCAGGTCGCCCTTGGTATGCCAATTGAAATGCAAATAGATCTCATGATAAACATGACTGCTCATCGCGCTGACTCCGGGCACAAGACCGGCTGAAGCCGGCTGAAGTGGTTTCGAAAGATAGGACAATAGGAATGAGTCGTCCACCACCGGCTAAAACCGGTGGCAAACACCGGCCGGCTGAAGACCGGCCAATCGGTCGGCCCCAGCCGGCCAACGTGCCCAACCCCGGATTAGTCGGCCTAAGCCTACCAACGTGCTCGACCCCAGTTAAGCCGGCTTCCGCCTACCGATACGCTCGATTCCGATTCGGTGGACGCCAACCTACCGACACGCTCGATTCCAATCGGGTCGGCTTCCGCCAATCGGTGTGCTTGCCCCCCGATGGGTCGGCTTCAGCCGACCGGTGTTTGCCACCAGCTTAAGCTGGTGGTTGAGCCTTCCACACCTCCTTATACTCAATTTCCCCTTCAGCCGGCTTCAGCCGGGCTTACTCGTCCCACCAACACCTAACCGTTCCGTCTTACCATTTCATTGACCCACACCGGCACGTAGGGGATCGTGCAGCCCTTCCACACCGGCCAGTCCTTGTACAGGCCGATCTTTTCGCCGATGGCGACCGCGCGCTTCCGGTGCGTGGCGTGCTGGATGCCGATCGCCGCGAGCGTGTTGTTCATCGACCATTTCGCTTCCGGCGGGGCCTTGGGCAACTCCTTTTCAATGCGATGAAGGAGTCTCACTACATCAAGCCCCTCCGTACCCTTCCCGCCTTTGTTGATCTTCGACGCCGTCAGGTTCCAGCCCGCGCGCGCCGCCCAACCATCCTTATCCTCCATCCACTTGATGCGCAGCGTCTCCTTCTCGGCGTCGGACTGCTCCTTGATGATGTACGCGTTAAGCCAGTCCGCCACCCAGGCAAACCTGCCCGTGCGAACCAGCTTGTCCAATTCCTTCGCGGAGAGTTCCTTCGGCTTCATCATAAGAATCGCGAGCAGTTGGGCATCCATGTTGCCGGTCTTCCAGAGTTCCAGCGCCAGGGCGTGGTTGTCGGGGGTCTTGATTCTCTTCGCGAGTTTGCGAATGTCGCCCGTCGGGACGCCGAACTGGTTGTCGCCTGCGCCGGGTATGCCGTCGGGGCCAGTCTTGGCATTGTGCTTGCGGCGTTTTTCATCGCCGAGGGACTGAAGCTGCGCGAGGAGTTCTCTAACGGTCATGGCGGCGACTATAAGTAGGGCCCGCAGCGCAGGTCAAGGATCGCAAGACCGGCCGCGGCCGAGGGCGGCGCGAGCTCATTCAATCACCAGCCCGGGAATGGCGAGATTAGTACGCGACCACGGGCGACGACCTTCAACTCCCGACGAAACGCCTGGTCGTCGGGATAATGAACCTCTTCCTCGAATGCAGTAGTGCTCCGGGCAAGGGGAGATCTGGTTCTCCGAAAGTCCGCGTTCACTGCCTCTGTTGCCTGGCTGGACGACCGGTTGGAAAACCGGTCTCACACCGGGCAGCAAGCACGCGGCTGGTTGGGGGCAGGAATGTCCAGACACGATCACGTCCCCACCCGCCGATAGTGAAACTCATCCGCCACCGGCTGGCCGTCGCGGGTGCCTTCCAGGCGATGGGTGCATTTGTCCGGCCCCGTCCGTAGCCAGATAAACCGCCGCGGCATGTCGCGCTGCGGGTTCTCGAACACCACCTTGTCTTTCTCCAGCAACACCATTTTGTACGTCAGCGCTCCGTCCTTCTCCTCCCACGGCGTAAGCGCCGGAGAGTTGAAATGACGAAGTCGAAAAACCACGTCCTCCCCCTCGGCCGTGACCGTGAGCAGTTCGTACATCCACGTCTTGTCTCCGCGGATCCAGCGGAACACGCCCATGATCGCGTCGGCCTTCGGCTCGCTCCAGATTTCCTCCAAGCGGTTATCCGCGTCACCGGCCTCCCAGCGCCCCGCGATCCAGGCGAGATCTGCGAGTTTGACCCGCCCCGCGGCGTCAGTCGTTGTCAGAGATATTTCGGTTCCTTCCACACCGTCCGCGCGCAGCGCCCCCACGCCCACCCAAACCGAAATGACCGCCCCCACCGCGATCGTGCCGAATCGCTTCCACCCAAGTGTACTCACAGACCGATCCTTTCTGGTTAGACGGAGCTCTTCCGGTGATATTTCCGGCCCAGTCACCGGCGGGTCATGCTTGCTCAACCCGCCCGGGCGCGTGGTTATTCCCGTTGTCTTATTGAAATAGCCGGCCCCCGCCCCATGGCACCGCGGCCAACGACAGGCAGCAGCCCCAATGCTGGCGCCCCTACCTCCTGATCGCTTCCCGCGCTCATCCAAGCGCGCGCCCCGAATGTTTTCATTCATGAAGAGAAATGCGGAAACGTACAGACTGGCCCCTACCCCGAACCGTCGTCCCACGGAAGCGCACCGCCCGGTTTGTCCACGTGTCCCCACCCCCGCAAACCTGCCCGGGATCCGCCCTGGCGCCGCCCTGACCGATAAGTGCCACCACATGGCACCAACAAACAAGGTTGTCAAAACGAACCCGTTGTTGTGCGGCCGCAAAAAACGTCGGGCGCGCCGATCGTGAACCGTCAACCCATGAAAGCAGGTGCCACTGCACCGCGCGGTCCTGCCGCGCCCCGCGACCAAACAGCTCGCGCGTGGATGGGATTACCGTCACCGGTTATGCTGTCCCCATGGCAACGATACCAATGCAAGACGTGGACCGGACCGAAACCCAGGAATGGATTGACTCGCTCCGCGGCGTCGTCGAGGCGGGCGGACGTCCGCGCGCACGGTTTCTGCTTGGCCGGCTCATCCACTGGGGAATGCGCAACGACATTGTCGCGCCCTTCACCGCCAATACGCCTTACATCAACACCATCCCGGTGGACCGCCAGCCCCCCTACCCCGGCGATCGCGCCATCGAACGGCGCATCAAGAGCATTATCCGTTGGAACGCCATGGCCATGGTGGTCCGCGCCAATCGCGCCTCGCCCGGCATCGGCGGGCACATTTCCACCTATGCCTCGGCCGCCACACTGCTCGAAGTGGGCTTCAATCACTTCTTCCGTGGCAACACGCGCGAGAAAATCGGCGATCAGATTTTTTTCCAGGGTCACGCCGCTCCCGGCATTTACGCACGGGCGCACCTGCTCGGCCGGTTGTCCACGCGCCAATTGCATAACTTCCGCCGCGAGCTGCAGCCCGGCGGCGGCCTCTCCTCCTATCCGCATCCGTGGCTCATGCCCGACTTCTGGGAGTTTCCCACGGTGTCGATGGGGCTGTCCGCCATCACCGCCATCTACCAGGCGCGCTTCAACCGCTACCTCCACGACCGCGGATTGAAGGAT
The DNA here is from genome assembly GCA_964569425.1 of uncultured Phycisphaeraceae bacterium. Taxonomy (GTDB): domain Bacteria; phylum Planctomycetota; class Phycisphaerae; order UBA1845; family UBA1845; genus JACQXM01. The sequence continues at coordinate 11,501 of CAZMVD010000024.1, forward strand.
ACGTCCGAATCACGGGTGTGGGCGTTTCTGGGCGACGGCGAAATGGACGAGCCGGAAAGCCTCGGCGCGATCACCCTGGCGTCACGCGAGCAGCTCGACAACCTCACCTTCGTGGTCAACTGCAATCTTCAGCGACTCGACGGACCCGTGCGCGGCAACGGCAGCATCGTGCAGGAGCTCGAAGGCGCCTTCCGCGGCGCCGGCTGGAACGTGATCAAAGTGCTCTGGGGCGACGATTGGGATCCGCTGCTCGCCGCCGACACCGACGGCCTGCTCATCGAGCGCATGAATGAAACCATCGACGGCGAATGGCAGAAGTACACCGTCGAGCCGGGCGCCTATGCGCGTGAGAAATTCTTCGGCACCGATCCGCGCCTGGCGCAATTGGTAGCCCACCTCTCCGACGAACAGATCGGCAAGCTGCGACTAGGCGGACACGATCCTGCCAAGGTGTACGCGGCGTTTCGTGCCGCCGGTGAGCACGAGGGCCAACCCACGGTGATCCTGGCGCGAACCATCAAAGGTTACGGCCTGGGTGAAGCAGGCGAAGGGCGCAACACCACCCATCAGCAGAAGAAAATGGATTTCGATGAAATGCGCCTCTTCCGCGACCGGTTCGACATTCCCATCCCCGACGATCAACTCGAAGAAGCGCCGTTCTACCGGCCGGACGACAAGTCCGAGGAAGTCGAGTACCTCCGCGAATATCGCCGCCGCCTCGGCGGCTTCGTCCCCCGCCGCCGCGTGCGCGCGTTGCCCATCACGCCGCCCGGGGATGATGTGTACGGCGAGTTCTTCCAGGGCACCGGCGACCGCGAAATCGCTACCACCATGGCCATGGTGCGCCTGCTCACCCGGCTCATGGACGACAAGGAAATCGGAAAGCTCATTGTCCCCATCGTCCCCGATGAAGCCCGCACCTTCGGCATGGACTCACTATTTCGCAAGTACGGCATCTATGCCCACCGCGGGCAGCAGTACGAACCGGTGGACTCGCACCTGCTGCTGTACTACCGCGAGACCAAGGACGGCCAGATTCTGGAGGAGGGCATCACCGAAGCCGGTTCGATGGCCTCATTCGCCGCGGCGGGTTCCGCTAACGTGACCTTCGGCATCAACACCATCCCTTTCTTTTTCTTCTATTCGATGTTCGGCTTCCAGCGCATCGGCGACTTCGCCTGGGCCTGCGGCGATGCGCGCGTGCGCGGCTTCCTCGTCGGCTGCACGGCGGGCCGGACCACCCTGGCCGGCGAAGGGCTCCAGCATCAGGACGGCCACAGCCACGTGCTCTCGAGCACGGTGCCCAACGTCATCAGCTACGACCCCGCATACGCCTATGAGATCGCGGTGATCGTGCGCGACGGCATCCGCCGCATGTACAAAGACCGCGAGCCGGTCTTCTACTACCTGACCGTGGGCAATGAAGTGTATGCCCATCCCGCGATGCCCGAGGGAGTCGAGGAAGGCATCCTCAAGGGGCTCTACAAGTTCCGCGCCGCGGAAAAGCCCGGCAAGAAACCGCGCGTCCACCTCTTCGGCAGCGGGGCCATCTTCCGCGAAGCACTGGCCGCCGCGGACATTCTGGCCGATCGTTTCGGCGTGGCCGCGGATGTGTGGAGTGTGCCGAGTTACACCCTATTGCGCCGCGAGGCGCTGGCCTGCGAGAGGTGGAATCTGCTGCACCCGGCCGAGCCGCCGCGCATTCCCTATGTCACGCGCATGTTGGCCGACGAACCCTGGCCGGTCATCGCCACCAGCGATTATATGAAAGTCATTCCCGACCAGATCGCGCGCTGGGTGCCGGGCGGCTTGTACCCGCTGGGCACGGACGGCTACGGCCGGTCCGAGTCGCGCAAGGATTTGCGCGACTATTTCGAAGTCGACGGTCGCTACGCCGCATTGGCTGCCTTGCAGCAGCTCGCACGCATCGGCCGGTTCGACCGGGCCAAATTGGCGGACGCCGCCAAGACGCTGAACATCAACCCCGACAAGTTCGACCCCACCAAGCCGCCCAAGGGGGAGACGTTGCAGGAGGAGTAGGTGGAGCGCGAAGGCCAAAGAACTCTTGGTTGCCCACACGCGACGAACACGATCTTCTACATTGGGCATCAACCCATTGCAGTCTCCAAGCAGGAGAAAATCAAGTGACGCCCTTCAACCAGGCTCTCTCACTCGCATCGCGGCTCTTCCTGGCTCTCACCCTGGTTTCGTGGTCCCTGCCTGGCGGTGGATGCGTGCCACCGATCGAATGTGACTCCAGCATCGGTGTGTGCCCGCGGCCTGAGCCGGGTATCCGCAAGGATTCCCCCTTGTTGACCAAATCGCTCTGGTTCGCTGATGAACGGATTGGCCTGCCTTACAACCATTACCCAACTTTGTGTGCCGTGGAACGAGACGGAATCCCCGGTCGCGAATTGGTCATTCGTGGCCAGAATGGTATAGCCCTGCTCCTCGCGGAAGAGGGCGTGCCCGCGGAACCACGACTGATTGCCCAAACCAACCCCTGGGAAGGGCAGTGGCTGGATACCAATGGCGACAAACGAGGTGAGCTGTTTGTCGCCAGTTTTCGCGATTCGAGTATACGACTTTGGGGCAACGACGGTGGGTTGATTTGGAAACACGCATTCGCTGGGACACCTTATGAAATGTACTGGACATGGGCAGATGTTGAAAACGACGGCCTGCTCGAGTTTGCCGTCGGCGCATCGGATACCGGAACGATTGAGATCTTGAATTCTGGTGGCAATAGGCTATCCAGCCTGCCCAATGATACCTGGGCGACATTTCACTGGGCGGATATTGAGGGAGATGGCGTGCTGGAAATGGTCACTCAGGATGCCGTCGGGCAGATCGGAACGTGGCGCATCGATGGCTCGAAAGTCGCCTCCTTCCGCGGCAGACGCGACTTCGCCATTACGCGGCTCCCCGACGACGACAGTCGTGACTACATTCTTGTAGGATGCGACGTCTTCGACGAAAATGGCGTCAGGGTAGGAGAGTACCCCGTCGTTAATCGATATCGGGACTGCGAGCCGCCGCTGATATCCTACCAAACGCCTGAATTGAGCCACGACTGTGTCGAGAATCGCATGTATGCGCCACCCCCGGTCTCCGTGCGTTTTGACGCAGCGCAACCGCGTTTTCGGGTCAAGTTCGAGTATTCGTACCGGGTTCAGTACCCGTTCGTCGCCGGGTTTCCAACGGTGACCACCATGCGGGCGATCATGTCCATATACCATGACAACGGCGAACTGGAGTATCAGGAGGTGCTGAACAGCAGCGCCGGACCTGGATCTTTTCTTAGGATCCCGTCCGATATAGAGGGAGAGGACATGTTGCTGGTGGCGGAAAACGCCCGAATTCTCGCGTATCGGTTCCGGCGATGAGCACGCCTACTCATTCGTCCCTATCGCTGACGCGGCTGCGGTGACGGCGGTGTGGGTGATGGACAGGTGCACGCGGGTAATGCCCAGTTCGGCGGCACGGCGCGCGGTGTGTCCGGAGAGCGTCACCACCGGGCGGCCCAGCGCATCGGGGAGAATTTCCATGTCGGTCCAGGCGATGGCGCCGCGCCAACCGGTGCCGATCATCTTGAGAATCGCTTCCTTAGCCGCCCAGCGTCCCGCCACAAAGGGCACCGGATCCGCAAACTGCGCCGCGCGCTGCCGCTCCCCCGGCGTGAGCACACGCTCCATAAAGCGCACACCGTGATCGCGCAGCACCCGCGCGATGCGCGCACACTCCACCAGATCGATTCCATGGCCGACAATAGACATGACGTTACGCTATCGCGCGATGCGCCGCAGGGCAAAGGTCTGCCGGATATAGCATCGGAAACGCGGAGAACGGCCGCTCTCGTCAATCGACGTTCGCTTTCCGTCAACCAACGTGCCTTCAGCCGAGTTGAGTCGACATCCTCGCCCTTGGCGTCATAATCGTCGCCGAGCCTGATCTCGCAGGTAGAAGTTCACGACGTACTCCGGCGCTCCCATAAGCGGCACGCGAGACAGAAAGAGGAGACACCATGCCCGGTCCCGGTCGGCGAGAATTCTTTCGCGAGGCCCTGGCGCGACTGGCGCGGCCGGTGGGCGACTTTGTCGAGCGGCAACTTCCGTCGTTGGCCAATGCGACGCCGTCGGGACCGCCGGAACGCCCCCGGCTGCGTCCGCCGGGCGCCATCGGTGAGGCCGCGTTTATCGATACCTGTCAACGGTGCGGCAAGTGCGTGGAGGTCTGTCCGGCGAACTGCATCTTCCCGCTCGACGCTCGCTTCGGATACGCCCCCGGCACGCCGGTCATCGATCCCGATTACGCGGCCTGCGTGGTGTGCGACGGCCTGCAATGCACGCACGTGTGCCCCAGCGGGGCGCTGCGTCCGCTGGTCGAGGCCGCGGCCATCGACATGGGCCTGGCCGAGGTGTATGGGCCGGTGTGTGTGCGCTCACACAACGAGGCGTGCACGATCTGCGTGGACCGTTGTCCGATCGGTGAAACGGCGCTGCGGTTCGACAGTTCCAGCCCCCCGATAGTGGTGACGGAGGGCTGCGTCGGCTGCGGCGTGTGCCAGTTCTACTGTCCGACGACGCCGAAGGCGATCGTGGTGCACACGGAACGCTGAGGACCGAGGCCGACGGCACTGCGCTGCGTCATTCCAGGTAGCCGAGGTCCATCAGGCGCGCCGTGACTTTGGCGAGGTCTTCATCGGAGAACACCCCTTCCCCATCGGCACCGGCCGTTACGGCCGCGCGCGGGGCGTGCTTTTCCACCACCGGGGGTTGTTCGAAAATCTCGGTGAGCACGCGGCCCTCCATGTCTTCAGGAATCTTCAACCCCAGCATGGCGAGCAGGGTGGGCGCGCAATCCACGATGTGAGCGCGGAGGTCGCGCTTGTTGGCGATGCCGCTTCCTGCCGCGATAAAGACGCCGTCGGGCCGGTGAGTGCCTTCGATGCGGGAGTAGGGCAGCCAGTTCACCGGGTTGCGTCCGCGGATTTTGCGAATCACGGCCAGCGATTCATGCGGGGTGAGAATCAAATCGGGCAGCCAGGGCTGGTCGGCACGGCGGCAGCCGTAGAGTTCCTCGGGCTTGTGGACCTCGGGGAACAACGCCACCGGGCGACCCTGCGGGTCCAACGCCTGACACTCGGGCCCCAGCAGGCGTTCGCGCAGTTCGTCGCGCAGCGCTTCGTATTCCTGTGGCGGCACAATGCCGCAGGGCTGGCGGCCTTGCAGGTTGATGTACAGGAAACCGGCCATGCCCGCGTGCATCACGCAGGCGCGGGTGCGCGAGAAATCCACGGCGAGGTCGTGCGTCACTCGGTCTTCACGCGCGAAGCGCCGCGTCAGCCCGCGGAGCCGGTCCCACAGGTGCCGCCCGCGCGTCACTCCCTGGGCGCTGCCCGGCTCCAGCAGCAGGTAGCCCCAGTCGAGCAGCAGGCGGTTGGGCTGGACCTTGCCCTCGAGGCTGCCATGGCCATGGTCTGACACGATCATGACCGCGGCTTCGTGCGCCGCGGCGTAATCCAGCAGATCGCCCACCGCCGCGTCCATCTCGGCAAAGCAGTCTTTGACCATTTCGCGCCGCTTCGGTCGCCGCTCCGCCCAGCGCGGATCGATGTACTTCCAGGTCTTGTGCTGAAGGTTGTCCACCAGTTTGAGTACCACCATGGCCACGTCCCACCCAAGCCGATCGCCCAGCCAGCGGGTCATGGCCGCGCCCTGGTGAAAGCTGCGCGACATGTAGTCGAGGTTGGCCGCGAACAGTCGATCGCCCCCCAGCGGTTTGCGCCGCCACTTGCTGCGCAGTGTGGGATCGGGCCAGCGGGCCAGGATCTCCGGCTTCAGTTCCGGCGGATGGACGAAGTCGGATGCCGGCCCCGGTGTCTCGAAGCCGCTGACCAGAAAACCGTTCACCGGAATCGGCGGGTAGGTCATGGGCACGTTGACGCTGCCCACCCGGAAGCCGCGCTCGCCCAGAAGCTGCCAGATATTGCGCACATGGTCGAGGCAGCGCGTGCTGTTGAACGCCAGCCGGTGTGTGGTCACGTCATAGCGTTCGAAGTCGATGATTCCGTGCGACCCCGGCTGCTTGCCCGTGAGAAAAGTAGTCCACGCAGCCGGCGTGATCGGCGGCGTGGTGGAGCGCAATCGCCCCGACGCGCCCCGCTTCATCAAGCCTTCCAGATGCGGCAGCCGCCCTTCGGCCATCAGGGGCTCAAGCACGTCGAACGTCGCTCCGTCCAGCCCAAGGATCAATACCCGCCGCGCCGCCGCGGGGAAATCACGTTGCGGCCCACCTGTTTCTGAGGCCTTCGTTTCCGCATGCCGGTCCATGGCCGCATCATACCCGGCAGCCCGTAGCCCGGCGAGAAAACCGCCCGATACCGGTATGGCCAGGGCGCCATTTCCGGGGGGAGCCAACGGCCGCAAATCGTGAATTGCCCCGATCACACCCCCAAGAAAGCCCTTTCCGGATACTTGTGACTCTCGCGCCTGACGCTGCCCCGCAGCCACTTGCGTGGCCGGCCGGTAGCTGTAGAATGACAGGATTGCACAGGGTCGGCCCCATGGCCGCCCGGGACTTATTGCGTGAGCCGGCCGACCATGGACGCGACCCTGCTTGATTTGTTGGTTTGCCCGCTCTCCAAGGCCCCATTGGTGCTGGAGGGCGACTGGCTCTATTCGACCGACCGCACCACGCGACGGAAGTACCCGATCCGCGATGGGATTCCCATCATGCTGGTGGAAGAATCACAGGTCGCGGACGAGGCGGAGTTTGAGCGAATTGTCGGGCCGCGGGCGGTGACCCGCGCCGGTTGAAACAGCCCGCAAGTTTGGGAGACATTCGGGAATCATGAATCAAAGGGAATCACAACCACGTAAGCGTAACAGCGGGGCGAGTTTTCACACGGCGCAGCGGTTTCCAGAGCGCGCCAAGTCGGACTGGGTCGGTCGCCTGGTCGACTACAAAGAGCTGGACCTGCTCCGAAAATTCATGACCACCAGCAGCAAGCTCACGTCGCGCAAGCGCGCCGGAACCAACACCCAGGAACAGAAGGCGCTCAAGCAGGCGATCAAGCACGCGCGGTTTCTCGCGCTGTTGCCCTACCGCGGCGCCTAGAACAATGTGCCGAAGGCCTGTGAACGGCGCCCGGTTGCGCCGCGATTCTACATCTTTTCCAGCGTATCGATCCCCAACAGGTTGAGTCCCAGGCGCAGCGTTCGCGCGGTCAAGTCGCACAATCGCAACCGGGAATTTCTGACGTCTTCCGGGGCGGCGTCGATCACGCGCACGCCCAGCTTCTTGTCGTAGAAGCGACTGAACACCCGTGACAAGTCGAACAGATAGTCGGTCAGCATGTTAGGCTTGAGTTCACTGGTCACCACATCCAGCGTCTCCGCAAACTGAAGCAGCCGCGTGGCCAGCGCGATTTCCGCCGGGTGCTCCAGCACCGTCGGTGCGTCGGCCCGCCAGCGGTCGAAATCCACGCCCGCCTTGCGCCCGATCGACCGCACCCGCGCGTAGGCGTACAACATGTAGGGCGCGGTGTTGCCGTCGAGCGAGAGCATCGTGTCCAGGTCGAACTTGTAATCACTGCTGAGGGCATGGGACAGGTCGAAGTATTTGACCGCGGCCAGGCCCACGGTCTCGGCAATGCGCCGTGCTTCGTCCTCCGTGAAGTCGCGCCCGGGGCCGTCTTCGGCGAGCGTCCTGGAATCGTCGATCACCTTGCGCGCCCGGGCCACGGCTTCATCGAGGAGGTCTTTGAGCTTGACGGTACCGCCTTCGCGCGTCTTGAAGGGCCTGCCGCCAGGCGAGAGCATGTTGCCGAAGCCCAGGTGTTCGAGCGTGATGTGCGGCCCCGCCCATCCCAGCTTTCGCACCGCCGCGAAGAGCATGTCGAAATGCTGTTTCTGGGCGATGCCCACGACGTACACGATCCGCGTGGCGCCCAGATGCTCAACGCGGTGCAAAATGGTCGCCAGGTCACTGGTCGCGTAGTTGAATCCGCCGTCGCTCTTGCGCACGATCAGCGGCAGGGGCTCGCCGTCGCGCGTCTTGAAGCCGTCAAGAAAGACGCACAAGGCGCCTTCGCTATCGCGCACCGCGCCGTGCGGATCGGCGGCGCGCATCCGCTCCAGCCGCGCCAGCACTTCTTCCATCAGGTCGTTGTAGAAACTCTCGCCGCGATCGATCAGCGACACGCCCAGCCGGCCGTAAATGGCGTGGCAATGGCGAAGTGATTCAGCGCAGAACGCCTCCCAGATGTGCCGCGCCGCCGGGTCGCCTCGTTGTAAGGCGACCACCGTTTCACGCGATTCATTCTTGAACGCGTCGTCGTTGTCGAAGCGCAACTTGGCTTCCACGTAGAACGCCTCGAGGTCGGCGATGGCCAGGGCATCCGGCTGGGTATCGACCTCGGGATGCACACGTCGCAAGTGCGCCAGAAGCATGCCGAACTGCGTGCCCCAGTCGCCGACGTGGTTTTCGCGGATCACGCGATGCCCGGCGAACTCCAGCAGGCGCGCCACGCAGTCGCCGATCACGGTGCTGCGCAGGTGGCCGACGTGCATTTCCTTGGCCAGATTGGGGCTCGACAGGTCCACCACCGCGGTTTGCGGCGCCGCGGCGCGGGCGATGCCCAGGCGATCGGCGTCCGGTGCGCCGGCGGGGGGCATCGCGTCGATGGCCCGGGCGAGAAAGGCGGGGCGCAGACGAAAGTTGATGAAGCCCGGACCGGCGATTTCGGGCGGCAGGCAGAGGTCCGCAACGTCCAGTTTCTCCACGATGGCGGTTGCCGTGTCGCGCGGTTTTTGTTGAAGCTTGCGTGCCACGCTCATGGCGCAATTTGATTGATAATCCCCGAACTGCGCATCTTGTGCCGGGCGGACCATGGGGTCGTCAGTAATCCCCAGGCGCGCAAGGGCCTCGGCCATGCGTTGACGAAGCGCCATAATGGGTGGATTCATCGGCCGATGCTCCTTCCGTCAGGGTAGAGAATGCGAACGGGCACGATTCATTTGTTTAAACTGTATCCGCAAATGAGGTCCGGTTTGGCGACCTGTGTCCGACTTTCTTGTCAGGGCGACCCATGGGGGTGGTGGATCAACCGCCCTCAAGCCGTCGAATCCGTATCCTGGAAGGTTCAACGGTTACAACGGCACCGGAAAGCAACTCTTCTGAGTATTGTTCCATTACATGAGCGCAAACCCGCCCTTGTTGACGGGCGGGAATCCCCACCAGCCGTACAATCCCACAGTGTGGCGCGTCGGCGGCAAAGGCCAGTTCACCGAAATCCTTGTCCAACGTGACGAGCACCCGTTTGTCGGAAAAAGCGGCCGTGAGAATTTCTGCATCGCCTGGGTCCTTCACCCAATCGCCCACCCAGAGGACATCGTAACCCTCGGCGCGAAGTTCGATAGCCGCTTTGCCCCAGACGCACGTGTCGAGCAGAATCCTCACGACCGTGGCTCAAGCTCAATGGTCAGGGGCTCGATTCTCTCGTGGGCAACCTGGCGCCGCGCGTAGATCAGGCATGCCTGAATATCCTGAGGTTCCAACCAGGGATACCCTTCCAGAATGGTCTGCGGCGAGTCGCCCGCCGCCAACATGGCCAGGACATGCTCTACGGCGAGCCGTCTGCCGCGGATGAGCGGCTTTCCGCCGAATATGGCCGGATTGATCGTGATGCGTTGCAACAGCTCCCATTCGTCCATCGTACGTTCCTCTACACTCGAACTCTGCGCGGGCGACGGACCCATTATATCGTCGGTCACCGCAGGGGCGATGCCCTGCTCAATGGAATTCCCGTTCGTTTGCGCCAGGTCGGCCTTTGACGGCAAGACCGCCCGTACTACACTGCCCCGCGATGCTGCGACTTGCCTTGTTTGCCGTCATCGGCGCATTCTCTGTCTCCTTGTTCGCTACTTTTCTAGTCCGCGCGTGGGCCCGGCGAAGCGGCTTTCTCGATCGTCCGGGCGGCCATAAAAAGCACGACAGTCTCCTGGCCTTGGGCGGGGGAATCGCCATCACCGTGACCATTTGCGCCGCGATGGTCGGCGGCACGGCCTTCGCCGCGGCGGTCCGCGAGGCGCCCCCGGCCTGGCTGCCGCCTGTGGTGTTGCAGCACCTCGATGGCCTCGCATCGAAGCTTCGCGCGGTCGTCGGGCTGGCCAGTTGCGTGATTGTCCTGCACGTAGTGGGGCTATGCGACGATCGCCGAGCGCTCGGACCGTGGTCCAAGCTGGCGGCGCAGATTGCGGTGGCGCTGTTCACGGCGGGCGTGCTGGGCATCCGGGCCCTGGAGGCGCTTCCCCCCTTCTGGTCCGCGGCATGCACTATCTTATGGATCGTGCTGATCACCAACGCCTTCAATTTTCTGGACAACATGGACGGCCTGAGCGCGGGCGTGGCCGCCCTTGCCGCGTTGATCTTTGCCCTGGCGGCGATGCGCACCGGTCAGGTGTTTGTGCCGGTGCTGGCGCTGGTGGTGGTCGGCACGTTGACAGGTTTTCTGGTATTCAATTTCGCCCCGGCCTCCATCATCATGGGCGATGCGGGCAGCCTGGTGGTCGGCTACTTGATGAGCGTCTTGACGATCCTCACCACTTTCTACGACCCCGGCCTGGGGATGACTCCCTGGGGGGTGCTAGTTCCGCTCGTGGTGCTGGCCGTGCCGCTGTATGACGTGGGCAGTGTGGTGGTGCACCGCCTGCGCGCCGGCGACAGCCCGTTTCGCGGCGACAACCGGCATTTTTCTCACCGGCTGGTACGCAAGGGGCTGAGCAAGCGCGGCGCGGTGCTGACCATTTATCTCGCCACCGCGGCCACCGGCCTGCCCGCCATCCTGCTGGCCACGGTCGACTGGACCGGCGCGGCGCTGATCCTGCTTCAGTGCCTTTGTGTGGTCACCATTATTGCGATTCTGGAGCATGCGGTCCCCGCGGCGCCGCCTTGACGAGACGATAAGGCTCGAAGAGGAGTTGGGAATAATACGCGCCGTCAACCTCAAACGGCTCCAGGCGGCGTCCGGCGCGCTCCATCAATGGTACGGGATCGGCGCGAAACACCACCAGGTAGAACTGCCGCGGATCCTGCCACGCGGCGGCATCGGCGACCGCGCCGTCGGGCCGGAGCGGCAGCTCCATGATAGCGCGCCCGTTCAACGGGTAATACGCGAACCCCAGCCGCTCCATGTCTTCCCATCCGGGGTAGGTGGCGTTGTCGATGACCTGCACGACGACATCCGTCCGGGGGTCCACATGGTCGCGCAGGTACGCTGCCAGCTCTCGAAAACCCGGCCGCACGTCCCAGCGGTACATCGCCCAATCGGGCGCCGAAGCCGCACAGACGATGCCCGCCAGAAACAACGGCGCGAATCGGCGTATCCGGCTCACCACCAACACCGGCAGCAGCAGCGCCGGGATCGATGCCGGCAGCGCGTAACGATCGACGAGAGCCGGTTGCGCAATCCAGGAAATCACAATCAGACCCAACCACGCACAGCCAAACCAGCAGCACAACAAGCCCACGCCGGTGCGGATCGTGCCGCCCAACTCTTCGGGTGGCGGAGGCGATTGCGTAGCCGCGGCGGCACGGGCCGAAATCCGCGCCCGCCACCACCAGACCACAGTAACCAACAGCAGAACGACCCACGCCGGACCGAACGTCAACGCCCCCAGCGAATCGAGCGCCCGCGACCAGCTCGCGGCCGGTATCCACGCCAGACCCTGAAACACCGTTGATTGATGCCGGGCGTAGTGCACGAATAGCGGGGCACACGCGACGGCCGTAAGGACCAGCGCGACGACCGGAAGCCGCATACCGCGCCGATGGGTGCCGCGGCCAACACACAACAACCACCACAGGACGTGACCGGCTACCGTCAACACCATCAGGTAATGGGCGTATACGGTCAGCGCCGCGACCACCGCGTAGCCCACGGCGGCAGCCCTTTGCCGGGCCCACACCAGCCGATACCAGAACGCCGTAGCCAGAATGCTGCCCAGCACCAGCAGGGAATAGGATCGCGCCTCCTGGCTGTAGCGAATGTGCAGAAGCTGACAACAAAGCAAAGCGGCCAGTGCCAACCCTGCGGCCCGACCGGCCAACGTGGCCCCCAGCCAGTAACCGGCCGGTATCACAAGGACGCCGGCCACCGCCGCAGGAAAGCGCAACCGCGCCTCCGAAGGGCGGGGATCTTCGGTCAATACGCGCAGCAAGAGCTGATAGAGCGGCGGCTTGGTAAGTTCCGGACCCCAGCGCAGGCTCTCGCCCAATGGCATACGCGACACGTGCCAGGTAGACAGTTCATCGAGCCACAGGGAGCGGGCGCCGAGCTGGTCGAATCGTAGCACCGCGCCGGCCAGAACGATCAATGTCAGCATCACGAGAGCGGTTCGCTTCGTGGGACCTGACGAATCGGCGAATTCGCTCCCAGTTCGCATGACGCGCCATGATGTCGAAGGAGACACGGATTGCCAAGCGGCATGTGCCGCGGCTCGCCATCGGGCAGTGGCGGCAGGGTCGTTTCCAGGAACGACACGGGCGGGCGACCGGCGCCTTCGCGGTCAAGATCGCCGAACGCAAACCCGCCCAAGGCAGAACCCGCCTGTGCATCACATGGACGCGGCGACAGCGTTGGAGCGATTGGGCGGCCCTTCCGGAAGGCGGTTATCGGTTGCGGAACAATCTGACCGAATCAGACCCAGTCACTCTGTTGAAGCAGTACATTCAGCTGACCGAAGCGAAATGGGCCTTCCGAATCGAGAAAGACGAGTTGGCGCACCGACCGATCCGGGATCACAGCAAGATTAGCGTCCTCCGACCCGCGAAGCACGAAACTGAATTCGACTCCCTGCGATTCGCCTTTCATTCGCATCTGAAGTCGCCGGCAGTACTGAAGTTCGGGCCAGGACCCAATAGGATGTGCGGATTTCATATCCATAATGAGGGCAACCATGTTTCTACGGCCGGTTATGCGCCTCACCCCCCGGACGACTCCGCCTTCTCCTTGTCATTTGCCGCTGGTGACGGCAGGCGGTCTCGCCAAAGAACCGCATTCTCCGCATCGCCGGTCGATTCAAACAGCTTGACGAGCAGCCGCACCGTGCCGATGGTCTGATCGTGCGTCGGACCCAGCGCGGCACTGAGCGCGTCGTACGATTCCAACAGTGCCCGGCCTGCCTCCTCATATCGCTCAAGCCCGAGAAGGCAATCCCCCTGGTACCGCAGGAAAGCGCCCAGGTAGTAATGGCCCGGCGGCAATTGCGCGCGGGCCGTACCCAATGCCGCCTCCAAAAGCACGGCAGCCTCCGCATGACGATCGACTCGATTGTACAGAGCCGCTAATGTGGCCTGGGAAACGGCCGTCTCCAGATGGTCGTCGCCCAACACCCGGCGACGGTTCTCCAGGGACGTCTCGTAGAGCGGCAGCGCGTCAGCGTAGCGCTTCTGAAGGAGGTACAGGCCTGCCAGCGTGTTCATGGTGCGCAACGTATCGGGATGATCTTCGCCGAGTTTCTCGCGCTGAACGGCCAGGGCGTCCGCCAGAATGGGGGCCGCCGCGTCGTGCCGGCCCATTGACGTGTACAGCGTGGCAAGATCGCTGGCCGCGCGCAGCGTGTCCGGATGATCCTCGCCCAGCACTCGGCGCTTCCGCGACAACGCGTCGGTCAACATCGGCTCAGCCTCGGCATATCGCCCCTGGCCGAACAACATCGTGCCCGCATTGTGAAGTGCCGAGAGCGACTCGGGATGGTCTGCGCCGCGTACCCGCTGGGTGACCTCCAGCGATTGATGGAGCAACCGCGCGGCGTCGTCCATCTTACCCTGTGCGGCGTACAGGGCGCCCAGATTGTTAACGGCCGGGAGTACGATATCGGCCTCGGGCCCCAGCCGCTGCATGGCCGGCTCGAGGTTTTCGGTAATAATCGCCTCCGCCTCTGCGTACTTTCCTTGTGAAAGTAACAGGGCGCCGAGCTGGAACGTCAGCCGCAATGTTCGCGCATCGTCCGTGCCGAACGCTTCCATGGCCGCGCGGCGGACCGCGACCAGCAGCACCTCCGCGTCCGCGTACCTGCCTTGGCGCTCATACAAATGAGCCAGCATCCCGCGCACTTCCAACACGTTCGTGAGACTTGCCCCGGAGGCGTTTTCCCAGAGTGAAAGCGAACGAGCCAGGTGGGTTTCCGCCTGGTCATACGCACCAAGGCTGAGGTACGTTGCGCCCACGGTTCCCAAGATTGACGCTTCCACCAGCGGTTGCCCTTCAAAGGCACCCTCGATCCGCGCCGCCGCGACATCAAGCACTTCGCGCATGGTGATGTCCGGCCGCGGCGTGCGCGAAGGATCCACAGCGGCGAGCAGATCGTCCTTCAAGAAGTTATTCACCGCCTCGGCGATGCGCGCCTGGCGTTCTGCCTCCAGCCGCTTTTCGTCGGCCAAGGCGCGCGCCGCCTCCGCCTCCCCAAGAAGTTGCCGCGCCAACCGCTCGGCTCGACCCGCACGGATCGCTTGAGACATGCTGACCACCGTACCCGCGACCAGCACGAGTGCCGTGGCGGCCGCTCCGGCGACCAATGCACGGTTCCGCCGCGCGAATTTGCGCAGTTGATAAAGTGTGCTGGCCCGTCGCGCCTCGATCGGTTCTTCGGCCAGGAAACGGCGCAGATCAGCGCTCAGCTCCCTGACGGAGGCATAGCGCCGTGCGCCATCCTTCTCCAGCGCTTTAGCCACGATCGTGTCAAGGTCACCTCGAAAAGTGCGCTGAATCGAACTTAGCCGCGCTGGTTCGCTCTCCTGAATCACCCTCGCTGCCTGTGGAAGTGGTCGCTGATCAATCTCGTAGGGCAGGCAACCGGTCAACAGTTCAAAGAGCACAACGCCCAACGAGTAAACATCTGAGCGCGCATCCACGTTTCCCGACAATCCAGTAACTTGTTCCGGGCTCATGTAGGCAAGCGTGCCCAGAATCTGCCCCGCGTCCGTCTGCCAGGTCATTCCGTGCGCATCGGCGTCAATCACCCGCGCCACGCCAAAATCCAGAATCTTGGGCTGTCCCTCATGAGTGACCAGAATGTTCGCCGGCTTCAAGTCCCGGTGGATGACACCTTTCTCGTGCGCATATTGCACCGCGTCGCAAACCAGCGTAAAGAGATGGAGCCGCTCCCGAGTGCTCAATCCGGCCGACTCCGCGAATCGGGATAGTGGCGTGCCCTCCACAAATTCCATCGCGAAGAATGGCTGAGGCCCCGCGGATGTTTCAGAGGTGCCTGCTTCGTAGACCTGTGCGATGCCCGCGTGGCGCAGTTCGCCCAACACCTGCGCCTCCAATTGGAAGCGCCGCAATACCGCCGGTGATGCGAAACCGGGCCGGATCATCTTGAGCGCCACCGTTCGCCGCGGGTTTTGTTGCCGGGCCTCGTAGACGACGCCCATGCCTCCCGCGCCGATTGCGCGAACTACCGTATAACCGCCGACCTGTGACGGCAGAATCCCCTGGAATGGATCCACGCCGGTTGGGTTATCGAGGAAATCTTTCGCCGCGCGCTGCAGCGCCGCAGGTGCGCCGCCCATGGTCAGCGCCCCGGCGTCATCATCGTGATGTGCCAGCAGCGATTCCACTTCGCGGCGCAATCTGCCGTCATCGTCGCAAGCTCGATCCAGGAAGACCGTCCGCTCGTCTTGCGGCAAGAGCCGCGCCGCCTCGAACAATTCCGCCACCCGCTGGAATTCCGCCGGCTTCATTCGGAGGGCTCTCCACTCAGCGCGCGGCGCAGCCATGCCCGTGCCACATACCAGTCAGCCTCGGTGGTCTTGGGAGAAACGCCCAAGACCTCGGCCGCCTCCTGGTTGGTCATCCCTCCAAAGAAGCGTAATTCCACGACGCGACTCTTACGCGAATCCACTTTTTCCAATTCGCCTAATGCGTCATCCAGCGCCCCCATGTCCACGTCGCACGCCTGATCCCGCAACAGTGCCTCGTCCAGGGTCACGCGAACCATTTGCCCGCCCCGTTTGATGGCACCGCGAGCCCGCGCATGATCCACCAGGATTTGCCGCATGGCCCGCGCCGCCACCGCCATGAAGTGTCGCCTATCGGCGTATTCCGCCGACGTCTGATCCACCAGTTTCAGGTATACTTCATTCACCAGGGCGGTCGGCTGCAACGTGTGATCCGAACGCTCTTGGCGCAGCATCGCACCAGCCAAGGCACGCAACTCATCGATGAGAATCGGTAGCAGCTCGCGGAACCCCTCTTCTTGGTTCGTACGCGTCCGCTGGAGTATGGCCGAAATGGCGGATGGCTCCCGACCGCTCATATCCTCTTCCTGAAAAAGCACTCCGGATAGGACTTGCCGGTCTCATTCTCGCTTACTGAGGTGGGGACGCAACTCGCCGGCCATGTCACCGGCTGTTCCGCAGTCCCCGGGCCGGTACGACAGACCATACACAGGAGAAAGGCACATGACCATTCCAGGCACAAAGAAAAGTTTGACACGAGGTGACAACCGGGCGGGGCGCATCGGACCGATGCTCCTCCTTTCACTGCTGGCACTCCCCCTGGGGCCGGCAAGTTGCGTCCCGATGGATGGAGGAGGAAACACCAACGGAAACACCAACGGAAACACGAACGGAAACACGAACGGAAACAACAACGGGGGGCCGTCCGGTTCCTGTACGGGAACTTCTGTACCCGAAACCGACCAGGCATTTTTTGTCGCTGGTTCTTTCGGAAACAATGCGAACTTTGGGGGCAAGAACGACCCGCTCGCCACCATTCAAGCGGCGATCGACGAGGCGGCGGACATGGGCGGCGGCGACGTCTATGTCGCCGGCGGCGTATACAACGAAACAATCACCCTCCGATCCAATGTCAATCTGTGGGGCGGGTTTGATCGTGCTTCCTGGATTCAATGCCCCGCCACTTCGCCTACCACGATTGTCGGCGGGCCTACGGCCATGATGGGCGAGGCCGTCGAGTCATTGAGTGTCAACGGCTTCACGATCGTTGCGGGCAACGGAGTTGGCGGTGGAAACTCCGTCGGCGTTAAGCTCGTTGACAGCACATCGGTTTCCCTCACTGGCAATGAAATCGCCGCTGGGAATGGGGACGCAGGCCTTAGCGGAAACGCGGGCGCCGATGGCGCGAACGGCAACAACGGCGGAAACGGTGACAATTCATCCGCGTGCCCCCCGGATAACGTCGGCGGATCCGGCGGATCGTCCAACATCAGCAGGGGCGGCGGCGGCGGCGGCCGAGGGGGCGCAGCCGGAGGTTTCGACGGGGCGGCCGGAGCCGGCCCCGCCGCTGGTGCCGGAGGACGCGCAGGAGTAATTGGTGATAACGGGGAACGCGGCGTCAGCGGTGGAAATGGGGCCGATGGGGACGCCGGCGAGGGCGCCACTGGCCTCGGGGCGATTTCTGACAGCGACTTTCGCAACCCTGCAGGCTCGAACGCAGGCAATGGTGCCAGTGGATCCGGCGGTGGCGGCGGTGGCGGTGGCGGTGGTGGTTTGGTCTTCGCTTGCGGTGCCGGCGGCGGAGGCGGTGGCGCAGGCGCGGCCGGAGGCCAAGGTGGCCGTGGAGGCATGGGCGGCGGCGCTTCAATCGCAGTCCTGCTCATCAACTCGACGGGGATCGCCATTGATGACAACACACTGACCACCGGCAATGGTGGTATGGGTGGACAGGGCGGCGAAGGTGGCGCGGGAGGCACAGGTGGTAGTGGCGGTTCGGGTGGGACGCGATTTGGGGCTCAAGGCGCTGGCGGCAACGGCGGCAACGGCGGCAACGGTGGATTCGGCGGCGACGGCGGCGGCGGCGGCGGCGGACATTCGGTTGCCGTCCTGGAAGATGCCGCAAGCAGCTCTACTCGAACCGGCAACCGCATTAACCTCGGCACGGCCGGTCGCGGCGGCCAGGGGTTGAGCGGCAACAGCGGCGAGGATGGCATTCAGGATCGTACGCTCAAACTGGATACACCCTAGGCACCGGACGCCGCTTCGTTTCCACAGGCACGGGAGGTGCACCGAGTCTATTCGGTGCACCTCCCGCTGTTTCGTTTCGGGTCACGGCACCGTGGCGTCACGCATGAACCGCTCAACGTCCACCAGATCCACGACGCCATCTCCGTTGACATCGGCGCATCCGCAACCGGGAAGCAGGCCCCCTTGCGGGCCGAAGAGGCAATCAACGAAAAACGGCAGATCGTCCCGCGTCACACGGGCGTCGCCCGTCAAGTCCCCAGGTGGCGGACTGCATTGGCACGTCCCACCGACACAGGCGGTCCCCGGCGGACAGACAGGGAAGTTCAGGCAACCCACGGCCGGATCGCAAATGTCGGCAGTGCACTGGTCGCCGTCGTCGCACAGTATTGTCGTGTAGAGGCAGCCCACGGCGGGATCGCAGACGTCGATGGTGCAGGCATTGCCGTCGTCGCAGTTGACCGGCGTGTTGACGCACCCGGTGCCGGGCGTGCAGCCGTCGAACGTACAGGCGTTTCCGTCGTCGCAGTTTTCCTGCAAGTTTTTGCATCCTTCGACGGAATCGCAGAAGTCGAACGTGCATACATTCTGGTCGTCGCAGTTGCGTAGATTGCTGAGACAGCCGGTGATCGGGTCGCAGCCGTCCACGGTGCAGGCGTCGCCGTCGTCGCAATCCAACGGGGTGCCGTCAACACATTCTTCGCTGTTCAGGTCGCAGCGTTCCTGTCCGTTGCACACGTCATTGTCGTCGCAATCGGCGTCGGACTGGCAGGCATTCGGGCAGGAAATACCGGCCAGACAGATAGTCCGGTCGCCTCGGTACTTGTCATTGACGCCGTTGCAGGCCTCCCGAATCACCTGCTCGCACGCCGGTCCGCCGTTGCGGCAACAGGCACCAGTTCTGCGCGGGCATTCGCCGTGTTGATCGCAACGTGTGCCCAGACCCTGGAAAAAGCCCCCGCTCGCCTGACAAATGATCGGTTCGACGATCGTGCAGCCGGTCCCGTCCGCCGTGCAACAGGCGCCGGTCGTGTTGGGACAGAACCCGCCCGGCAGGCAGTCCACACCCGCGGGCAACGGCGTTCCGGCCGACAAGAAGCACTCGGAGGCGGTTAATGTTTCGCACATGGTCCCGGCAAAGCAACAGGCGACGCAAACATTCTGGTCGAGCACGCAATCGTTCACCGGATCACAGTGCCGCACGAAGCAGGGATCCGCCGATTCACACACCGCGTCGTTGGGAGTGTTCTCACATCCGCGGGCCGTCACGGAACATCGATCCGTCGTGCAGAACACGCCATCGTCACACTGCGAATGGTCCGCCCCATTCAGGCAGCCGGAACCCGGATCGCAAGTGTCGATCGTACAATCAATGCCGTCGTCGCAGCGGCTGTGCTGCGGGATGTTCAGGCACTGGCCGGTGGCGGGGTCGCACAGGTCGATGGTGCAGGCGTGGGCGTCGCGGCAGTCCTTGGGTTGATGCTTGCACCCCGTCACCGGATCGCAGGAGTCTATCGTGCAGGGGTTGCCGTCGTCGCACTCCAGCGGACTGCCCGGCCGGCAGCCGACACTCGGATCGCAGACTTCCATTCCGTTGCAGGCATCGCCGTCGCTGCACAGGGAATCAACTGGTGTGTGGGTGACGGCGCCGGTGTCGGGATTGCAGGAGTCGGCGGTGCAATCGATGCCGTCGTCAATCTCCGGCGCCGCGGTCGATACGCACAGGCCGTCGTCGCAGAAATCCAGGCCGTTGCACTTGTCGAAATCCTCGCAGTCCAGGTCGGAATCACAGAATTCACACGCACGACCGCGACAGACCGTTCCGTTGCCGAGGTAATCGCCGCCGCGGTTGCGGCATGCTCGGCCGCTGACGGTCAATTCGCAGAACGTGTCGCCCGCGAGCGCGAAGTCCTCGATACAGCACGCACCGCCGCACTTGATGTTGGTACACACCGTACCGTCGCCTTGGAATTCATTTTCCGGGTCTGCCGATTCGCAGGCCGTCGCTTCCACGTTGTCCACGCAGCCATCGAGCGTACAGCAGGCGCCGATGCCGCATGGTGCGAAAAAGCAG
This sequence comes from uncultured Phycisphaeraceae bacterium, assembly GCA_964569425.1. Lineage (GTDB taxonomy): Bacteria > Planctomycetota > Phycisphaerae > UBA1845 > UBA1845 > JACQXM01. The sequence continues at coordinate 31,563 of CAZMVD010000024.1, forward strand.
GGAATCCCGGGGAACGGCTGGCCACCGGCGGCGGTGCAATCCAGCTCCAGAACACCATCCTGGCATTCACCGGTCGGCAGGCAGCAGGCGCCCGAGAAATTCAGCACCTTGATGGCCGCAATCGCCGGCGCCGCAGAACCCGTGCCTGATCCGGCCAGGGTGCTCGGGGCCGCGAAAGGAAACGGGAATCCGACACTTACGAGCGCAATAACGGTGCCGTCGGCCAAGAGTACTACGCCGTCGCCGGAAAACCGCGCAATGGTGGCCTTATTGTCGAACAAGCCGTTGCCGTCGGTGTCCACGGGATCGCCCACACGGGCAATCACCCGCGGCGTTGCCCCACCGCCCCGCAACGCGGCGGCGGGGTAAAACACGAGCGCGCCGTCCGTGGATGCCGTGGTATTCCCACCGATCACGTAATTTCCCTGGCCATCAGCCGCCACCACCTGAAAATGCGGCGAGAAGGATGTGGAACCGAACAGCCAGTTTTCATTGCTGCCCGGAAAGATCGGCGTGCCGCCTCGGGCAATAACGTCGCCGTTGCGAATCACCCATTCCTGATTGTCCGCGTTGCGCCCCCGCGCGTACCAGTCGCCGTTGGGCGCCAGGTACACGCCGAACGCCGGTTCCGCGATCGGCGCAGCGAAACTCGCATGGGCCATTCCCCCCTCCTGCAAGACCACCGCGTTGTTCAGTGCCAGGATGTCGTCGGTAGCGGTGGAGCCGGTAAGGTCGCCGCGCAGCAGCATGTGCATCCCATCGCCCGTCACCTGAAGTCCGCTACGGGTCTGGAACTCCTGGTCCCAGAACTCCCACGGCGCCATTCCCCCTCCCAATTGACCGGCGGGAATGTCCACCCGCTCTTCGAGCAACAAGTTGACCGACTGACCCGCGTCTGATGTTGCGTAGATTCGACCCACGGTGGCATTCAGCGTGGTATTAAAGCGACGGGCGATCATGCGAATGACGCCCTGGTTATCGATGTGCGCCTCCCGAAAGCCAAGGTAGTTGGCATTCTGCGGATCACCGGGAATGGTCGTGTTGGTGCGACCGACGACTTCGAGCGTGCCGGTGCCGTCTACGTTGTTGCCGCACCCCTTGACGACCACATCCAGCCGCGTATCCGCTGAATCCGGGGCAAACGCGTAACAACCGGCATCGTTGATAGAGAGCTTGGCCGACATGTTGCCCACCGTGTCGCCCGGCACGTCGGGCAGCGCCGTGACGTTTTCGTAGATCACCGACTCAGCGCTTCCGTCGGTGACCAGCACCACGACCTGGTTGTTGGCCGACGACAGGCTTTCCAGATCACCAATGAAGCCCCAAATCTGACCGTTAGGGCTTACGTACGGCCGCTGAAAAAACGTCAACAATCGGTCCGAAATGCCCGGGGGAATACTCGTGGGCAAAGGATTGGGGGCCGTCGAATCCAGGCCCGACGAGGTGAACAACGGCCGGGCAAACGGCTCGGCGCTGAGGACGTGGCCGACGGTCAGCGCCGCGTCGTTGTTGACTGGATCGGGATCCTCTTCATCCGGCGAAGTCAACGATGCCGAAGCAGCCGCATCCAGGTTCGCCGCAGCGCCGGAAAGCGGCGACGCCTGAACCACGACGGCATGATTCAATCCGGCGCCCAGTTGGGCGAGGATGCCACTGACCACGCCCCCCGACGCCGAGCCGTCGTGCCCGCCCTCGGTCGTTCCGAGAAAGTTCGTTTCGGCCGGAAGCGTCAACTGCCATGCAATCCCTGTCGCGTCAGAAGGGCCGTGGTTCGTAATGTCCACGGTGTACGCGAACGGCGTCAACGTGATGACCGGATCCTGGTCGGACGTGAGTGCCGCGCGAATGTCCGCGATCAGCGCCACATCCGTCTGCTCGAGGTGGGAATCATTGTCCGGATTCGGATCGGCCGCGGCCCCGCCGATCGACGCCGACATGGTGACCGTTCCGAGCGTCGTAGTCTCCACGGCCACAGCGAATGACTGGACGCTGAACGCGGGCATTGCCCCGATTTGGATCGAGAAATCGCCGCCGGTTGGCGATCCGTCGTGTTGAACAGCCGAATCCGACGAACCGGCATTGAAAACTGTAGCGTTGTCCAGCGTTCCGTTGACGACGACACTGGAAGCGGCGGCGTCGCTGTGATTGATCGCGGTCACTGAGTAGACGATCGGGTCACCCACCCGCGTCACCGGATCCGGGCTGTCCACGACCAGTATGCCCAGATCATCCGTGTTCGGGTCCACCAGGCTCGTGATCCGTACATCATCGATGAACCAGCCCGGGCCGTTGATCGACGCGTTGGCGAAGAACTCGAAAACAATCTCGACACTGGGCAAACCGCTGTACGGCGTCAGGTCGATCGCCAGGAACTCCCATCCGGCGGACGCCGTGTTCAGGAAGGGAAGCTGGTACACGGTATCGCCGTTGATCTTGACCGCGCCCGCGTCGCCGGGCTGCACGAACACGTGGCGGAATTGGCGCCAGCTCAAGGTGCCGTTCACCACGGTGGTGAAGTCGAAGGTCTGCCGCAGAAAGCTGGTGCCGTTGGCGTTGGTGTAGCAGGCGTCGATCTGCGTCGCCCAGCATTCCAGCCCGTCGAACGCGGCGCCCGGGCCGTTGCCGAACGAACAGCCGGGAAACGGCCCGATCGTGGGGGTGCCGCGCTCCCAGTCGCCCAATACGTCCCACGTGGCATCGGCGCTCCAGCCGCCGTCCGTGCCCTCAAAGCTCGAATGATAATGCACCCGATCACCGCCGGATGTTGGGGTGCCTAAGAAGAGACTCAGCCCAACGACGCCCAACCAGAAACGTCCGGCCATTGCTCGATCCTCCCGTCTTGCCGACAACCTGACCATGGCCGAAGACCATGGCGGACTCGCGTGCTACCGAATCCCACCGTTAGTCATTGGTCGAAAACGACGGGCGTTTCTCAAAGGCTGGGAGGAATCTCGAATTGTGGAACAGAGCGCAATAGAAAGGCCCCGTCGGCCAAGCCGACGGGGCCAATGCGATTGTTCAGGTGAAGAGCGTTACGGCAAAGGTACTATGCGCGGTTAGCGGCGACGACGAGCAGCAGCAACCAACCCCCCCAGCGCCAACAGCGCCAGTGTCGCCGGCTCAGGCACGATCGCGCCGGACGCAAGGGTCGTCGAACTCTGGAAGCTCAGCGGGGCGCCCAGCGAATCCGTAAACCAGTTCTGAAAAGCCAAGGTGATGATGTTGCCCGAAAACGGCGGCGTCGCCGGGAAGATCATGTTAATGCTCGACCCATCCGTTCCGTCGAACGTCCCGTCGCCTGAGTTGCTCGGCATGACATTGGTCAGAATGCCTGAAAAACTCCCCGCACTCCCAACCTTACTCCAAGTGCCCGACACGTTGCTGGTGAACGTGTCGCCCTGCGAGTCGGTCAGCACAATCGTTCCCACGCCGTCGGCGGTGCTGGAAGTCAGGTTGGACACGCTCATGCTCAAGCTGAACGCCGCGGTACCGGGAAAGCCGGATGCGATCGCGTTACCCTGAAAGAACGTGGTCGCAATCGGCGCCACCAGCCGCGTGACGTCTCCGTTTGTGTTCCAATCGTCCGCAGCATTGAACAGGCTCGAATTGGCATCGAAACTGCCGTTCAGTTCACTGAATGTAAACGACATAAGCGCAGATTGCGCCGAGGCCCCTTGTGCAAACATCGCCCCGAGAGCAAACAAAGCTGCCGACAACTTCACCGTTCGCATCTTCTCAACCTCCGTTTGAACCCCGTTCAAAGCTACCACCAAGCACCCCTCCTCGGGAACCGGTGAAGCGCTTTCTCCGTCAACACTTCCGCATTCTAGCGGCAATCCAATTAGAAATCTAGTGGTCCATCAAGAAAAAGAGAAAATCGTTTGTCGTTAGCTTCACCCAAGTTAACGTCCTATAATCAATCGCCGCCTGCTGGACCAAGAAAGCCGCGGGCCGCACTCAAGTTAAAATACAAGATTTCTCCAGCAGATTGCGAATAAAGCTCCCCCCGCTGAACCTCGCCTTCGCAAGACAACTTACCCCGGTTCCAGCGGAGTAACTACTCTGAGATTCAAGTGCGGGTTCCAGTGCGACACGCCGCGTACTCACTTGAACGCCGCGACTTCGACAGCGGCGCGCGCCGACGTCGCCCGGACATTCGGACCATGCTATCGTTCCGGCGTGATTGGCACTCAAGGGTAACAGGGCATATTGGTCGACAACCAAGATCGACAACGCGACATTCACGTGCGTCACACTAATGGCATTTTTGAGCGCACATTCGGAGGAAACATACGGGGAACGCCGCCTTGGCGCCCCATGGAGGTTCAGCAATGACAATCATCCACAACGCACAGACTCCTCCTGCTCGCACGCTTCGCAGACTAAAGCCCTTCTTGGCGGCTGCGTCGGCACTGCTTCTTCTGGGGTGCGTGGTTTCGGCCAACTTGGGCGGCTGCGCCGCCGTGAGTCGGGATCTCGGCGTGACCGCCGGGGGTCAACAGGACGTCGCTGCTTTCCGCCGCGCGGTGGAACTCGGTGACATTCCCAACCCGGTAGCCATGACCGTCGAAGGAATGCTCTCCGAGCACAGCATCGAAGTGTCGGTTCCCGAGAATCCGGGTCTGCTCTACGCGACCGCGTCTGCCGCGTGGAACCAGGATTATGACGAATTCACGCCATTGGCGACGGTGGCGATCGGTTTCGGAACAACCATCGACGCCGCCACCTTTCGTCGCCGCCCCCTGAATCTATGTTTGGTCATCGACCGCAGCGGTTCCATGAGGGACGCGATTGATTCCCGGACGCGGGTGAGCAAGCTGACCGCCGTCAAGATCGCCGTGGACCGCCTGCTCGCCAGGCTCACCGCCGACGACCTGGTGAGCATCGTGGTGTTCAACGACACCGCCCAGACCCGCGCCCGCGCTCTGCCCGGCAACGACGCAGCGGCCATCAAACTGGCACTCGACGACATCGAGGCGGCCGGCGCCACCGACATCGCCGAGGGTATGACGCGCGGCTACGGTCTGCTTCAGACGTACTCCGATCCTTCGCGCTCCGATCGCCTCTTCCTCTTTACCGACGCACTCCCCAACGAAGGTGCCACGACCAGCGAGGGGTTGGTGAGCGTGATGCTCCGCCATGCCAACCGCGGGGCCGGCGCCAGCGTCTTCTCCCTCGGACTCGATTTCGGCGCCGAGCTGGCCCACGACATTTCCCAGGTGCGCGGCGGCAACTACTTCTTTCTCGGCGACTACGAGCGAATCATCGGAGTGTTCGATGAATTGGACTATCTGGTCACCCCTGTCGCATACGACGTGCAGCTTCGTGCCTCGATCCCGTTTGCACTCGACGTGCATGATGTCCACGGACTCCCTGGCGTGGACACCAACACTCATGTACTTGCGCTTTCCTTGCCCAGCTTGTTCCTGAGCAGCCGCCAGGGCGGCGGGGTGATTCTCATTCGACTGCGGGCCGGAGCGCTGGTGGATTTTGCGGGACCGGTGGAACTGGCATCGATCCGCCTATCCTATCGAACGCCGGAAGGCATGGATGTTTCGAGCGACCTCCGCGCGGAACTGCCGGCCGGGCTCGACCCCCGCGCAACGACCAGCTATTTCGAAACAGACGGAGCGAAACGGGCTGTGCTGCTCGCCAACACGGCGTTGGTCCTGCGCCGCTCGGCCGAAGACATGTACTTTTACTTCGACGGCTATTACTACTACGACTACTACGGAACCGACAGCACCCGCCGCCAGCGCGCCATCGCCCGCCTCAGCGGGTTCCTCCCCTATTTCGACACCCTGGCCGAGGGCCTCGCGGATCAACCCGACCCAGATTCGCGTACGCTTTCCAGCGAACGGGCACTGGTGCAACGATTGCTGATCAACTTGACCGGGTCGTAGACCGGTAGCGCTATGGCAGGGCGCCACGACTTCGTGTGCCGCATGCGCAAACGTTGGTTCAGGAACGGCCTGGCCCCGCAGTTCAATCCCGCGCTATCCCTCCGAAATCGCCACCTTCACGTTGCGCGGCATCGCCGATTGCGACTTCGGAATAGTGATTTCCAGCACACCACCCTGGCTGCGTGCGCTCACGCGCTCCGCGTCAATCTCGCCGGGAAGTTCCACATTGCGGCAAAAGGTCCCGTAGCGCCGTTCGGTACGCAGCGCACGATCGCTCTCGGCGACAACCCCGGGGCGCGGCTTTTCCCCGCGAACCGTCAGCGTGTTGCCCAAGTACGTCACGTCGATTTTCCCCGCATCCACGGCCGGTATCTCCATGAGCAACAAGTACCGGTCGGGTTTCTCGTACAGGTCCACCGGCGGGGCCCACGGTTGCCCGTCAAACGGCGGCGTGCTCACGCCCGCATGCCAGACGCGATCGAACATGCGGTTCATTTCATCTTGCAGATTGCCCAGCGACACCTGCACATCCTGTAGTGGTCGAAATGCCATCGGGTCAGCTCCTTATTCTGTGAATGGTTTCCTCGCACCAGGAGACTATTCGGCCTGATCCCTGGTATATCCCAGGTCCGAACCCGGAACCGGCACTACGCCATGCAATCGGCGCACCAGTTCCGCTACTTTCTCCTCAAGCAACGCTACACGCTGTTCCAACCCCGTCGAGCCCTCGATATCACCGGGATTCCCCCGCGTTTCGGCCGGCGCCGATTCCGCCACGATCTGGTCGTCACTCAGTCGGTGTTGCCAGCGATTGGCCGATCGCCCCGGCTCGCGCGGCAATTCCACGACGAAGGGCGGATCCACCGCTGCAAGCCCCTTGAGTATGGCGGACACCGAATCCATGTCCTGCAACGGAGTCATCCGCGAAGCGTGAGTCCGCAGTTCCCCCGGCGTCTGCCGTCCGCGCAACAGCAGCTCGGCCATGACGGCTTGCTCACGCTGGTCCCAATGCAACGCCTCCACCACGTGGTGTTGGAACCGGTTGGCCCTCGCCCCCATGGCCGGTGCCGCCTGTTTGACCAACCCTTTCAGTTGCAGCGAATGCAACGCGCGAGAAACGTCAGATTCCGCGTACTCCACAACCGGGTCGCGGTTTTGCTTCTGGTTTGCCCCGAGCAGCACCGCGTTGAGCGTCAGCGGATAGGAACCCGGGTGGGCCAACGATTTCTCGAGGAGCACACCAAGAACGCGCTGTTCAATGTCGTTCAATACTGCGGGCATGACACCAGTGGCTCCTCGTCAACGTCTGTCCAAGGCAGGTTTCTCGATACTGCCCGTCGTTGGCGCGACCGACGCCCCCCAAACCTCCGCCAGCACCCGTCCGGGCAGGAAGAGCCGAAACTCGTCGTCCCCCGAATCTGTTCCTTCCAGCTCCGCTTCGAGCAGGGCATTCAGATTCCAGAAACGACCTTCCGGGACCGACGCGCCATAGGCATCCGCAACAAGCTGCACGACGGGGCGGAGCCGGCGCGGATGAACCCGAATCGCCAACCGAGTCCGCGAATCACGCGGCACCGATCGCGCTTCGGTCGACCCCTGAGCCTCGGCGGCGCCGCGCCACTGCCGAACGACAGCATCGAGAAACACCTGGTCGCCGTCGGCGATCAAGACCCTGTCCGGGCCGACGACCGCCCACCGCGCCAACACTTTCGTCGTTGCCGGAGGATTTCTCTCATTCTCCGTTGAGTCACCCGATCCCGCCAGGCGTTTCCCCGTGCCCACGACCAACTCGCCGATAGGGCGCCCTTCCACCTGGTCGATTCTGCGCCGCACTTCGAGCCGTGCCAAAGCTTCTTTCAGCCGAGGTTCCTGAAGGGGAAGGTTGGTCAGAAAGCCGACCCACCTTTCTATCTCCGCTACCGCTTCACCAGCGTCGCGGCGCGTGCGTACTTCCACGCTCCAGTCTGCGTACTTGTTCGATGTTCGCAGCTCATTCACGATAAGTCGAAACTGGCATACATGGCGCATCAGGGCGCTGGTGCGCTGGGCTAGTTGTCGGGCATTTTCTTCATTCAGCAGCGACAACTCCTTCGCGACCCCCAGCAGCGCCATCCCGATTACATCCGACGGACTGCCCTCCTCATTCAACGACGATTCTACGACCAGCACATGTTTGGCGTCTGCGGAATTCATTGCCGACAATCGCGGCTCAACGCATTCGGCCTCCGTTCCGCCGGCGCTCCGCCCCGATCGCAACCACCTCAATGCGACACCGTCCGCGTGCAGCCGGGCTGACCAGAGAACCGGCCGAGCAGGCAGCTCGTTTCCCGACAGCCCCAGCGCCAGGGATACCAGTGCCGAGTCCGCGCGGTCCCATCCGGCCATGGACACCGCCCTCTTCGTAACCAGAAGTGCCACGTCACTGTCAATGAGTGCCTTGTGCTGATCGTAAGTAAGCTGTTCAGCGAATCCGCCGGCGCCCGTGCCGATCACGCTCGCACGATCCGGCCCGAAGAGCACGAACCCTCCCCGCACCGACGCGAACGACTCTCGCCCGCGCAACCGCACTCCTGTTACTTCCGAATCCAGCGGCGCCGGCGACAGAAACGTCATTAACGCCGTGGGATCAGACGCCGGCACGATCAACAGCAACCGCGGGGCATCATCGCCGGGCGCCCCAGCGCCCAGCAAGACCACTGCGGCCGGACCCTGGGGCTCCAGACCGGCGACCAGTTCCAGCGTCGACTTGAGATACCGCTGAATCGACAGCCCCGGCAGTAGACCATAGGTCGCTGCCAAGCCCTGGAGACGCTCATCGAAACGATCGATTC
>CAZMVD010000025.1:0-40066 GCA_964569425.1 uncultured Phycisphaeraceae bacterium
CCTGGTTGCTGATGCCGAGGTCCGGCAGCGTGGCCATGTTGGTGAGGTTGAACGCATTGGTGTTGATGCTGTTCTGGAAGTTGAACCGGGTGGTACCGGTGACCGTTGCGCCCGCCAGGGTGGTCCCCTGAGAACCCAGGTCACTAATCGTAATCGTCGGAATGTTGGCCAACGCCGCCGAAACCGTGACGGCCGCGGCGAAGTTAAATGTCGCCCGGAGCTCATCGTCCCCTGAGATTCCGTCGACGCTGTCGCCGGACTGCAACGACGGTAGGCTGGTGCCCGTGGGCGCGTTGAACACCAACGGTGCCAAGAAAAGGTCTCGACCCGCTGTGCCTACGAGGGCGTCCTGATTCAGCGTCAAGTTAAAGGTCGGCGGTGGAATGGGGAGACAAGTGTCCAGGGCTTCGTTGCACGTTTCGTCTACGCTACAGGGATTGCTGCCGGATACGCAATCTCCATCAACACATAGCTCCTGCCCGTTGCAAAAGGCCGCGTCGTCGCAGTCGGCATCTGTAGTACATGGCGCCGCTTCGCATTGGCCGGTAACATAATTGCACACCTGGTCCGTGGGACAGGCATCAATGGACTGGCATGCCCCGGTTACGCCATCGCAGAAGTCGTTGGTACAGGCAACGCCGTCATCGCAGATTACCGGGACAAACGTGCAGGACTGGCCCAGGCACTCGTCGTCCGTGCACGGGTTCCCGTCGTTGCAGTCGAGATCGGTGAAGCATTCAACGACAGCCAGCGTGACGACATCCTGGCTTTGTTCCAGCGTAATCAAATTGGTTACGTTCAGCGTGAACACGTAGTTTCCCGCAGGCACGAGCGGCAGGAGGGTATAGGCCGTTTCAGGCTTGGCAGCATTAGCAATAACGACCCATCCGCTTCCCAGGGGGCGTGATTCGACCGTCCACTGGTACCAAAGATCATCCTGCGCGTAGCCTGCCTGTGCCGCTGCGCCGTTGAGGGCGTTTTGGCCCCAGGTTCCCGGTTCGCCGCTGTAATAAGACGTCCCCGGCGCGGGGACGACAATAGGAACCAATTCCCCTGCTTCCACCAAGATCCCACCAAGTTGGCCGGTGAAGGCGTCCAAGAATGCAGTCATGTCTGCCAGGTCGAGATCACCGTCGACGTCGAAATCGAACACATCGCAAGCCGGCGGGATGGGTAGCTGCGGTCCGGAGTAACTCCAACAAATGCGCGCGGCGTAGTAGTCGAGTAGGTCGACATCGCCGTCGCCGTCAAAATCGCCAAGAACGCCCGAAGTTTGCGCAAAGCGATCGGAACGAACGATCTGTCCCATTGACCGAGTGAAGAATATCGCGTGGTCGAAAGTGGCTGGTTGTTCAACGACCCGGAGGCGGAGCGATTCAGCCGAAACGGGTGAAGCGTCCATCGGGCAGGCAGGCGTTGTCAGAAAAAAGGAGAAACAGAACGCAAGCAGCGGATTCAAGTTGCGCAGGCAATGCATGACGTCACCTCCAGCTGGGGTCGGGAATTGTCGGGCCGTCATTCGACGGACATTAGGCTGTCGCAGCGGACATTATGGCAGAAGTACTACTCATACTGCAAGTAAATTAGTCTCGTTTTCGGGTATTCGACAATTGTCTAACTCGATGCGGGTCTCGATTGATCGCCTATCTGCATCGCTTGCGCACCTCTCGTGCCTTGGCGCGGACCGGAGTCGACTGAATGTTGCCGGTGTAGGCCTCGAACGACCGGGTTTATCGTTGCCGGCGTCGGGGTCGGCTCGACCGCGGCGGATTGCCCGGGTAGAGTGCGTCCATCTTGTTTCATCGGGCGGATCCCAATCGTTGGGCGACAAGGACGGGCTTCATGGGCAGGGAGAAGTGGTACGCCGAAGGGCTGAAGTTTTCGTGCACGCAATGCGGCAACTGCTGCAGCGGGGACCCGGGGTACGTCTGGGCGACGAAAGAGGAAATCGCCAGGATCGCGGCGTTCCTGGGTCGAACCGATGGCTGGTTGGATAGGGAGCACCTGCGGCGAGTGGGTTTGCGATTCAGCCTGACCGAAAAGCCCGGCGGTGACTGCGTTTTTCTGAAGCGCGAAAACGGCAAGGCGATGTGCGGCATTTACCCGGTCCGCCCCCTGCAATGCCGCACCTGGCCGTTCTGGAACGAAATCCTGGAATCGCCGGAGGCGTGGGCCCAAACCCACCGCAAGTGCCCGGGGATGAACACCGGGCGGCATTACGACTACGTACAAATCGAAACGATCCGCACGCAGAAGAAGTGGTAGGGGGCTTGCTTATTGCGGATTGCGGATTGCGGATTGCGGATTGCGGATCGCGGATTGCGGAGCAGGGGCGGGAACGAGGTGGCCCCGGTGCATGACCTGATGTGAAGCGAGTCGAGGGTCCGTAAATCTCAAATCTCAGATTTCAGGTCATCCGCATATCACCACACGATTGGGCGGGGCTTGTGAGCGTTGGCGACCTGAATGAAACAGGCAAGACACTGACGCTGCGCCGCGGTTCGCGCGGGCGGAAAGTCGGTGCCATACTCTGGCAGTCGGTTCCGCCGCGCTGACTGATAGGCACGCAGCGCCGCATCTCGTATCATATCCGGTTTGACACTCGCCAGGTGACGGGCGCGGCGCCAAGGGGTACAAGCAGGGTCTGCAAGATGGATGCGGTCATCATCGAGGGACTGATCAAGGGTTACGGTCGCCGCCGCGCGGTGGACGGGCTCACGCTGGCCGTGCCGGAGGGGAGCCTGTTCGGGTTTCTGGGCCCCAACGGCTCCGGCAAAACCACCGCGATTCGTGTGCTCATGGGCATGTTGCGCGCCGATGGCGGCGGTGCGCGGGTCTTCGGGTGCGATTGCTGGCGGGAGAGCCCGCGGATCAAGCGCGACGTGGGCTACCTGCCGGGAGATCTGCGGCTCTATCCGTGGCTCTCGGCGCGGACGGCGCTGCGAATGAGCGGGCGCATTCGGGGGGTGGATGTGCAGGGTTTCGGTGCCACGCTGGCCGAGTCGTTTGCGCTCGATCCGCTGGTGCGGGTGCGGAACATGTCGCACGGGATGCGGCAGAAGCTGGGGCTGATTCTGGCGCTGGCACACCGGCCGCGGCTGCTGATTCTCGATGAACCGACCACGGCGCTCGATCCGCTGGTGCAGCAGACGCTGTACGGGCATCTGCGGGCGCTGCGCGCCGCGGGGCACACGGTGTTCTTTTCCAGCCACACCCTGGGCGAGGTGGAGCAGCTTTGCGATCGCGTGGCGATCCTGCGCGACGGACGTCTGACGGCGCTGGAAACGCTGGAAGCGCTGCGTTCGCGCGCCAGGCGGCTGGTCGTGCTGCGTTGGGGGAATCGCGCCAATGATCTGGATCATCGGGCGCCCGACTGTCTGCGGGTGGTGGAACGCCGTGGGGCGGAATGGGAGTGCCTGCTCGAAGGACCGGCCGCCGAGCTCGTGCGTTGGGCGGCGACAGCACCGCTGGACGACCTGACCATCGGAAAGCCTGATCTGGCGACGCTGTTTCACGAGTACTACGGCCGGAAGTGGCTGGAGTCGACGGCGAGCTGAAGTTTGATTTCGGAGGCCGGTGCCAAGCCGCTGTCATTGAACGATCTGCCGGCATCGGTGGGGCGGCGGGAGCTGCGGAGCGCGTGAATTGAACATCGGGCTGATGCACAAGTCGTTGCGGGAGACCTGGGTGCTCACCTTGCTGTGCGCGGCGGCGCTGGGTGTGTTTGAGAATGCGTTCGCGGGCATGATCCCGATTTTCGAGGAGCAGCTCGTTGAGATGTGGATGCAGCTTCCGTTCATTCGCACGGTGATCAGCGCCATTCTGGGGACCGACGTGGGGGAGACCATTGCGCCGAAACTGCTTTCCTCCATGGGGTGGATGCACCCGATCGCACTGATCGTCGTGTGGATGCACGCCATTCTCTTTGGGACCCGCATTCCGGCGGGGGAGATTGACCGCGGGACGGTGGACACGTTGATGAGTTTGCCGGTTTCGCGTGCCCGAATTTACGTTTGCGATTCGCTTGTGGGGTTGGCCTGCGGAATGTTCGTCCTGACCTGCGGGTGGATCGGTCACGTGGCGGCGGCGGTTCCCCGGGGGCCGGCGGGCTCCAGTTGGCCGATGGCGATGGTGCTGGTGAATCTGTTCTTCCTCTATGCGAGCGTGGCCGGCGCTGCGTATCTTTGCTCGACGATGAGCCGGCGACGCGGGCGGGCCATCGGGATGGTGGTCGGGTTTGTGCTCGCGTCGTTCTTCGTGCATTCCCTGGCGGCATTCAACGAGACGGCGCGGAGCGTCGCCGCGCTGAGCATCGTGCATCATTACCAGCCGTTTGTGATCTTCCGCGACGGGGTGTGGCCGTGGGGCGATCTGGCGGTGCTGGGCGGCTTCGCGGTGGCGTGCTGGACGCTGGGCGCTGTGGTTTTCATGCGGCGCGACATTCGGACGGTGTGAGGGGAATCGTGAATGGCGAATCAAGAATGTCGAATCAAGAATGTCGAATGGTCAGGCGCTGGAGAGAATGTTGAGAATGTCGCCGTCGGCGACGACGTAGGTCTTTCCTTCCTTGCGGACTTTGCCGGCGGCGCGGGCACCTTTCATGTCGTGGTGGGCGACGAGGTCGTCGTAGGCGACGGTCTCGGCGCGGATGAATCCGTGAGCGAGGTCGGTGTGGATTTTCGCGGCGGCGGCGACGGCGGTGTCGCCGTGATGGATGGTCCAGGCGCGGACCTCGTCGGGCCCCATGGTCAGGAAGGAGATGAGCCCGGCGGCGGCGTAGCAACTGCGGATCAGGCGGTCGCGCGCCGGGGATTCCAGCCCGAGGTCCTTAAGAAAGGCGGGGCGGTCGGCGGGATCGAGGGCGGCGATTTCCGCCTCGATGGACGCGCTCAGGCTCAGTGAGGCACGGATGTGCGGCAGATCCAGCCCGGCGGTTTCAGCCGCCTGGTCGTCGGACACGTTCTGGACACAAACCACCGGCTTTTCCGTCAGAAACGCGAAACTGGCGACCGTGCGCCGGTCTTCTTCGGTGACCAGTACCTCGGCGAGCGGCTGATTGGATTCCAGCGCCTCGCGGCAGCGAAGCAGCAGGGCGTGCTCGCGTTTCTCGGCATCGTGCGAGCGCGAGGGCTTTTTGAGCGACGCCTCGATTCGGTGCACGCGATTGGTGACGGCGTCGAGATCGGCGAAGATCATCTCGTCCCACACCGCGTCGAAGTCGGCGCGCGGGTCGATGCGGTCGCAGTACGCGGGGACGGCATCGTTACGGAACGCGCGTACGACGACCACCAGCAGTTCGGCCTGGCGAATGACGGGGAGGAGGCGGCGCCAATCCTCCTGGCCCTTGGCGTCGGCGAGGGAGCAGCCAGGGACGTCAATAAACTCGAAGGTGGCTTCGGTCACTTTCTTGGGCTTGTAGAGGTCGACCAGATAGGACAGGCGCGGCTCCGGAACACGAACCATGGCGGGACGCGGCTCGGGAGCGGCGTGGGGGTCGGGCGAGGTGCCGGTAATGGCCGCGAAGACGGTCGATTTTCCGGAAAAAGGCAGTCCGATGATCGCGGCTTTCATGGTGCGGTCTCCGTACGGGGTGGGCGATCGGGGGGCGTCGCGGCGGCAACGATTCCGTCAAAAATGACGTTCTTGCAGCGCGTTGGCCAGTTCGACCACGCGATACGTTCCCGTGGCGCCGGAATGTTCGAATTCGATTTCATCGCCGATGCGTTTTCCGAGCACGCGCTGGGCGAGCGGCGCGAGGTAATTGAAGATTCCCTTGTCGACGTCCGCCTCCCAGGGGTCGAGGAACGTCATTTCGTAGCGGGCGCCATCGGGAATGCGTTCGAGCACCACGCGCGTGCCGATGCCGACGTGATCCGTCGGCACGTCCGCGGCGGTGATGACTTTGGCTTTCGCCACTTCCGCATTCATCTGTGCCAGGCGGGCGCGCAGCAGGTCTCGTTCCTCCAGCGCGAACTTGTATTCGGAGTTCTCGCTGAGGTCTCCGTGTTCGGCGGCGCGACCGATCGCCCGGGAATTCTCCTTCATCTTCACGTTGACGTGGTGTTCGATTTCCTCTTGTTTGCGGGCCAGGCCGGTCTGCGTAACGAAAATGACGTCTTCGCGCGTCCAGGGTTCGACGGGGCGTTCGGGCTCCGCGGCGGGGAACCGCTGGCGAATCAGCTTGAGGAAGTCTTCGCGGACGGAGCGCCCCAGCGTTTCGCTGCGCGTGATCTGGGTACTCAGGGCATGGCCCATGCCGGGTTCGAGTTCCTCCAGGCATTGCCGAAAGCGCTCGTAGCGCCGCGCGGCCAGCACGGTGCGGGCGCGCCCGCTGAACGTCTTGACCGTTTCGTTGGGGACGCTGTCGCTGCGCCGGCTGTCTTCGAGGGTGCGCAGGATGCGCGTCAACACGCCGATCGAAGTGGCGATCGGTTCGCCCGGGCCGGTCGGCGGCGCGTCCCACAGCCAGAGAAGGGCCTCGAGGTGGTCCATCGGCGCGGCCATGATCTTCTCGACCACCGGGGCAAAATCCTTGGCAGTGCAGCCGGCTTCGGTCAACCGGGCGGCGATGCGTGCACTGGAGGACATGGGCATCGCGGGCAGGAGATTCAAGAGGATGTCCTTCCAATCCGCAGGGCGCGCCTCGGGCAGGCATTCGAGTGCCAGATCAAGGAGCGAATCCGACTCGAGTTGCGCGAACAACTTGCTCAGGTTTTCGGCGTTGGCCAGGTATTGAACGGCGTCATCCTTTGTGTCGGTGAGGCCGGCCCACTCGCCGACCCGGGCCGCGGCGAGGCGGACCCATCCGGCCGCGGCGGCGCGTTGTTCCGCGAGTTTCTGGGCTCGCGCCTGAAGCTTGGCGTGGCACTGGCGAAGGGTCTCGAGCGACGGCTCGACGCGGGCGGCGCGGCATTCGCGGACATAACGCTCCACGGCGGAAAACTGGGCGTGCGGCTCGCGGTGGGTATCGAATTCGCGCAGCAACGCTTCGGCCGGCGAGGTCGGAACGTCGTCATAGGTGATCGTGTAGGGCGAACGACCCGAGATGGTGACGTTGGGATGTCGCTTCAATTCGGTGCGCGCGCGGGTCCACCATTTCTTCCACCCGGCTTCGCTGAGCACGCCGGGCACGAGAATTCGTTGCAGCTCGTCGCTGTCGATCTTGTTTTCCTGCCGGCGACACAGTTCGACCACCATGTCGGCGGGTTCGTCTTCCAGTCGCCGCACCAGCGCGTCGGGGGCAAAACGACGAAGAACGCGAAAGTCGGTCGCCGCGGCCGGTTCGTAGTTGTCGGCCAGGAGCACGGCGCCGAGTGTCTCCTGCCGGTTGCCCAGCGAGATGGTGAACTCCCACGCCGTGCGGTCGATGGCGACGACCCGCGCCGCCACGTTTTCGTCGTCGCGCGCGGTGAGATGATCGCCCTCTTCCAGGTT
This sequence comes from uncultured Phycisphaeraceae bacterium, assembly GCA_964569425.1. GTDB lineage: Bacteria > Planctomycetota > Phycisphaerae > UBA1845 > UBA1845 > JACQXM01. The sequence goes on from CAZMVD010000025.1 coordinate 7,435, forward strand.
CAGGCACACATCGAGCGTGCGAAGCGCGCGACGGACCGGGCGGCCGGACCGCAGGCCCGCTTCGTCAAGCAGCGCTTCGATCCCTTCCCGATCGGGAAACGCCTGCCGATACATATCCGCCACCTGTTTGCGCAGGGTTTCACTCTCACCGATGGCCAGAAGAAACGGGCTGGCCACGCGCAGCATGTCGGCCGGCGTGGAACGGGACGCGATGGTCTCGATGGCCGTCCAGGCCATCGCCTCGGCCTGCTCGGTCCGGCCCAGCCGCCGGAGTTCGGCCAGCACGACCTGATACTCGGCCAGCCGGGGGACCGGCACCTGGTCGGACTCCACCACTCGCATCCATTCCCGCTCGACGGTGGCTGCGTTTCCACTGCCGATCAACTGAACCAGAGATTGTGGTTGCATAGGCGATTCGCGTCTTCGGTTGTCGGTACGCGCCGCGGGGCGCGGCGAAAGACCCGCATTATCGCAGCGCGGGCGCGAGTTGTCGAGGGTTGTCTGAAGGAGGTGACGGTGTACGGGGTTCCGACGCCGAAACTGGTGAGCAGGCACGGAACCGATGACGGTGAAAGGGGGGTTCCGGCGCGGCGCGCCCGGTCAGGGCACCGAAAGCCGGGCATCCACGGCGTCGAGAATCGCCTTTTCACGCATAGCCGACTCGTCCCGCATTTGCACGCCGCGCGCCAGCATCGACTCGACGAAGGTCTTATCCTGCAATCCTGCGGCGTTGATCCGGACGTTCAGGAACGCGCCCATCACGGCGGAGCGCGCGGCCAGCGCCGCCACGCCGGCGTCGGAGACGGAGTTGGGGTTGCCGGATTCGGCCATGGCGGCGATGACTTCCATGGCGGCGAGCGAGGTTTCCATCACGCGGAAGGGGATTTCCATGGCGCGGCGGGTGGCGTCCTGGATGGCCTGCTTGCGGCGGGCCTTGTCTGCGTCGCTGCCCTGGGGCAGGCCGAAGGCGGCCATGAGGGTGTTGAAGGCGTCGGTGTCGTCATCGATGAGGCGGAGCAGTTCGTCGTGGTGCGCTTTGCCCTTTTCGGCCCAATGGGAGAACTCCTCCCAGCGGTCATCCCATCCGCGTTTGTGGGAGGAGAGGTTGGCGACCATGGTGGCCAGCGCCGCCCCGAGTGCGCCCATGGCGGCGGCGACGGAGCCTCCGCCGGGGGCGGGGGATTCGGAAGCGGTTTCGTGGACGAAGTCGCGGAGGGTGAGATCGACGAGGCGTTTTTTTGATTGGTCGGCGATGGCGTACTCGATGATCTTCTCTTCGGGCTTGAAGGGATAGAGCTCGCTGAGTCCGAGCGACTTGACGGCGATCTTGATAAGTTCGCGGTCGGACACGCCGAGGGAACGCTGCTGTTTTTTCAGGAAATAGCGGCCCGCGTCGAGCATGGCCTTAAGCGGAACCAGGCCGACCAATTCCGAGCCGGTGACGCGGACGCCGCGGGCTTCGGCGCGGCGGCAGGTTTCGTCGAAGGCGACGTGGATGGGAGTGACGTTGAGGTTGGTGAGGTTGATGGAAATCTGGGCGATGCCGTATTCCTCAATGAACCAGCCGATGGCTTTGACGCACTTGAGGGAGCCCGGCTCCCAGACTTTGTTTCCTTTCTCGTCGAGCACCGGCTTGCCGGTCGGGGTGCCGTCGTGCGTCTTGACGCGGCCCTTCTCGCGGATGTCGTAGGCGATGGCGTTGGCGCGGCGGGTGGAGGTGGTGTTGAGGTTGACGTTGTAGGCGACCAGAAAGTCGCGTGCCCCTACCGCGGTGGCGCCGGAGCGCGCGTTGAAGGCAGCGGGGCCGAAGTCGGGCTTGCCTTCGGGGCGGCTGAGCTTGTCGGGCAGTCCTTCGTATTCGCCGGCGCGGACGGCGGCGAGGTTGCGGCGCTCCGGATTCAGTGCGGCGTATTCGTAGCAGTAGATGGTGAGTCCGACCTCGTTGGCCAGGCGCTCGGCGAGGCGGTGCGCCCAGACCACGGTTTCGTCCATGGTGATGCCCGCGACGGGGATCAGCGGGCAGACGTCCATGGCGCCGAAGCGGGGGTGTTCGCCGTGGTGCTTGCGCATGTCGATGAGTTCGGCAGCCTTGTGCCCCGCGCGGACCGCCGCTTCGAGAACCGGTTCGGGCGCACCGACGAAAGTGACCACGGTTCGGTTGGTCGCCTGACCCGGATCGACGTCGAGCAGGCGTACGCCCTCGACGGATTCGATGGCGTTGGTGATCTGCTTGATGACGGCGGGGTCTCGCCCCTCGCTGAAATTGGGCACGCATTCAATGAGGGGCTGGGTCATGGGCTATTCCTGGGGATTCACGCAGCGGATCCACCGCCGGCACTGATTCGGTGCGCAGGGCACCGGCTGCCTGGGGTAGGACGGCGATATTCCTGGCCGTTTCCATTCACAAGCATTAGCGCAGGCCAAAGCCTGCGGCTCGCTCACTCAACGAGCCTCGGCGCAGGCTAATGTCGGCTGCTCTTGGGGTCAAATCGAAGGGGCGGATCCCTACGCTCGCAGGGTCACGTTGCGACGCAGGAGCCACGAGGCCACGCGCGAGGCGTGGGTGGCGCCGAGCGTGCGCACGCCCCAACGGGTAATCGCCCCCTTCCATCCGGTGCGGCGCCGCGCCGCGAAGGATGGGGTCAGCAGCGGCGGGTTGTGCGGGGGAATGGCGATCGCCACGAGGGCGGAATAGTCTTCCAGCAGACAGTGGGCCACGCGCGAGAAGCGGCGGAAGTCCGGCAGGTCCCAGCGGCTGCGGTGCGCCTCATAGGGGTTGCCGAGCACGTCGTCATTGAGGGCGCAGTTCCGCGGAAAAGTCAACAATACGCAGGTATTGGCGTGCTCGTAGAGGCGGTCGAGGAGCGCACTTCCCTCGCGCTTTTCGAAATGTTCAAGCACGTCGCCCATAACGATGCAGTCGTAGCGCGGCAGGGAATCGATCAGTGTGCGCACGTCGCCTACGTGGATGCGGTCGTATAGGTACTCGTGCATGGGGGTGAGGTACGCGGCGGTGGCTTCGATGCCCTCAATGCGCGTTTTCCATCGGGTGCGGTCGTAGTCGCCGACCGAGGCCATGTCCCAGATGTCGGTGTACTCGCGGAACAGATGGCCATATTTGCCGAAACCCACGCCGATATCCAACACCGAGGCGGGGCGCAGTTGGCGGGCGATGCTGGCGATGATCGGCACGGCGTATGGGACACTGGAGGGCATGGCCGGGGCACCCTTTTTCCTGCGGGGTCAAAGATCGAACTTTCGTCAAGTTGTTATCGGCCAAGGAAGAATCTCGCCCAAGAAGAAGGCGTGCTGGCGAACCAAAGTCGCGGTGTCTTGAAGTCGGGTTCGTGGCCGTCCGATAAGCCATGGCCGGGACGGTGCGCGCCGAGGGACACTGGGAGACAATCGTGACGATATGTCGGGCTTCTTCGGACACACGAGGGGAACTCTCTCGACGGGCTGCGACCGCCTCCGACGTGTGGGAGCGCGTATGGCGCTATCAACCGTCGCACGAGCGCGATGACGCGCTGTTGGCACGCGAAAAGAGCGGCAAGCGCTGGCGCCTGGTGGTCGAGCGGCTTCAGGATGCCTTCGGTTCGTTGCGCGGATTGCGAACCATCGAACTGGGCAGCGGCCGCGGCGACCTGTCGGTCCTGCTGGCCGGGGAAGGCGCGCAGGTCACGCTGCTCGACCAGCATCGCGGGGTGCTCCGCGAAGCGCAGCGCCGTTTCGATCGACTGGGTTTGCCGGTGACCTGCCTGGAGGGCGACCTGTTTGAAAAGCCCGGCGGGCGCGAGTCCGAGTTTGACGTCGCCCTGTCGCTCGGGGTGGTAGAGCATTTTCACGGTGCGATGCGCACGCAGGCGGTGATGGCGCACCGGCAGGCTGTGCGTCCCGGGGGTATGGTCATCATCAGCGTGCCCCACGCTTGGTGCCCGACCTACCGACTTTGGAAGCTGGAGCAGGAACTCCGCGGCACCTGGCCGTACGGCATGGAAATCCCTTATTCGCGGCGCGAGTTGCGGAGCCGCGCGCGGCAGGCGGGGTTGGAGCGCATCGAATCTCACACCTTCGGGTTCCGGCATTCGCTGCAATCGCATTGGGTGCGGCGCTGGTTTCCTGCCGCGGCCGACGGGTTTCAGCAGGCCTCGCGCCTTGATTCGCTGATGGGCTTTGTGCTGCTGCTGTTTGCGCGGCGCCCGGACGGGTCCGAGCAATCCGACGGGTAGGGAGACCGCGCGATGCGCCTGGGACCGTTGTATTACAGCATGTGCGCCCGGCGGGCGGGACACGCGACCGCGCTTGCTGCGCTCCGTGCGCTGCGGCGCATGGGTCTGTTGCGGAAGTTCTGTATGCCGTTGGACGCGCTGGCGCTGCCGCATGAGGCCGCTGCGGCGCTCATGTCCTTGTGGCGGCGAACGCATTGGTCCTCGGGCGACGGGATGATGCCGCCGGAACAGTTGCTCGCCATTTATCGCCTGGCGGCGACCTGGCCGGTGCAGGGGGACACGGTGGAGCTGGGCGCCTGGGTGGGGTTGACCACCTGCTATCTCGCAACGGCGGCGGCGCAGCACGGCGACGAGCACGTTTACGCCGTGGATACCTTTGAAGGAACGCGTGAAGGCGGTGCGGTCTATCCGTCGATTGCGCGCTACGGGGGTAACACGCTGGCGGCGTTTGGCGCGCAGATCGCGGGCGCCGGATCGTCGGATCGCGTCACGCCGCTGATCGGCCGCACCACTGAGGTGGCGGGGCGCTACCCGGGTCGACCGATTCGGTTCCTGCTCGTGGATGCCGATCATTCCTATGCCGGGGTGCGCGCGGATTACTCCGCGTGGCTGCCGCGCATGGCGCCGGGAGGGTTGATGGTGTTTCATGATTATCTGATGGCCGACGTCGCGCGATTCGTCGATGAGAATCTTGCGGAGGACGCGCGTGTGGTGCGCGAACCGGGGCCGGTGGCGCCCAATGTCTTTGCGGTGACGTGCGCGAGCCGGCGGAGTGTCCCACGGGCGCTGGTCGGGCCGGCGCCGCGCAAAGCGGCGACTGTCGGTGAAGGTGTTTGCCGATGAAGATTACGTTTTTTGTCCATCGCTATTGGCCGAGTGTGGGAGGCGTAGAGAAGTACGTTCACGAGCTTGCCAAAGCGCTGCTGGCGCTGGGACACGAAGTCTCGGTGGTGGCGGGCGCCACCCAGGAGCGGCTGCCGGACCACTCGGTGTTCGAGGGGGTAAAGGTGCACCGATTTCCGGCATTGCGCAGTCCGCTGCGCTGCCGACTTTGGTTGTGGCGCAACTACCGCCTGTTTACCCAGGCCGATGTGATTCACGTCAGCAACACGCACATGCTCGAGTACCTGTGGCGCATGATGTGGCCTGCTCTGGACAGAAGGAAGGTCTTCCTGACGCGCCACGGCATGAGCTACCGCTATCCGGTGCCGGAAATGGATAAGCAGCGGGCCGTCCAATCGTTGCGCCACTGCGCGGGTGTAGCGCACGATGGGGCGTTCATCGAAAAGTGGCTGGGCGTGAAGCCGGATATCTGTCCGCCGCAGGGGCTCTTTCCGCGTGCCGCGGAATTGCCCGCCGTGCCGGCGCCGCCGCCGACCTCGGCCGTGTTCATCGGCCGCCTGGAAGAGGACTCGGGCATTCGTATCTACCTCGACGGCGTCCGGTTGCTGCACGATCGGCACCAAGGGGCGTTTACGCTGCACGTTTATGGGGACGGTCCCTTGGGCCCCGCGCTGCGCGCCCAGATGCAGCGCGATCGGCTCAGGGTGGTCTTTCACGGTCGAGTGGCGGACGCACAGCGGCACCTGGTGGATGGTGCCTTTGCGTTTCTCGACGGACGGATGGCCATTCAGGAGGCGTTTGCGCGGCGCCGCCCGGTCGTGGCGGCGTACGCCACCCCGTTGAAAAAGGACTATGTGGGCGGTGAGTACTTCAGTCCCTACCTGGTACCGGTCGGCAGCGGCGCGGAGTTGGCCGAGCGAGTGACTTATCTGGCGTCCCATCCCAACGAACTGCGCGATCAGACGGAGCGTGCCTACGCGTTTGCCTGCACGCTGTCCTGGGAGCGGACCGCGGAAGAATACCTGGATTTCTGGCGCTCCCGGCTGGGCTTACAAGTCCGCCCGGCGGGGGAACCGCAAATCTCGCCGCCTCAAGTCAGGCGGGCGTAACCGGCGCCGATGGCTCCTCGCGGCGTAACCACTCGACGAAGCGTTTCAACCCCTCGCGAAGATCGGTGCGCGGCATGAAGCCCAGTTCCTGTTGAGCCAGCGACACATCGGCATAGGTCCGCTCCACGTCGCCGGGTTGAGGTGGGCGGCGCTCGATGGTGGCGCGCCGGCCGAGCAATTCTTCCAGGATCTGAATGAGTTGCAGAACGGTGACGGGCTGAGACTCGCCGAGGTTGTAGATGTGATACCCGGCGCAGCGATCAATGGCGCGCACCACGCCGTCGACTATGTCGTCCACGTAGGTGAAATCGCGCATGCTCGTTCCGTCGCCGAACACGGGGACGGGCATTCCCGCTTCGATCAGCCTTGCGAACTTGTGAATGGCCAGGTCCGGGCGCTGCCGCGGACCATACACGGTAAAGAACCTCAGGCAAGTCATCGGCATGCCGTGCAGGTGGTGGTAGGTATGGCAAAGCAACTCGCCGGCCTTTTTGGTGGCGGCATAAGGCGAAATGGGGTCGTCCACCCGATCGCTCTCGCGAAAAGGGACCTCGCGGCGGTTGCCATACACGCTGGAGCTGCTGGCGAAAATGAACTTGAGCCGTGGAAACGGACGGCAGGTTTCCAGCAGGTTCATGGTACCGCGGACGTTGACGTCGAAGTACAGCAGCGGCTGCGCAATGGACGGACGTACGCCGGCGCGAGCGGCCAGATGGACCACCACGTCGGTGCGGCGGTCGACGACGCCGGACAGTACGTGGGCGTCGCGGACGTCGCCGTGGATCAGGGCAAAGCGCGGGTTGGCCAGCGCCGCCTGAAGGTTGCGGCGCTTGGCGGACGCATCGTAGAAATCATCGAAACTGTCGACCGCCAGCACTTCGTCGCCCCGGGCGAGCAGCGCTTCGCACACGTGCGAACCGATGAACCCCGCGCCGCCGGTGACCACGATCCTGGACAAGGTACGCTCCCCCGCCGTCACGCCGTCGGCAATGGCGGTCGACCGATACAATGATAGCGAAATCCGCGCTTGGCGAGCGCCGCGGGGTCGTACATGTTGCGCCCGTCAAAAATCAGCCGGCTGGGCATTTTCTCGCCGATCAGCTCGAAGTCGGGCGTGCGAAATTCCGGCCAGTCGGTAAACACCACCAGCGCGTCCGCGCCCTCCAGCGCCTGGTAGCCGTCCGCGAACATGGTCACGCGGTTGTTCAGCTCCCGTGACGCGGTGACCATGGCTTCGGGATCGTGGGCGCGGACGGTCATGCCGCGATCGAGAAACATCCGCACCGCTTCAATGGCCGGGGCTTCGCGCACATCGTCGGTGCGCGCCTTGAACGCCAGCCCCCAGACCGCCAGCGTGGTCCTGGGGCACCTGGCGCCGAAGTGGTCGATGACTTTTTGCGCGAACACGCGCCGTTGCCGCTGGTTTACGTCGTGGACGGCGGCAACCAGGCGCATCGGTTCGCCTACCTGCTCGCCCATCGAGATCAGCGCCGTCACGTCCTTGGGAAAACAGGACCCGCCGTAGCCGACGCCGGGATAAAGAAACGCACTGCCGATGCGCGAATCGGAACCGATCCCGTTGCGCACCGCTTCGATATCGGCCCCGAGCTTTTCGCAGAGGCCGGCGATTTCGTTCATAAACGAAATGCGCGACGCCAGCATCGCGTTGGCCGCGTACTTGGTCATTTCCGCGCTGGCGGGGTCCATAATGAGGATGCGCTCCTGGCGGCGCATAAACGGGCCGTACAGCTCGCGCATGATCTCGACCACCGCGTGGTTCGTGGCCCCGATCACCACGCGATCGGGCTTGGTGAAGTCCTCGATCGCCGCGCCTTCCTTCATGAACTCGGGGTTGCTGACGTAGTCGAAGGGGTGGTCGGTCTCACCGGCGATGGCTTCCGAGACCGCCCGGTAGGTCCCCACCGGCACGGTGCTCTTCATGACCACGATGCGGTAGCCGTCCATGGTTCGCCCGATGGTGCGCGCGACGTCGAGGATCGCCGAGAGGTCGGCGGAGCCGTCGGCGGCGGGCGGTGTTCCCACGGCCAGGCAGATGATGCGCGCGCGTCTGACTGCCGATGCCAGGTCGGTCGTGAATTGCAGCCTTCCGGCGCGCGCGTTGCTGACCACCATTTCGGTCAGTCCCGGTTCGTAAATGGGTATCTCGCCCTGCTTGAGCCGTTCGATCTTGGCGCCATCGCAGTCCACGCAGATCACGTGGTTGCCGCTTTCCGCGAAGCACGTGCCCGCGACCAGCCCGACGTAGCCGGTACCCACCACCGCCATTTTCATGAGAAGACCCTTTTCGCCGGGCAGTGCTGCGTCGGCAACGACTCGCCCATTCGCCCGGAAAGTTCCTGCACGATCTTATCGGCACCCTGAACTTTCGACTATACGGGGCGTCGCGCGCAAGACGGGCGAAAAGAGCGGGCGAAACGCCTGACGAAACCGCGGCCCATGCCGCAGGCCCGTTGCGACGGTCCATCACAGGCATGGTCGTTTGCATGCACGCCGCAAGGCTCAGCGGCCTTTGCTGACTTCTTCGACAATGGCCCCTGCCATGATGGCCTCGGCCACCACCTGAGCCACCTGGCGCGCACCCTCGGGTGTGTAATGAACGTCGTCGACAAAGCAGCGGAGGCTCTTTTCGACGCGGCCGTCGGCATCGGCCACCGGTGCGTGACATTCGGCGGCGACGCGCCGCATGGCCGCATGGTACGCCTGCATCGCGTTGCCCAATGAGCGGGCCGAAGGGTACTCCTGGTGGAAGTAATCGTGCCGCACGCGGCTGAAGTACTTGCCGAACTTCAGGCGGCGCAGCTCCTCCGCCGGCATGTCCTCGCGATACAGCGACGGCTCGAGAACGAGGACCACGTTCGGGGTGTCGCGACGCACGCATTCCACCAGCGACCGGAGATTCTCCTCATAATCGGGAAGGGAAAGATAACGGTCCAGCGGATAATCCATTTCCCTGACACGCAGCGCGTAGTACCAGCGCTCCGCGGCGCGCGCGAAAAACTCGCGCAGGGCGACCATTTCATAGGGGGCGGGGCGCGCCGCGCCGATTGCCGGGCCGTAATAATGCGACCAGAACTCGTTGTACTCTCCCAGGCCGAAGACGCCCGGGGAGAACGAGCGGCACAGATCATTGATGGCATGCATGATGACCACCACGTCCGGCTTCCACCGCCGGCAGTAGGTATCGTAGTTGATCAGCGAGTGCTTGGTGGTGTAGTACTCGCGCCCCCCGTTGAGAACTTCAAAGGTCACGCCGGGGTAGCGCTGCTCCAGCAGGGTCTTGAGCACGCTGGGGTACTGATCCTGGTCGCGCAGCTTTCCCCAGTTGGTGGTCGAGCCGCCCAGAAAGAGCATTCGCACCGTTCCGGGCTCTTTTTGACGCGAGATGTGGTTGAAGCGCGGCGGCGGATTCTGAAGAAACGGATCAAACGCGTGGACCTGGGAGTAGTAATAGTGCACCGCATTGGCCGCGTACAACAGCAGGAGGATCCCGCCGACCGGCACCATCGAAAACAGTATGCGCCGGCACGCCGCCGACTTTCGCGCCAGCGCCGGCAGCAGCGGCAGCCCAAAGGGAAGCGCCATCAACCCCAGGAATGCGTAATAGGACGCCTGATGGGGCGCGGGCACGACGGATTCCGGCTGACAGAAAACCCAGCCGGCGTACACGCCGCCGTACGTGGCAGCGAAGAGCAGGTAGACGACAATCCGAAGTGACTTGGCCATGCGCTCCTGCTTATGCGTGAGTAAGGGGTGCCCCCGCCGGCCGCCTTTTGTCAGGAACCCGACAAGGCCCCTTCTTTGGCTTGTATATCGGATGGTACCGACGGGTCCGTGCAGTACGGCTTTGCGTCTCCATGGGTGAAAATGAGCCCGCCGAGGGGCTCGAGCTTCAGGTTCGGCCGAGTTTGGAGCCGATCAGTGCGACCATTTCCCCCACGTTGGCCAACCCGGCCACTTCGCCGGTATTGAAACGCACGTCGAAAGTCTGTTCCAGCGCGACCAGCAATTGAATGTGCGTCAGGGAGTCCCAGTCGGCGACGTCCCTGGCCGTGGTCTCCGCGCCGACCACCAGCGTCGGATCGTCAAACACGTCGCGAAAGGTCGTGGTCAGCTTCTCCCAGATCTGCTTCTCATCCATGGCGATCAAGGCCTTTCGAAAGAGTCTTGGTCAAACACTTCGGTCACGTACGCCGGTGTTCGCACCGGACGCCGACGGGTTGCGTTTCGTCACCGTCATCCGTAATCGTCCACCACGGCGATCGGCACATCCGCAGGACGAAACGCGCTCAGGGCGAGTCGCCAATATGAGGTTCCATCCGATTCGGACTTCAGGGCTTGAAAGCCCAGGCGCGGATAGTGCTCCCCCACCAGGGCATTCTTGGCCGTGGGGCGGTACACGCCGTCCAGAAAGGAAACCCCCATACTGCGTGCACGGTCGGCCACGTGGTTGAGCAGCAGCGACTCCACGCCGCGCTTCAAGACCCGGCAACTCATCAACCACAGGTCAATGACCAGAGAATCCCGTTCTCGATGAGCGGCGAAGACGGAAATCAGCCCGTTGTCGCCGAATCGGTCGGCCAGGCGGACGTAGACTGTAAGGTGGTTCTCGTCGCGCATTTTCTCTTCCACCTGCGAGCGGCTCAGCCGCAGCGTGGTCAAGTTGAACTGGTTGCTCTTGTTGATGAGCTGCGTAATGCGCTCCAGGTGCTTTTCTTCGAACGGTCGGATGACGGCGCGCTGGTCCAGCGTGGCGAGGTAAGACTGATAGTCCCCGGCGCTCTCGCGCAAACGCTCGCGCTCGATGTTCGATTGGTACTGCTGGGTGCGCCGGCGGTCCTCTGCGCTGATGGCGGCGATCTCGAAATAGCCGCTCTCATCCACCAGCCGCGGATAGTCGGCCGGGTCGTCGGTCAATTCGATCACCTTGACTTCCGGCAGGCGCTGGCGGACGTGCTCACGTTCCGCGGGATTGTCGTCGACGAACACGAAGGCGTTGAGGCCGATGTTCAACTCGGCCGCAAGTTGAATCAGGTTGTCGGGCTTGGGGTCCCAGTTGGCGATGAAGCCGACGAAGTCGTCGCGCTTGAGCACCATGTCGCGGCGCTCACGAAAAGCGGCCAGCGCGTTGGGCAGTTCGTTTTTGCTGCACACGGCGAGCATGACGCCGCGCTGCTTGAGCTTGAGGAGGTACTCCTGAAACGCCTTGAACGCCTCGCTGACCGCGTCGCCCTCGCCGATGCGGATGCCGTCCACGCCGTCGTCGCCCACCACGCCCCCCCACAGGGTGTTGTCTAAATCCAGCACCAGGCACTTGGCCGTGCAGCCGAACAGCGCCCCGATGATCCGCGCGGTGTTGCGGACGTAAGCCGCCAGGCATGTGAAGGAGACCGGCTGTTTCGCATGGAACCAGTAGCGCGGGTCGAACCAGTGCCGCACGCCGCGTTCCGCGGCCAGCGACTCGACGTCGTTGATGTGCACATAGGGCGGCGCCAGTTCACCGAGCCGCAGATTGACCCGTCGGAGGAAGTTGTTGGCGTCCCACGGCGTCTTGGCGGCGAGGTTGCCCAGCGGGCGGGTGGGCAAGGGGTGGAAATTGTTGAGGACGATTTCGCACGGCGTGTGGGCGTGGAGTCGGGCACACAGATCGAGCCAATAGGCGCAGGTGTCGTCCACCATCCGTCCCACCGCGGCCAGGTCGGCGTCCACGGCGGGCCATTGCGGCAGGTTGGCCGGGGTGGTGACGAGCACGACGACGTCCGGCCGAAACCGCGCCGTGGCGCTATCGGCGTCGAGCATTTCCGGCGCGAACGTGTTGAAGTCGGCTCGGTGGATGACCGCATCGAGACCGAGCGTCTCCACGAAAAGTTGCAGCGGTTCCTCGAGCAGTTCGGTGGTGGCGCCGCCGAGCAGGGCGATCCGCACGGTGCGGCGGGCGCCCTCCCGAGAGCCCGCGGACGCCAGTTTCCGGCGCGCCCGGCACAGGGCGGCGAGCGTGGGATAATCCTCGACCGTCGCCGCCAAGTCGGCCAGGCAGCGCCACGCGGCCGCGAGGTCTCCCTGCGCCGTCAGGGCTTTCAACGATGGCAGCGATGCACCCGCCGCGCGACCGTCGAGCAAAGCACCCGCAGGCGACGGCGCCGCATCATTCGGCGGTGTTTTGGTTCCGCCTGTCATTCGCCCGCTTCCCCTGATGTGATCGGCAGATTGCACGCGGTGATTTCCGGGCCGGCCTCGCCGGCGAGCCACAGAATGGACCGCGCCACCACGACCGGATCGATCCATCGTCCCCCCGGGTTGGCGGCGCGAAGTTGGTCGACCATCAATGCGGGCAGGTTGCGCAGCAGCGCGGTTTTCATCGGCCCGGGAGAGACCATGTTGGCGGCGACGCCGCGCTCGGCATATTCCGCGGCGAGGCACTTCATGTAGCCGGCCAGCGCGTGCTTGGCCGCCGCATACGCCGCGAAGCCGCGCGGCGGCGTGCCCAGCACGACAGCGGAAAGAGCCGCGATGACCCTTCCGCTTCCGCGTTTAGCTATGCGCTTGAGCAGCGGGCGCGTGAGCAGGACGACCGGCTTCAGCGTGCCGTCGATCTGACGCTGAAACTCCGCCCATTCGATTCGCGCGAGGGGTTGAATGTCCAGCGGAGCGGCCGCGAGGTGGACCAGGGCATCCGGGCAGTACGACTCCTCGAGCCCGGCGAGCAGCTTGTCAATCTCCGCGGCGTCGGCCAGATCACAGGGCAGCAGTCGAAGTGCATCGCCCGCAGCGCCGAGGGATGACTTCAGTTCCTCGACGTGCGCTCCTTCCCTCCGGTGCAGGCCGACGACGGACCACCCGGCTTCGACAGCGAGCCGCGTGAGCGCAGCGCCCACCCCGCCGGTGGCACCCGCGATCATCATGGTCTTCCCGGTCAAGTCGTTACTCCACGCGCACCATGGCCGAGCCGCGGGCGCGAAGCTGGTCCGCGCAAGTGACCGAGACACGGATGACCGCGGCGCGCTCTGCGGGATGAATGCCGGAGACCGTCCCGGTGACGCGCAGCGTATCACCCGGATGGCTGGGGGCGGCGAAATCCAGCCTCAGACTGAGCATGAGTCCCCTCTCTCCGGGCAGGTGCATGCCAATCAGGCGCGACACCAATGCGGCCAGCAGCGCACCATGTACGACGCGATCGCGGTATCCGCGCGCACGCGCTGCGCCGCCGTCCATGTGCAGGCTGTTCTGATCTCCGGACAGTTTCGCGAATGCGTCGATGTCCAGCGCGTCGATTCGTCGTTCAAAATAAGCGGAGTCGCCGATGGTCAGCGACCCCAAAGTCGTGAACTCGTCAGCCACGTTGGTGAACTCTGCCCTCTGATCCTCATTCGCCGCCGAAAGACGAGGCGTCGGAAACAACCGATTCGTCCGACCGAGTGTTCTTCTACTCGTTATTGGGGCCATGAAAAGAGACGTGGCGACAATCCATGTCACTTGCGCGCAATTAGCCAATACGCTTAACTGAGACTGACTCCCGAAAGCATCGAGTGAGCGATTGCGGTGCAAATCAAATGGACGCTTACCGCAAACCCTGCATCTCGATGCGGTGACGTGCCGTACGCCGCTGACCGCGGCTTTTCGAAGTGCTACTACCGATTCCGTGCGGACGACGACCCCGAAGGTGCGGACGAGGAAAGGAAAGCAATCAGGGCCGAAGTTGTCCGTTCGGCGCCTTCCAGCGTCGCATGGCCCACGTCGTAAAACTCCGCCGCATTTAGCAGCGTGCGAAGGTCGAGGCGCGGTATGCCCGCCAGTGCTTCGCTAACCAGCGACGCGTACGATTCGTAGTAACCCGCCGGGTAGCGCGCCCGGTTGGCGGGATGTTCCGGCAGAAACAAAACCATCAAATCAATGTTCAATCGAGAGCCTATCTCAATTAGGCGCGCCATCCGCGATTTCACCATCACCGCATCCTGAGTCGGATTCCACTGGTGAACCTTGAACCAAAAAGACTCTTCGAAAGTTAACCACGATTCCAGCGCCTCCGCGCGCATCGGGCGAAGGTTGTGGTACTTGTAGGGCATGAGGTACAGGCGCAACGAGCGTATCAAGCGGTCGTGCCACCCAGTCGCGCGGTACTGGTAACTCATCCAATTCAATGTCGCGGTTCGCCCGGCGGGCGGCGGCGAAGACGCGGAACCGTCGGGAGTCAGCCAGGTCAGCGCTAACGCGCACAGCGCGGCCTTGTAGCGTTTCTGTTGCTTGAGCAGAAACCGTCCCCGCGACGCGATCCGCTCCCACCAGGGTTTCGGGTGCAGTCGGGGGCCGTCGCCGCTGGCCGCGACACGAAACGCCGGACTGTATCGATCGATGGCCGCTTCCCACGGTGAGTCGTCGCGCGGAATGTTGGCCACGAAACGAGGCGTTAGTCCCAGGATCAGCCGCTTCGGAAGCGACGTCGGTCCGTGAGCCTTTTCGAGGTACTCGAGCGTCAGTAGAAAGTCGTCGAAGGTTCCCAGGCTGAGCGCCCCCTGAATCACGTCCGTCTCGGGAAACGCCTCGGCGAAACGCTCGGCCAGCAGGTCTTCGCGTGCTTCGCTGGGGCCGGCGATCAGCATGCGCACTTTGCCGCGCGGCGCCCAAAGGCTCGGCAGCAGGTAGCGCAGCACGTCTTCGTCGCGCCACGGGTAGACGCCGCCACGCCGCTCGACGGCACTCGCCAGCGACCACAATCCGGCGTGCAGCGCGGCGAACAGCCCCAGCACGATCAGCAGCGCTGTCGCCACGTGTTGCAGCTTGTCAGAAGCCGGTGTAGACAAAATCCAGCTCCGTGGCCGAAAACAGAATCAGCACCAGCATAAGCGCCGCCGCCGCGGCCAGGCGTGGAATCCACTTTCGCATCATAGTCCAATCAACCTCCCGAAAACCCGCAGAGCGGTGGCCGCATCCAGCCGGAAGAACACCAGCGACAGTGCAACCGCCGTCAGCGTCGCCACAATACTCAGCGCCTGAACGTACCAGCGCGCCCGCCACTGCCGCAGCCACGCCTTGCCGCGCCGTTGGATCGCCTGGGCTTCCCACGTGCGAAAAACGACGAAGTACAGGCCGTGGGTCAGCCCGAACAGCAGGAACGCCAGGCTCGTGCCGTGCCAGAGCCCCGACACCAGCATGGTCAGCAGCAGTGCCGCGTTCATCGCCCAGAGCGGCCGCGCCGCGAAAAACTTCGTCTCCAGCGCCTTCTTGTACACTGGCGAGAACACGTAGTTCGTCAGCCACTGCGTGAGCGAGCGGTGAAAGCGAAACCAGAAGTCGGAGATGTTCCGCGCCAGAAACGGCTTGTCGAAGTTCTCCGGCGGGCGAACCCCGAGCAGACAGCCGATGCCGATCACCACGTCGCAATAGCCCGCGAAGTTGAAATAAAGGTAAAAGTAGAACGCGAAGATGCGTCCCAGCAACGTCAACCGGGATACGTCTATCAGGTCCGGCGTGGCGGAAAGCGCGTATGGCGCCAGGCGGTCGGCGATGACGTAAGCTTTCACCAGCCCCACCAGGACGCGCAGCGCCGCGTCGAAATGGGCGATCGGGGTGGGCGCTACCGCCGGCGCGCGACCCGACCATTGCGCCGCAAAATCCTGATAGCGCTGGATCGGCCCCATCATGAAGGTCGTGAAGTTCAGCCCATAGTTCACAAAGCTGAGGAAGTCGATCGGCCCCAGCGTCCCGCTGCGCGCCTCGATCATGGCGTGAACGATCTTGAAAAACAGAAAGCTCAACCCCACGGTGGCAAACTGTCCCGCGGTGCGCAATGACTCCGGCACCACCCACACCAGAAAGTCGTAGTTGCGCAGGTAGACGAACAGCGCCACGTACACCGGCAGCCCGACCGCAAACCCGATTCGCGGCGCGCGGCCGATCCACCGCACGATCACGTAACCCAGCAGGCAGAACAGCATCGTGCTGGCCGCGCCGGCGGGTGTCAGCAGCATGGCAGCGACAAAGACCACGTTGACCGCCAGGAATGCGACCTGCCGTGCCCACCCGCGGAACACCGCCAGCAGCAGCGCCGTTCCCGCGGCCAGGGCCAGGAACGAAGGTGACAGCAACGAAAACGGCATCAATACCCGTCCTGAAGTCTGACCGGGGAGTGCCCGCGGCGCCGGCAATGTTTCCCCCCAATCCGCCTTCCGGCGGCGTCCCTTTCCGAGGGCGCCGGGCGGATGGTGACCTTGTCGCCTCCCTGCGTCAACCGAATCACGGTCGCCCTCGTCGAGGATCGTCGCAACGACCGCCTTTGCGGTGCCGGAAGGGGCGTGCCGTCGGCCGCAGAGTTTTCGGCCCCTCTTGCCGGTCCCCATCTTCGGCCTGCCGATCGCCATCCCGTGGCGAATGGTCGGGGGTTCAGACCCAGAATGTCCCGTATCGTACACTTTGGTGCCCGATCTTCGGCCCACGGCCTTTCCGTGCGCGCGGGGAGCGCTGGGGTGCCGCAATGTCAGTTGGGGGGGGACCAACCATGAACAAGTGGCAGGATCGATTCACGCAGAAACTGGAGACGGTGCGAACGGCTTCCCGCGAACGCTTTGAGAAGTTGGCCGAAGAGGTTCTGGCCCCGCTGTTTGAGGAATACCGCGAGTTTACCGCCGGACAGGGTTTGCATTCGGCCGTGCCGCTGGCCAAAGGGGGCATTCGGGCCTTCAAGTACTCCATCGGCGAGAATGCGTATGTCCTGCTCACCTTTCGACTCATGGGCCTCGAGCAGGTCGAAGTGCACATCGAGCACTGCGTCCCGCGCCAGCCCAAGCACCCACCCTCGTCGGACCGCGTCGAGATGTCTGTGCTGGACGGGCCCTGGGCACGGCGCAAGTTTGAAGAAGCGCTCGACGGATTCGTCGATACCTACGTCCACGTGATCGAGGGCTCCACACGGCACCGCGAACTCGCCGCGGCGCGCTAGCCGGCGCCGCGCGGGAAACGGTCGCCGATCAGGAAACGTACGCCGCCGCAGCCGGCTGGCCGCCCGAGCGCGTCGCCGCCTACTCACGGCGCCGGCGTCCCTGCGGAAGTCGGCGCGTCGCCGACGAATCGCAGCGTCACGCGCGCCGACAGACGCTGGTCGTCGTTCGGGTTGATTGACCAGGTGGCCAGTTCCAGCGCACCGATCAACGCCGCCATCTCGCGCAGCGCGTCGACCGGCTCCAGGCCCATCATGGTTGTCTGCGGTTGAACCAGCGCCCGCGCCACGGTCACCTCCTGCAAAATGCCGTCGCGTTCAATGCGCAGTGTCGGACCCGGCCGCGCCGGCGATGCCGCCCAGCGCCGCCGCAGATCCTCGATCGGGCGCGCCAGGCTGAGAACCTGCCCGTCAATCCCGATGATGCGGTCCTTCGGCTGTAGTGGCGCGTCGCCCGCCTCCTCGCCGACCGCGGCGACCTCGACCGTGCCGGGGTCCACGTCCGCAAATACCGAGAATCGCCCCAGCGACCGGGTCGGCGGCGCGTCCTCGTCCTTCTCCAGCCACGAATCCGGGGCCAGCAACGTTACTTTCCCCGCGTCGGCGTCCCGCACCCACTGGTTGAGAATCTGCGCGACGTACGCAGGCTGGACCACGCCCAGCGTGGAAAGTCCGCTGCCCGCGGCCGCGATTTCACCCACGTCGCGCAGCGACTCCAGCGTCGGAACCAGTCCGCTCCGCGCATCGAGAATACGCTGAATGTGCCGGCTGTGCGTGGCCACGATCAGCCAGTCATCTACCGCCGCCCAGGCCGGGTCCACGTGAACCAGAAGTTGGGACACCGCAAAGGCGGAATGTTCCGCGTAACGGCCCAGGGGAACGTGCACGATGGGCGTGCCCAGGTGATGCGTCAGTTGGAACGCCGGGCGCGCTTCCTCGGGCACCGGATCGACGGCCTGCAACAACTGGATGAGGTTCTGCACCGTCGTCGTCACGTTGCCGCGCATGGCCCGCGCGGCGCCGGAGCGGATCATCACCGCCAGTTGCGGCGCCGCCGATTCAATCGCCAGGTCCTGCCCCCAGATCACCAGCACATCCGGCCCCAGGTTCTTCAACGACAGGCTGTCGGGCGCGGTCTCACCATGCAACCCGGTGAACAGCGTCAGGTAGCGGCGCAGTGCGCTATCCGAAGGGCCCGCGACCGCGCGCGCATAAGCCTGGGAAAGATCGGTCGTCAGCGCCCATACCCCGATGCTGGTGTGCGGAAGTCGTTTGAATTGCGCGATGGTCTCGCGCCGCAGCGGTGCCGCCGGCGCCGGAGACCGCAGGGCCGCCCGGCACGCGATGTCCAACCGGCCGTCACGCTCGTACAGCGCAAGGATCAACCGTTCCACCGGCGGAATCCAGGCCCACGCGCGCGGACCCTTCGAGGTTCCGGCGCGCGGAAACGCCGCATAGACCGTGGCCAGTTCCCGCGCCGGCAGGTAAGACGCCAGCTCTCGATACGCCGCCACCGCTTCGAGATTCTCCCCGCCGCCCAGCACCATCAGACGGCGCACGTCGCGCAGCGGCGCCCGCGCCCGCGGGTGCCGCGCCACGGCCAGGATGTTCTCGCGCACACAGACGTTGACCCCGTCGTTGGTGGAAAACGTCCGGACCGGACCGCCGCCGCTCTCTGCGCGGCGCCGTTCCGCCGGAAACCACTTTTCAATCAGCCCCTCATCACCGACGCGAAACAGCCACACCGCCTTGCTCAGGTCGAACAGCGAGTCGGCGACTACACCGATCTCCACGGGCAGGGCTGACTCCGGCAGCGCCGCCGGCTCCACGCCGATCAGCCGCCGGATGATCGTCCGCAGATCGTCCGGCTTCACCCCCGGCTCGCCGGCGCTGATCATGGCCAACAGCCGCCCCGCGTGCGTGCGCCGCAGCGCTTCGTCCACGTCGTCCACCTTGCGAAACGTGATAAACAATCGGGAGGAGGCGGGAACGAAACGCGACAACGGCACCGCCGTCCCGGACCGTGGCGGAGCCTGCGCGAATCCCGCGGCCGGCGCGGCTGCCACGCACACGATGAGCCACAGCGCCGTAAACCCGCGGCCGTGAATTGGGTGACTTCGATTCACGTTGGATAGCATACCCTCGGGTGGTCCATCGACCACTCGACGCATCTTCTGAGCCACGAAGTCGGCCCAAAGCAGGCCGGTGCTCCCGTCGTGCGCCGGAATGCGATTCTCGATCATGCCGGGAAGATACGATCAGGGTTGACGGGGCGCTGGGTGGGGAGCCGGCTGTTTCGGATTCGCCGCGCCGTTGGGCGCCGCCGTGCCGGGATAAGGCTCCATGGCGCCGGAAGCGTGCTTGGCTTCCTCGAGAATGTCCAGCGTTTGCAGAATGGTCATGTTGAACATCTGACCGAGCGATTTGCCGCTTTCGATCCAGTGCTGCATCGCCTGCGCCGACGGATCGACCGGCTCCGGCTGTTCCTCCGCCGATGGTTCGTCAGCGCCCGCGAGCCCGTCTTCCGCCTCGTCCAGCGGGTCGAAGCTCGCCTCGTTGATCGCCTTCTCGCCCAGGACCAGGTTGGGCGTGCGCCGGTCAAATGCGCCGACGAATGCCAGCGCCACCACCGCCGCCGCCGCCAGCGGGGCGCCGATGTACAGCCACCGTTGCACTCGCGAAGGCGCCGAAACCGCCGGCGCCTCCATGCACGCCAGCAACCGGTGGGTGAATCCGTCCTGCAAACCCACCGGGTCGCGATCGGCCGCGATGATGTGCCCGCTCACTTCCAGCAGCGCCAGCCGCCGCCGGCAATCGGCACAGCGCAGGCGGTGAGCGCCCAGCTCTGTGGCCAGCGCCGGCGACAGTTCGCCGTCGAGATAAGCGTCAAAGTACTGGCGTGCCTCTTCGCAGCGCATGACACGGCCCAACTGCCATCCGGGTGCAGGAACGCTTTCGAGCGTCCTCGTCCACCCCTTTTACCCGGCCTGGGCGGAAAAATTGCGGAACGCGCCGAGTTTTTCTTCGCCCATCGCCTCCAGAATCTCGCGCAGCCGGTTGCGCCCGCGGTGCAGGTGGCTCTTGACCGTGGCCACCGGCAGCTCCAGCACCCGCGCAATGTCCTGGCAGGGCATGTCGTGGCGATAAAACAGCAGCACCGCCGCCCGTTGCGCTTCGGAAAGCTGATCCACCGCGCTCCACACCATGTCGCGCAGCTCGCCCGCCTCGCGCGACTCCACCGCGTCGATCGTCGAATCCTGCGCCGCCGGCGAAACCATCGCCAGGTCCAGGTCCGTGCCCACGATCTGCTTGCGCCGCAGGCGATTCAGGCACACGCGGTAACCGATGGTAAACAGCCAGGTGCTGAACCGATATTCCGAGGAAAAGCTGTCGATCGACGCGAAGGCCTTCAGGAATGACTCCTGGCACACGTCTTCCGCGTCGTGGTGGTTGCGGGTCATCCGCCAGATGAACGCGAACAGGCGGTCCTTGTACGCGTCCACCAGTCCACGGATCGAATCCCGGTCCTTGGCGCGAACGCCGGCGATCAGCCGCTGTTCCTCACTACGCGTAATGCCGCCGTTGGTTTCGCTGCTCATGTGTCCGCCTCGCATGAACCATTATATCCGAAGTAACTGGGTTGGCGACCGCCTCTCAGGCCTCGCACCGGCAGGCCGCGGCCAATCCGGCATCGCGCCCCGTGCAGAGCCGACCGCCTTGGAATCGCTGCCTCCTACCCATAGAATCGGCTCGCAGACGGGTACCGAATCATGGGTACACCCAATTATACCATTTGTTCAGTGACAGTTTATGAGCGCCAAGGCTACCGACCAGCATCACGCGGTTTGCTCCAACAAGAAGGCGAGCTTTCGGTTCGAGCTGCTGGAGCGCCTCGAGTGCGGCCTCATGCTGCTGGGCACCGAAGTCAAGAGCCTTCGCACCCAGGGTGCCTCGCTCGACGAGTCCTACGCCCGGATCGACGACGGCGAGCTCTGGTTGATCGATTTTCACATACCGGCCTATAAGTTCGGCCACACCGTCAACCACGAGCCCATGCGCCGCCGCAAGCTGCTGGCCCGCGCGCGCGAGGTCCGCAAGTTGGAACAGGCCGTTCGCCTCAAGGGCATGACCATCGTGCCGCTGCGCGTGTACTTCAACGAGCGCGGCATCGCCAAGGTGACCATCGCGCTGGCGCGCGGAAAAAACGTCCGCGACAAGCGCCAGGACCTCAAGGCGCGCGACCACCGCCGCGAAATGGACCGCGCCACCCGCCGACGATAGCAACCAACCATCCCCGGGATGGGTTCGCCGCGCCGACGTTCATGGGGACGGCGGCCTGTCGATGGCCGAATGCCGAGCATCGATTGTCGATCGCCAATTGCCAATTGCCAATTGCCGATTTTGGCGTTTCGACGTTTCAGCGTTCTCTCGCCTCTCGCCCTACGCCTTCCGCCCACTCATTCGACATTCTTGATTCGCCATTCGCCATTCTCTACCTGATCCCTTCCCGCCCCCGCGAAGCGCCCCCCCCATGTTGTTCTTTCCGGCTTCTCGGTGCCTCCGCATCGCCGCCCCACCTTCCGTGCCGATGCGCCAATCGAACCCGATTAACCGCCAACCCGGCGTCGCGCGGCCCCCGCGCAGGACTTCGCGTAGTGCTTGGCGGCCGAATCGTCCCGCCCTATCCTCTCGCCTTTATCTGAACGCATTGCTTGGTTTCGGGCCTCAGGCCCTTTCGGGGTCGAGAATGGATCATCCACCGTCGCGCCGGAAGGGACTTCGCCGAAAACAGCGAATCCCGCTGCGGCTCTACCTGAGCACGTTTTTCCTCTTCGGCACGCTCGGCATTCTGCTGGACATCGCCATGGTCACGCCGCGCCCCTGGTACGGCGTGGGGTTGATGGTGCTGATGACCGGGCTCATCGCCGTCGGCTGGGTGCACGCCTTTCACCATGGCCTGCGGCTGCTCTTTCTTCTGGTTCCCGCGAGCATCGTCGTGCCCGTGGTGATCGACATATTGATCCCCTCCCAATCGCTGAGCCTGGCGATGCGCCGCGGCGGGCTCAACCCGCGCCTGCTAACTGAGGTGGTCGCCTGCCTGGCCATGTTCGTGGTCGGCTATGTTCTGTTCGTGCGCTACATCCGCGACGAAGGGCTCCGCCACCTACGCCTCCAAACCGAAATGGACCTCGCCCGCCGCATCCATGACACGCTAGTGACACCCATCGCCGCCGCGACGCCGCGCGTCGAGTTCTTCGGGCGGTCCACCGCCAGCAGCGAGATGGGCGGCGACCTGGTCGATCTGGTCGAAACCGCCGAAGGTCACACCGCCGTGGTGGCCGACGTGTCGGGACACGGGGTGGCGGCCGGGGTGCTCATGGCCATGGTCAAGGCGGCGCTGCGCATGCGCCTGCGCGAAGGCGGACCGCTGGAAGAACTGGTGCGCGACCTCAACCGGCTGGTGCACGAACTCACCGAGCCGCAGACGTTTGTGACCTTTTCCTGCCTGCGGTGCAACGGCGCTGCGCGGGTGCAATACGCACTGGCGGGCCACTTGCCGATTCTGCACTACGAGCGCGCCACGCGCACCCTGCACCGACTGCCCAACGAGCACCTTCCGCTGGGCGTGTCGGCCGATGAGGCGTTTGCCGCACGCACCGTCGCGCCCGGCGCCGGCGACCTTTTCGTCATGCTCACCGACGGCTTCATGGAAACGATGGACGCGCGCGGACAACTGTTGGGCGAGGAACCCATCGAATCGCTCATCGTGCAACACGCCGATCGACCGCTGGCGGACATCTACTCGGCGCTGACCGCCCTCGCAGACGCGCACGGTCCGGCGGGCGACGATCGAACGCTCCTGCTGGCCCGCTGGCGATAGCAAGCGGTTACGACGGGCCCTCCCCCGCGCCGGGCGCTTTGCGTCGCACCGCGGGTTGCAGGAGAGCGCCCGCCGTCATAGATTCCCTTTTTGCTCAGGCAGCAAACGTGGCGCGGCCGACGGTTCGGTCGCAGGATTCGACGCCGCAACGTATCCTTGAACAGGAAAGGTACCTCAACCTTGGAACGCACGTTGATCATTCTCAAGCCCGACGCGGTGCAGCGCCGGCTGGTAGGGCGCATCCTGCAACGGTTTGAAGAGAAGGGACTGTCCGTCGCGGCCATGAAGCTCATGCACATCTCGCGCGAGCTGGCCGAGCGGCATTACGCGGTACATAAAGGCAAGCCGTTCTATCCCGGGCTGATCGACTACATCACCAGCGGTCCGGTGGTGGTCATGGTGCTCGCGGGAAACCGGTGCATCGAGATCGCCCGAACGCTGATGGGCAAGACCTTCGGCTACGAGGCGGCGCCGGGCACCATCCGCGGCGACTTCGGGGCCAGCCGCTCGTTCAACCTGGTGCACGGCAGTGATTCGCCGCAGTCGGCCGCGGAAGAAATCGCGCTCTACTTCCAGCCCGGCGAACTGCTGGAGTATGCGCCCGCGGGCAGCCAGTGGGTGTTCCCGGCGGACGATAAATAGCAATGGCGAATGGCGAATCGAGAATGTCGAATGATCCACCGGCCTGCGTACGCCACATTCGCCATTCCTGATTCGCCATTCGACATTCACCCGGAGGCGTTATGAAGATTCAATCGATCGACAGCCACGAGCAGAAACCGGTGACCATGGAAGGTGCCAGCGGCGCGGCGATGCGCATGCTCATCGGCCCGGCCGACGGAGCCGGCAACTTCCACATGCGGCAGTTCGAGGTGGCGCCCGGCGGCTTCACGCCGCACCACAGCCACGATTACGAGCACGAGATTCTGGTGCTTGCCGGCCGCGGCACGGCCTGGTCCGAGCAGGGGGAGCGCCCGTTTCAGGCGGGCGACGTGATCTTCGTCCCCGCCAACGAGCGGCACCAGTTCCGCAACACCGGCGGCGACCCGCTCAAGTTCATCTGCCTGATCCCCGCGCCGCAGGATTGCGCGCGGTAAGTTAACCGCGCCGCCGGGCGCATACCTCGCGTTCCCCACCGCACGGGCACGGAAGTGCGAGGCGCGCTTTCAATTCGTGAGCGCACTAATCGACGTCAGGAAGTCGAAGCACTGCGCCGGGTGCAACCGCCAGCCGCTCCACGTGAGCGGTGACGGCCCGGCCGTCCAACTCAAACACCGCATGCGCGTGAACGGCCGTTCCGGGGTGCGTTAACTTCCCGACCGAATCGGGCGCGTAGAACCCAACGATGGTAGCGCGGACCGGCCGCTCCAATTGATAGCGCCACGGTTGCAAGTCTGCGGTCAGCCGCACGCCGGGCTTCATCGGACAGATTCCGTTGATCACATGCGCCTGCAAGTCGGACAACTCGCCTTCGATCACGAACGGGAACGGACGGTCGACGTCTATGCCGAAACCGCGTCCCTGGTCCGCGATGAAGCGTTCCAAATCCGCGCCCGCCAACGCCCCGTGCATCGACGCCTCTTGCCATCGATCCACGTAAGCAACGGTGAGGAACGCCGCTTCGCCCTCGGTCTTGGAAGTAGGACCGTCAGTGTCCAGACCTTGGCCGGAAGGACGAGAGAGCCATGCTTGTCCGTCGATAATCGTAACCTCTCCGCTCAGCCCGGCGAGCGCCCCCACGGCATAAGCGTGCGGCCGTTCCATGGCCTCGGACAGTGTTATTTTGGCGTGGGCCTGGCTCGCTCCGGCCGACAGGACCTCATGCATGTTTCCGAACTGCTTCACTTCGATCGGACGTGTGGCGCACCCGAGTGTCGCGACGAGCAGGGCGCCCCCCACCACAACGCAACCGACGACAATAAGCAGCCGCATTCCATTTCGAACGAATGACCTGGTCATGATCTTCTCCCATGGTCGTCAATGGAGTTGACGACGGTATGGCCTCTTGAGCGTACTTCTTTACTCTTCGTGCAGCGCGCTTCCTGTTGTTCGAGCGGCGGAACTGCCTCACGAGTCCATCTGAATTCGCCGCCCGAGCCTGGGTTACCCCGATCCGACAAGACGCCCGCGTCCCTGCGGACGCAACGCGGATCGCGTTCGACTCTTGGCAGGCATCACCACCCTTCGTTTCGTGGGAATCTCAATTCGTTCCTCCCCGCGGAGGAACTTACCGGTCAACGATTTTCGACTGCGGGTGATTTTTTCAATGTTGCCCTGCGCGACGACCTCGCCGCCGCGGACGCCGGGGCCGGGACCGAAGTCGACGACTTCGTCGGCGGCGCGCATCGTCTGCTCGTCGTGCTCGACCACGATGACCGTGTTGCCCAGGTCGCGCAGCCGCAGCAGCGAATCGAGCAGGCGGCGGTTGTCACGGTGGTGCAGGCCGATGCTGGGCTCATCGAGAATGTAGAGCACGCCCACCAACCCGGCGCCGATCTGGCTCGCCAAACGGATGCGCTGCGACTCGCCGCCCGACAGGGTCGGTGCGGTGCGCTCCAGCGTGAGGTACTCAAGCCCCACGTCCAACAGAAACTGAAGGCGCCCGCGGATTTCGCGGACGACGTCGCGCGCGATGGTCTGCTCCGTCGGCGAAAGCGTCAGCCCGTCGCAGAAGGCAGCCGCGTCGGCGATGGACATCGCGCACAGTTCGGTAATGGTCTTCCCGCCCACGCGCACGGCCAGCGCCTGGGCATTGAGCCGCCCGCCACGGCAGTCCGGGCACGGCGCCTGGCGCATGTACTTCTCATAATAGGAACGCACAAAGGCCGACTGTGCCTTGCGGTGCTTGTCGCGCAGCTCGGCGATCACTCCCGCGAAAGGGCCGCCGTGCCGCCATACGCCGCCGCGCGTGCGCCATTCATAGGTAACGTGCTCATCGCCCAACCCGTAAAGCAGCGCCTGCCGTGCTTTTTCCGGCAGCTTGCCCCAGGGCGCTTTGAGGTCGAAGCCGACGTGGGCCGCCACGCCGCGGAAGATGTGCCGCCGCCAGCGACCGATGCGCGTGCGCATCGGCTCGATCGCCAGATTGAGAAAGCTCCGGCTCGGGTCGGGCACCAGCTTCACCGGGTCGAAGTCGAAGGTCGTGCCCATCCCGTCGCAGGTCAGGCACATCCCCGTCGGCGAGTTGAAACTGAAGAGCTGCGGACTCGGCGGCTCGAAGCTCACGTCGCACGTGGCGCAGGCATAGTGGGACGAAAGCAGTAGGTCCGTGCCCCCGTTCAGCGCTCCCGCGTCGGGTAACGATGTCGATTCGTCCGCCGTTGCGGTCGCCGTCTCGGCAGGTCGACGTTGCGGCTTTCGGCGTTTCGGCGTTTCGACTTTCGCCGTTTCGGCGTTTCGAATTTCCCGAGCCTCTTCAGCCGCCACGTGCAAAATAAGCGTTCCGTCGCCCAGCTTGAGGGCCGTTTCCACCGCCTCCGCCAGGCGCGGACGCACCGTTCCGGACAGGACCAGCCGATCGACCACCACCTCGATCGTGTGCCGCCGATGCCGCGCCAGCGCCGGCGGCTCGCTGAGGTTGTGCACCGCCCCGTCCACCCGCACGCGCCCGTAACCCTGCCGCACCAGGTCGTCGAACAGATCGCGGTATTCGCCCTTCTGCCCGCGCACGATCGGGGCGAGCACCATCAGCCGCGCGCCGGCGGGAAGCGCGAGAATGCGGGCGATGATCTGCTCGCGGGTCTGCGCCGCGATCGCCCGGCCGCACTTGGGGCAGTGCTGGCGCCCGATGCGCGCGTAGAGCACCCGCAGGTAATCGTGAATCTGAGTAATCGTGCCGACGGTGCTGCGCGGGTTCCAGCCGCTGGTCTTCTGCTGGATGGCGATGGCGGGGCTCAGGCCGGTGATGTGGTCGACGTCGGGCTTGGCGAGCTGGCCGAGGAACTGCCGGGCATAGGCGCTGAGCGATTCGAGGTAGCGGCGCTGGCCTTCGGCGAACAGTGTGTCGAACGCGAAACTGCTCTTGCCGCTGCCGGACACGCCGGTGAAGCAGATCAGCCGTCCGCGCGGCAGGGTGAGCGAGACACTTCGCAGGTTGTGCTCCCGCGCGCCTTTGACTTCTATTTTTCGAGGTTCCATGGGTTGGCTGCCGGATGGTTTACGTCACTGTGCGACCCATGCCAGGGTGCCGCCCATCGCTGGCGGTGCAAGGCGTGAGGCGAGAGGCGCGGGGCGAGAGCAAAGATGCCATTGCCAAATGCCAATTGACGATGGGAAATGTCGAACGCCCCCCCAATCTCGCCTCATGTCTCACGCCTCTCGCCTCTTATGGATGCTCGTGCCCATCATGCGAGTCGGCGGAGGGCGGGGTCGATGGCGTCGGCGGTACCTCCACGTTCACACCGGTTCGCAGGCGAATGGCACGCTGGTTGGGCACGAAACCCACGCGGTACACGCGCCAATACCCTTTCTCCTGGATCAGTCCGATGATCAACACGACGCGGGCATTCGGATCGCCGTCCGGGCTGTCCAGTTCCATGAGCACCTGGCACTCCTTTGCTTCGCCTTTTTCATGGGCGATGCTCAGCCGAACCAGCCGGTCCTTGGCCGCGTCCCATGCGAAATCGAAACTGGCCGCGTAATGCCCCACCACCGGCGTCCAATGCGAAACCACGCGGTGGAGTGTTTCCGCAGCAGTGAAGCCCGCGGGCGTCAGGGAGGTGATGGCGCCGCCCGCGGCCACGTCAAACTGCTTGTCGAGCGCCGCCTCGCGCTCTTCGGGCGAATGGGCGAGCGCGTCGTCACGCATGGCGCGCAGCAGCACATAGGCCACTTGTTCAGGTTCCGCCTGCTCGTCGAGCGTGAGGCCGTAGTGCGTGACGGTGTGCACAGTGACCTCGCGGAGCTTCTGCCCCACCAGTCGCACATCGCGCCCGCACCCGCACCAGGAGAAGACCATCATCATGGCGAACATGGCGACGGCGACGGTTCGGTTGCATTCGTTGCGTTGGAATCGTTGCATGGAATGCAAGTCTACCGGCGCCGGGCGTGGCTGCCAATCGCCGTTTCGGGTTGTTGGGCGGCGTGGTCGGCGATACACTCGTGGCGACCTCCGGGAGCCGATCTACATGACCGAATGCAACCGCAACCTGTGGGCGCCCTGGCGCATGGAATACATCCGCTCCATGGATGAACAGGAGGAACAGTCCGGGTGCTTTCTGTGCGATTACTGGGCGCACCCGGCATGCGATTCCGCCAACCACGTCGTATGGCGGGGGGCGAGCGCGTTCGTGGTGATGAACCGCTTTCCCTACACCAACGGCCACCTGCTCATCGCACACGCGGCACACAAGGCCGAATTGGCCGACCTGACCGACGACGAACTGGCCGAAATGAGCCGGCTGATCCGCGACGGCGTAGGGCTCCTGCGCGACACGGTCAAAGCGCAAGGGTTCAACATCGGCTACAACGTGGGGCATTGCGCGGGGGCGGGGCTGCCCGGGCACCTGCACGCGCACATCGTGCCCCGCTGGGTGGGCGATACCAACTTCATGGCCGTGGTGGGAGATTGCCGCGTGATTCCCGACGCGCTCAACGCGCTATACGCCGAGCTGGTGGATCGGGCAGAGCAGGCCGGACTGCGCCGGTGAGTAAGATCCTTCGCGGGCCGCGCCGTCATGCACGATTCCTCAAGTGACGATCGATTGGCATCCTATGCCACCCGCGCGGCCGGCGGTGCGGTGCGTCGCGACCATCCCGAGCCGCCCGACCCACTGCGCGATCCCTTCGAGTGCGATCGACGGCGGATCATCGCGTGCACGGCCTTTCGGCGGCTGGAGCACAAGACGCAGGTCTTTGCGCCGGCGCATCACGACCATTTCCGCACGCGGCTCACGCACACGCTGGAGGTCGCGGAGATCGCACGCTCGCTCGCGCGGGCGCTGCGCGCCAACGAATCGCTGGCGGAGGCGATCGCGCTGGCGCACGACCTCGGCCATCCACCCTTCGGCCACGCCGGGGAGGTGGCGCTGCACGAATGCCTTTCGCCCATCGGCGGCTTCAACCACAACCTGCACGCGCTGCGCGTGGCGGAATATCTGGAACATCCGTTTCCGGCGTTTCGCGGGCTCAACCTGACGGCCGCGACCCGCGCCGGGCTGGCGGGCCACGCTACGCCCTATGACGAACCGGAACGAAGGGAATCGCCCGCCCCGCACGTGACGTCGGATGAAGCGACTCCATCAGCCCCGGCGACAAGCGATACTGGGAGTGCCCTTTCGGTGGAAAGTCAGATCGTCTCATTGGCCGACCGCGTGGCCTATAATATTCATGATCTGGAAGATGCGATGGGTGCGGGGCTGGTGGACCTTGGCGCACTGGGCGAAGTCGACCTGTGGCGGTCCGGCCTTGCGGCCCTCGATCCCAAGCATCGTGCGCTCGGCGTCTTCGCCATTCGCCGGCCGGTGCTCGATGCGATGCTGGACGAAGTGCTTGCTGATTGCCTGGCGGTGGCTCGCCAACGGCGGCCGGGCGGGTTCGCGGACGTGGGCGATGTATCGGGCGTGGCGTCGGAGGGCGTCGTGGGGTTTTCCGCCGCCATGGCCGGGCGGGTCGGGGAACTGGAGCGTTTCTTGCTGGAGCGGGTGTATCGCCATCCGGACATCGCGGCCACCGACCGCCGCGGGCAGGCGATGATTCGCGGGCTGTTCGCCGCCTACCGCGCCGACCCGGGCCGATTGCCGAAGCGGTTTGCGGCACGGATTCGCGAGCAGGGCGCCGAACGGGTCATCGGCGATTACATTGCGGGCATGACCGACCGTTATTGTGAAGGGGAGTACAAACAGTGGTGCCCATCGAGAATCAGTGGCGACACCCCGAGAGAGGCATGATTCAAGAGGCCGTCGCGCGGATCGACGCGGGCTACAACCCCGACGACTGGGTGGACGCCGACGCGTTCGGCCTTCAGCTCGCCGGCGAGGAAATCGCCCGCGCCCGCAAGGCCGCGGGGCTCACCCAGAAGCAGCTTGGCGACCGTTTCGGCCTGCCGCAATCGCAGATCTCGCGCATCGAACGCCGGCCCGACCACACCACGATCCGCACCCTCAAGCGGATCGCCAAGGCGCTCGCGGTCGATGTTCGCGCGCTGATTGCAGGTTAGCATCCAAAGACATTGGTGGCGCGGCGCACACCGAAACTGATTTTCCCAGCCACCAGTAACAGCAGTGTCAAGACAATGACACCCCAGGTCGAAGCCGCCGGGATGGTCGCGGCGCAATCGGCCACGCCGTCGCCGTCCTCGTCGATGCTGTCGTCGCCGAAGGGGCACACGTCTACACAATCGGCCACGCCGTCACCGTCGGAATCGAAGTCCTCCACACCGCAGCCGCATTGGCCCACGCGCGTTTTCAGCGGGTCGTCGGGGCATTCATCGCACGGGTCGATCACACCGTCGCCGTCGCGGTCGCCCTGGCATTCGTCGGGCACGCCGTTGCGATCGCAGTCGCGCGGACCGGAGCGGTCGTAGCGCACCACGAAGGTCAGCGTGGTGGCATACGCACAGGCGTCCGGATCCACCGTGTCGCTGGCGACCACCTCGAACACGGCGTCGCCGCCGTCCACCAGATCGTTGAACAGGTCGCCGGACATGCGGAACACGGCCAGATCGGAGTTGCCCGGGCAATCCACCCCCGCCACGGTAAACGCGGTACCCACCACTTCGCCATTGAGCAGCACGGTGAGAAACTCATCGGGCGCCCCCAGATCGGCCCGGGCGATAAATGACAATGTGATGTCACTGATGGCCCGCGGCGGCGCGGCGATGTGGTGCACCAGCGGCGCCCCGGTGCCCACCGGCGTGGCGTTGACCACCCGCGAAAAGAAACCCACCGCCACTTCGCAGGAATCGAGCACACCGTCGCTGTTGCAATCCTGCGCCGAGCCGTCGGCCAGTTCGCAGTCGTCGGGGATGTTGTTGAAATTGCAGTCACTGCTCGTGCGGAAGATGATATCACACAGGTCCGCCACGCCGTTGCCGTTGCAGTCTTCCTCGCATTCGTCGGGCACGCCGGTGCCGTCGCAATCGGCGCTGATTCCGTCAACGATGTCGCAATCATCCGGCCGGCCGTTTCCGTTGCAGTCCGGTTCGCAGACATCGGGAATCAGATTCCCATTGCAATCGTCGGAAGTTCCGTCCTGCGTTTCGCAGGCATCCGCCGCGCCGTTGCCGTCGCAGTCGGCGAAATGGGGCGATTCATACGCGCCGATATCCGGGCGGCAATGGCGTGTCCGCGGCCCATTGTCGAAGTCCTGTTCCACCGGGGGAAACACCTCGAGCCGCGCCGCATCCAGACACGCCGATCCCGGCAGCAGGCGCAGGTCGTCGTCCGGCGTGCCCGCCACGCCGTCAGGGCCGATTGCGTTCACAAAGCGCGGATCGCCCCCGGTATTGCCGAAACCGGTGCCGGGCGCGATGCCTTGCACGCAGCAATGGTCGAGCGACAGCGTGTCCGCGTCGATCTGCCCGGTTTGCCCGGTGATGTCTCCGTCGCCCGCGGTATTGCCCCACAGGATGCTGTTGACCACGTCCACGAAGGCGGGGATGCGGGGGGCGCCGTGGACTGCCAGAAATATGTCACCGCTGTATACGCCGCCGCCATAGCGCCCCGCGCTGTTGCCGCTGAGCGTGCTGTGCGTCAACCGCGGGCTGCCTTCCAGGTGACGGATGGCGCCGCCGTCGTGCGCCGCGCGGTTGCCGCTGAATAGACAGTTGGTGAACGTGGGGTTGCGCGTGGGAATCAGCACCGCCCCGCCGTCGCGGCCCGCGCGGTTGCCGAAGAACGCCACCCGTTCGAACGCCGCGTCGCCCCGTGCATACACCGCCCCGCCCTCCTCCGCGGCATGGTTACCCACAAACACACAGTCGCGTACGGTCGCCGCGGCGTTCATCAGGAACAGCCCGCCCCCGCGGCCGTCGTCGCCCGCGCCGTCGGCCTGCCCGCCCTCGATCGCGAAGCCATCCAGCACCGCGGAGCTGTCGGTGCCATGCGCTGTCACCACGTGATAGGCATTGTCCGCCCGCGACGCCGGTCCGGGATCATCGTTTCCGTTCAGATCGCCGCTGAGGATTGTCGCGTAGGTTCGCGGATCGCGCTGCGCGGCATCGGTCTCATTCCCTGAAAAACCACCCAGTACCTCTACGGCGCTGATCAGCGCAAAACTCGCGGCACGATCACCGTTGGGCCGCGCCGGCCGATACACGCCCTCGGCGACCCATACGCTTGCACCGCCGCAGGTGCGCCGCGCCTCGGCCAGGGCATCCTGCAAATCCAAAAACGCGTCCGCCCAGCTCGTGCCGTCGTTGGCCCCCTGTGCCGCTGCATCCACGTAAAAGACGTCGCACTCATCGGGAATGGCATTGTCGTTGCAGTCCAGGCTGGTGCCGTCAAACAGGTCGCAGATATCCTGCACGCCGTTGCCGTTGCAGTCATCCGGCGCCTGGCATTCATCCGGTACGCCGTTGTCATCGCAGTCGTCGCTGGCGCCGGCGGCGATGTCGCATTCGTCGGGGACGGTGTTGCCATTGCAGTCGGCGCTGCCGCCGCCGCTCAGGTCGCATTCGTCGGGC
>CAZMVD010000026.1:0-14877 GCA_964569425.1 uncultured Phycisphaeraceae bacterium
GCACGGCACCGCGGGGGTGACGACGACGCCGTCGATCACACCGTCGCAGTTGTCGTCCCGACCATTGCAGATGTCGGGAGTCGGGTCCGTCGCGCCCTGACAGGAGGGGCTTCCGCTGATGCACTGGATCGTTCCCGTGCGGCAAGAGCCCACGGAGGAACCGCAGGTGCCGCCCACGTCGATGGGCGAGTCATCGATCTGGTTGTCGCAGTCGTCGTCCTTGCCGTTGCACGTCTCCTCGCGCGGGCTGATCGAGCAGGACCCCCAGCTCCCGTCGACGCAGAGCACCGTCCCGGCCGCGCAAGCGCCGGGCTCGTCACAGCCGCGCACCTCGTGCTCCACGCACTCGCAGCGCTCTTCGGGGTTCGCCGCCCCGTCGCAGTCCTCGTCCACCTCCGCGGCGTCGCATAGCTCGCGCGCGCCGGGGTGGATGGCGGGATAGAGCACGCGTACCGGCCGCGGCGAGTCGATGGCCACCTGCCGCAGGAAGCGGTACACCTGCCGGGAGCGGTCGTCGTCGAGCACGGCGTAGAGCGCCGCGATGATGTTCGCGAAAACATCGCAGCGCCATGAAAAGCCGAAAGGGGTGATCTGTGCCAGCAGGTAGCGAGTGCGCCCGAGGTTGTACTGCGTTTCCGAAAAGGTCTGCGCGGTATCGCGCAGCGTCTCGGTGGTCGGCCAGAAGCGTTGATTGATCAAGGTGCGAATGCGCTCCACGCGGGTTTCGTAACGGCCGGTGGGCCGGCCGGCGAGCTTGCGAAGCTCGATGAAGTCCACGTTGGCCCGATACCAGAGCACCTCGTCGTAGAGAACGTTGTAGGAGCGGGGAAAGAGGTCCATCCAGTCGGAGGCCTCGGGGATCTCGAGCAGGCCGCAGTAATTCGAATCGTGCGCCCCCAGCCACTTCATGGCGCGATGAATCTGGTTGAAATAACGGGGCGTGAACGACGAATCGCCGGTGACGTTGACGTAATTCCACGCGGCGATAACCACCCACAGGGCACCATCGATGCCGGCAATGTTGCCCACGCCGCCGTACTCGGGTCGCCCGGTAGCGATATCCACGTAATTGGGCAGGTGTCCGTCACGCGACTGCGCGCCCAGCAGCGTTTCGAGGGAGCGGAGGGCACACGCGGTGAGTTCGGCATCGTTGAGCGGCAGAATCCACGTGAGCGTCATGGCCGCGTCGCGCGACCAGACGCTGCGGTAGTTGCTCTGCGGGTCTTCGTCGTGTTTCAGGCTGCACGCGCTGAAGCCGCGGTCCGTCACGTTCATGCGGACCACGTCCACCGCCTTGCGAAAGGCCTCCTCGATCAGGCTCATGCGCGGCCGTCCTGCGCGAGCCAGTGCTGCAGCCCTTCGAGCACGCCCCCGGCAAAGGACGCGGAGGCTTGAAAGACGCGCGGCCCGCGCAGGGTGCGCAGCTCCGGGTGCGCGTTGGCCACGACGATGCCGCGAAATCCCATTTGAAACATCGACAAATCGTTCCCCGAGTCGCCGGCCACCAGAACCGCTTCGGGCGCCAAGCCCCAGGCATCGGCCAGGGCGCGCGCCGCCGATCCCTTGTGTACGCCGCGCGGCAGTATATCCAGATCGCGGCGCGAGCTATAGACCATATCGGCGTCCATGCCGGCGGCTTGCAGTCGTCGCGCAATTTCCGCCAGCGTTTCCGGAGCGGCGTCTCGCAGAAAGAAACTGATCTTGCGGGCGGATTGAAACACGGAGGGCTGGAGCGCGGCGCCGTCCACGGCCGCAACCGTGGCGCGGACGCGCTCGGGATCCCAGTGCGGCGGCGGATCGACACCGGCGCAAGCCAGAAGCGTCCCCTGGGGAAAGGCGCGGATTTCCGTCCCCACGCCGCCGATGACCGCATCGGGCGGCGGAAGAGCCGTCTCGCCGACCGACTCGGCAACGGACTCGAAAAACCGCCCCGAAGCGTACGCCAGACGCAGCCAGGTGCGGCGCGGCGCCAGCCAGGCCGCAAGGTCGATCAGGGCCGCGTCGTCGCCGATGAGCGTGTCGTCTACGTCGCTAACGAGTAGGACCGTTCGCTCCATGCCTCATCCGCCGAACGACCCAGCCGCACGCCGGGAATCTCGTCCTGTTGCGTGGCCTCCTCGATGGCTGCCAGGATCTGCTGTGCCACGCCCGACCAGGTGAACCGCGCCCGCGCCTTTTGCGATCCGTACTTGGCCAACTGGCTCCACACCCGGGGATACAGCAGCACGTTGCACAGGGCATGGCCGAAGGCTTCCGCGTCGAGGGGGTTGGCGTAAATGGCCTCCACGCCCCACACCACCATCTCCCACAGTCCGCCCTCAGTCGTGACTACCGTGGGCGTTCCGCAAGCCATGGCTTCCACAGCAGTCATGCCGAATGGTTCGTAGCGGCTGCTGAGTGCGAACACGTCCGCGGCGCGATAGTAGTTGGCCAGCTCATCGTCGGAAAGGTAGTCCTTGAAGATGACATGGTCTTGCAGGTCCAGGCGTGTTGCGAGCGCTTTGAGTTCCGCCACCTGGCGTTGCTCGTCTTCGTTGGGCTCGCGCGAACCGATGGCCAGCAGCACACGCGCATCCTTCACACGCGGCACCACGGTGCGCATGGCCTCGATGAGCAGGTCGTAGCCTTTGTTCTCGGCCACACGGCCCAGGGCAAGCACGAGGCGCCCGGAAAGGCCGAGTTCCGTGCGGATGGACTCGCGCGTGGCGCGGGACACGGGAAAAAACCTAGTGTCTTCGTAACCCGGCGGCACGACGTGGATCTTGGCCACCGGTACTTCGTAATCGCTCTTGGCGAGGATATCGCGCTGCTGAGGTGTGGTGGCGATCAGCGCGTCGCACTCGTCGTAAATGACGCGCTCCTCGCGAATGCGTTCTGCGAAGTTGTACTGGCGTTCGAGTTCCGCGTGCTCGCCCTCCATGTTGTCCCGTTTCCAGGCGCCGATGGAGTGCGGGGTGTGCACGTGAGGGATGCGCAGGCGATTGGCGAGCGATTGGCCCGCAAGACCGGCGTCCCAGTAGTGGCTGTTGATGAAGCTATAAGTAAGGCGGCGGCCCTGGATATAGCGCAGCGCGTTGGCCACCCATACGGGGATGTGGCGGTTGAGCCATTCCTTGGGCAGAAACTCCCGTCCGCCGCAGGGGAATCGAAGCACGCGCACGTTTTCAGAAACCGCCTCCGAAGCCGGCTGATCCTCAAACTGCCTTGTGAGGATGTCTACCTGGTAGCCCATGCGCCCGAAGCACTTGCTGAGTTCGAGCACGTAGACGACCTGCCCGCCGGTGTCAGGCTTGCCCAACTCCGGCTGGGCGGCGACGTAGCCGTGCGTGGAAATCATCATGATGCGTTGTCTTCTGGCCATGGGTGGATCCTCCCGGGTGGTGGATGGGAACTCGTTTAGAGGACCGTACAAGCTGCGGCGACATGCGTCAACCCGCGCGGCGCGCCGAAACCGAACATACGCCGAAAATTCCAGCTTCTGGGCCGAAAAGGAGGATCGGGCGGCGGATTTGATCCAAGATAGCAGGAATCCATACTTTTCGACCTACGCTGCGCGAAAATGCGAGCGATCGTAGAGAACACAACGCCGCCCCCCCGACGCGCCAGGGAAGAACCGCAGTGGTGATCCGCAAGGCCGACGTCGGACTCGGCGGAGTGGTTTCGAGCATCGTGGCGCCGAGATTCGCACCGGCGTGCGTGACGACGGATCAGCTTACGGGTTCCCAGGCACAGTGGTTTTCGCGTGCGCAAGTTACCGCCGAGAGACTTGGGCCCGCGGTGGGAAACAGGGCCGCTTTCCGGTGTTTTCCCTCTTCTCGACTTTGGACATCCGGCAGGGTTTCGGGTATACTTGTATAGGTATTATCGGATTGACGGGCGAACGGACGGTCGCTTTGTTTCGTGCGTTCGAATAGGGAATCCGACCATCATGTCCGAGGCAAATCGAAGAACGCGGGGGCAGTCGTGGCGTCCGGTTGCCGGATGGGCGTTTTGCTACGGATGCCGAAACCGGTACTTCTTGATATGGGGGAGTAATCATGCTGGCACGCAGTACTTCGCTCCTGGTGCTTCTGGCGGCGGCATCTGTTGTTCACGGCGGCGCGGTGGTGAACCTGGTTCCAGACCCTCTCGGCCCCTACGACGGGGGGGAAATCGTCAAGGTCGGGGTGAACCTGGTTCAGGAGCCGGGCGGGGCGGATCGTTTCCTCCGATTCGCGCAGCTCGATTTCGAGCGGTCAAGTGAACAACTTGGCTTCGTCGGCGACTTCGTCTTCAGGCCTCCGACAATCTGTACGTTTATTTCATGCGATTGGACCACCTATGCAATGTTCCAAGGCTATCCCCGTCCCGCAGCCGCGTCCGTTACCGGTATCTTGGACTCGGAGTCGATGTGGCGCCTGCGCGCCGATGGGATGCCGACCGCCATTGGTTCTTTTGAAATCCGCCTTCCCGCAGTTCCCGGGCAGTATCTACTGGATGCCATCTCACCGCTGGATCCGGATAATGACGATCTGGGCGCGCTGCTCATCTTCGGCTACGGCAACTTGCCCGGCGACGATGTCACCGAGTGGCGCCCGGGAAGTGGATTGAGCGGCGGGCGCCTCGTGTTCACAGTGGTGCCCGAGCCGGCAATGGCGGTGCTGCTGGCCATCGGTGGGCTGGCGGCTATTTGTCGACGGCGAGGCTTTGGATATCCCAGGTCTCCTCGTCGCCGATGCGTTTCATATTGATGCGCGCCCGGAGGCGATAGGCCAGCGCCCGCAGGCCGAGCAACTGCCGCGTGATCCACACATTGACCGGCAGGGAGCGGTAATAGCGTTTCCTGCCCATTTCCGCGAACAAGTCGATTCCGCGCTGGAGGAAGTCCTCGTCCCCGAAATCGAAGGGTTGATCGATCATCATGTAGTCGCTCCACCAGTGCGAGAACTCTTCGAGAAAGGCGATGTACTCCTCGTAGTGCGGACCGGTGACATCCAGCGCAGCGCCGCGAATCATCGCCTCGCGGAGTCCCGCGCCGCCCTGCCGGTAGACATTCCACACCTGAACGTAATAGTCCCATTCCTGCGGCGTGAATTCGCGGCAGCAGCCGAAGTCGAGCACGCCCAGACGCCCGTCATGCAGGAAGAGATAGTTGCCGGGGTTGGAGTCGCCGTACCAGAACCTGGCCTTGTGCGCGATGCGGAAGGAGGCGCGCATCATGAGTTCCCCATATCGGTCGCGCTCTCCCTGTGACGGATCGGTAGCGAGGTATTCCTCGAGGTGTACACCGTCGAGATATTCCATCGTCAGCACGCGTTCGCTGGACAGCGCATCATAAACGCGCGGCACCATAATGTCGTCTCGTTCGGTGAACGCGGACCGGGCGCGACGCAGAAAATCGGCCTCGCGGCGGTAATCGGTTTCCCACTCCAGCATTTGGCGCACATCGTCGAACTGGGCGCGGAAGTTTTCCCAGTCGCGCGAGAGTCGCATGGGCGTCAGCAGGGCCAGCATGTTGCGACAGTCGCTGGCGATGGTGCGGGCGATGTTGGGGTACTGCACCTTCACCGCGACGCGCTCGCCGGTTTTGAGGCGGGCGCGGTGCACCTGGCCCAGCGAGGCGGCGGCGAAGGCGTGGGTCTCGAATTCGGCGAACCGTTCCTGCGGATCACCGCCCAGTTCGTTGTGCAAATGCTCGCGCAGCAGGGCGAAGTGCATGGGCGGGGCTTCGAAGTGAAGCTTGCCGAGCGCCGCTGCGAATTCGGAGGGCATCAGCTTCGGGTAGGCGGCGAGCATCTGGCCGACCTTCATGAACACGCCGCGCAGGTAGCTCATGCCGCCGAGCAGGCGAATTGCGGCGCGCAGGTGCGTTTCGTTGAGCCGGCGAGTGCGTTCGTCCTCGCCGGAAAAGCCGCTACGTACCCACCACACCATGTAGGCGGCGGCGATGCGCGCCTGCGTGGTGCCCAATGCCCAGAGGCGGTGAAACGCGCCGACAGGAACAGGCTTGCCGGATAGCCCGGCCAGCATCGCCTGCACGGGAGAAAGCGGAGCGTGAGGTTCCTGCGCTTCTTCGGGCAGTGCGGCGAGAAGTTCGGTGACGTCGGGTGTCATGAAAGGGTCTCCTGTGTCAGGGGCTGATCCAACATGGAGGCGCCGAAGAGGCGCATGGACTGGTCCAGGAGCGCCAGCGTGTCCTGTTGGTCGGGGGACGAATCGGCGGCCCAGAAGGTCAACACGCCGAGGAAGAGCGTCCAGAACAAATGGAGGGCTACGAAAGTAAGTTCGCGTTCGCCCTGGTGCCTTCGTACCACGGCGACGACACTGTCCAGAAGAGCCGCACGGAAGCGTTCGCCTTCGGGAAAGGCCGACCCCTGCGTAAAAGGACTAAGGCCCAGTTCGAGCACCGCGGCGAGAAACGCGCGATAGGGAGCCAATCGCCGCAGCGCGACGGCAACCAGCAGAAACAACTCTTCCTCGAGCGACTCGCGGCCCCGGCGGCGCGCGTCGAAGTCCTCGGAGAAGTCGTTCAACGATTCGATCAGCAGGGCGAAGGCGAGGGCCTCTTTGGAAGGGAAATAGTTGAACATGGTCCCTGCGGCGATGCCGGCAGCGGCGGCAATGTCGCGGGTGGTGGTCTGCTCGAAGCCGTGGTCCAGAAAGAGCCGTTTGGCCGACTGAAGCAGGGTCTCGCGGGTCTGTTGCCGGACTTGTGCGGTTACACGCACGGGCCAACTCCTTAAATGAGCACGCTCATATTATGCATGATGAATGAACGTAAGTCAAGAAAAAAATGAGCGTGCTCATAAAAAAACACGCGAGATGCGGATTTGCTACGCACTTATAATTTCGCATTTTCACTGTCTTTCATGGAACTTCAGGGTCGGCTCGAACTGGGTCGGCCGTCGGATCGAGAAGAAACTGGTCAGGCGTGACCGTCCCAATCATGCTTCGGGCGTGCGCGGGGGTCGCACAGATCAGGTGCCATGTGTTGGCACTTTGTCGCGGGGTCGTCCGGCGCGGCGGAACGTGCCCTGCGGCTTGGTGCCACGTTGACGATGGGCGGCGTGGAACTACACTGCGGAGCGCACGCAGCCCGGGTGGCGGAATTGGCAGACGCGCAAGCTTGAGGTGCTTGTGTCCGATTAAGGATGTGCTGGTTCGAATCCAGTCCCGGGCATTGACGATCCGCGCGGCGCCGGCGGGGGATACGCCTCGCGGCAGCCCCGCGTGGGTCGGTCTAATCCCCGCCAGTTCCGTTGACGGTCTGGACTTTCCGCCCTGGCCGATCTTCCGACCGAGGCCGTTCGATTTCAGTCATTGGTGGTCAGCATGATCAGTGACCCCACTCCCGGGCCGGTGGTGAAGGTGTCCGCGCCGCCCAATCCGTTGACGATGAGGCTGTCGAAGGCCGATTCGGAATGGAAGATCCGCACCAGTGCCGGCAGCCCGGTGACCTCCACCGCCCCGGCGTTGGCAGCGATGTGAATCGCATCTGGAGCGTCCGTGCCGTTGACTGTGACGACGTCGGCAAGCGAGTCGCCGATGACGCCGCCGAGCGTGAGGGCCAGATCGACGTTGACCTCCAAGACCGATGTGCCGGCGAGGTTGTTGACGATGATGTTGTCGGTGCTGTTCAGCGCATTGAGATTGACCAGTTCCACGCCGTTCACGTCCATGACGATGTTGCCCAGATTGCGGGTGAAGCGCAGACGTTGGCCGTTGGCCGACAGATCGAAAATCTCACTGCCCGCGGAACCGTTGAACAGGAGCGTGTCCTGTCCGAGCTGGCCTTCGATGATATCGCTGCCGTCGCCGGGATCCCACTGAAAGACGTCGTCGCCGTCGCCCAGGAAGGCGATGTC
This sequence comes from uncultured Phycisphaeraceae bacterium, assembly GCA_964569425.1. Lineage (GTDB taxonomy): Bacteria > Planctomycetota > Phycisphaerae > UBA1845 > UBA1845 > JACQXM01. The sequence goes on from CAZMVD010000026.1 coordinate 7,845, forward strand.
GTTACCCTGTTGTCCGTCGATGAAGTCGTTGCCCGGCCCGCCGATGAGCACGTCGGCGCCGTTGCTGCCGCGCAGGGTGTCGCTGCCATCGCCGCCGTCAATGGTGATGGCGATCAGGGCGGCCAGGCCACCCGTGCAACTGACGGTGTCATTGCCGCCTTGGGCGTTGAGCAGGAGATTCTCGCTGGTGCCGATGTCCAGGAAGAATGGCGCCGGGCTGATACGGTCGAAACGGACGCGGTCGCCGTTGGCGGTAATGGTAAAGTCCTCGGCGTCGTCTCCGCCGTTGACCTCGACGGTGTCGATGCCGAGGTCGCCGTCGACCATTGCGATCCCGTCGCCGGGGATCCATTGGAAGCGGTCGTTTCCGGGGCCCAGGTTAATCAGGTCGTTGCCGCCACCGCCGCGGACGGTGTCGTTGTCCTCGTTGCCGTTGAGCTCATCGATGCCGGCGCTGCCGACCAGGGTGTCGTTGCCGGGGCCGCCGTTGATGGTCAATCCGATCACACCGGCGGCAAGTCCGATGGCCTGCAAGGTGTCATCGCCACCCAGCCCATTGACCGTGAGTCGGTCGAGGGCAAGCTCTGCGGCGATGACGTTCACTACTGGAACAAGACCTGCCACGAGGACGCCGTTGAAGCTGTTGGTTATGGTAACGTCGTCGTCGCCGATGGTGGCATTGACGATGACGTTGTCGATCTGGGCGTCGCCGGTCAATCCGCCGAGGGTTCCGGCGAGGTTGCTGTTAATCTCCGCAACGTCGGTGCCGGCGAGGTCGTTGACCACAATCATGTCCGTGCCGCCGAGTGCCTGTAGGTTGACCCGCTCGACGCCGTTTACGTCCATGACGATACTTCCCAAATTGCGGGTAAAGCGCAGACGTGGGCCGTTGGCGGCGAAGTCGAAGATTTCGCTGCCGGCAGATCCGTTGAACAGAAGCGTGTCGAGTCCCGCCTGTCCTTCGACCGTGTCGCTGCCGTCACCGGGATCCCACTGAAACACGTCGTCGCCGTCGCCCAGGAAGGCGATGTCGTTACCCTGTTGTCCGTCGATGAAGTCGTTGCCCGGCCCGCCGATGAGCACGTCGGCGCCGTTGCTGCCGCGCAGGGTGTCGCTGCCATCGCCGCCGTCAATGGTGATGGCGATCAGGGCGGCCAGGTTGCCGGTGCAACTGACGGTGTCGTTTCCGCCTTGGGCGTTGAGCACCAGGTTCTCGCAAGCGCCGATGTCAAGAAAGAACGGGGCCGGGCTGAGACGGTCGAAGCGCACGCGGTCGCCGTTGGCGGTGACGGTGAATTCCTCGTCCCCGTTGCCGCCGTTGACCTCAACGGTATCGATGTCGAGGTCGCCTTCGACGATGTCGGAGCCGTCGCCGGGGTTCCAGATGAAGCGGTCGTTGCCCGGGCCGAGGTTGACCACGTCGTTGCCGGCGCCGCCGCGGACGGTGTCGTCGTCCTCGTTCCCGTTGAGTTCATCGACGCCGGCGCTGCCGGTCAGGTTGTCGTCGCCCGGGCCGCCGTTGATGGTCAGCCCGATCACGCCGGCGGCAAGACCGGTGGCCTGCACGGTGTCGTCGCCGCCCAGCGCGTTGACGGTCAGCCGGTCGAGGGAAAGCTCCGCATGGATGATGTTTACAACCGCGGACAGTCCGGCCACCGCAGTGCTGGTACCACTGCCGCTGACGGTGAGGAAGTCCGTGCCGCCGGTCGCATTGACAATGACATGGTCGATCTGAGCGTCGCCGCTGACTCCGCCGAGGGTTCCGGCAAGGTCGATGTTGACTTCCGCCACGTCGGTGCCGGCCAGGTCGTTGACCTGAATCACATCGGTGCTGCCGAGCGCGTGCAGCTCGACCAGCTCCACACCGCTCACGTCCATGACGATGTTGCCCAGGTTGCGGGTGAAGCGCAGACGTTGGCCGTTCGCCGACAGATCGAAAATCTCACTGCCCGCGGATCCGTTGAACAGGAGCGTGTCCTGTCCGAGTTGGCCTTCGACGGTGTCGCTGCCGTCGCCGGGATCCCACTGAAAGATGTCGTCGCCGTCGCCCAGGAAGGCCACGTCGTTGCCCTGCTGGCCGTCGATGAAGTCGTTGCCCGGTCCGCCGATGAGCACGTCGGCGCCGTTGCTGCCCAGAATGGTGTCCGCGCCGTCGCCGCCGTCGTACACCAGGGGAATATTCAGGCCGGCCAGATTGCCCACGCTGGAGAAGCTGTCCGCGCCGTCCAGGCCGTTCATGGCCAGTTGGACGACGTTGCGCACGTCAACCGGAATGGTGAAGGCCGAGCAGGTGACTCGCGCAACACCGATCACACCGGCGGGCAGGATGAGGAACTGGTCGTTGCCCGCCGAACCATTGATGGCCACCGAGTCGCCGCCGAGTCCGCTGATCGTGACGACATCAAGGAGGGGTTCTCCCGTCGCTACGCGCACCAGTGCCCCCAGCCCGGTGATTTCAGCAGCCCCTGCGTTGCCGGTAACGACAAACGACTCGGGGTTGTCGGTTCCGTTGATAACGACCGCGTCGGTCTGTCCGTCGCCGGTGCCCGACCCGGCGGGATTGGCAAAGTCGACGTTCACTTCGGTGCAGGCGGTGCCGCCCAGCGGGCTGACGGTGACCGTGTCCGCTCCGCCGAGCGCGTGGAAGTGAATGCGTTCCACACCGTCGAGGTCGAGGAGGATGTTGCCCACGTCGCGAAAAAATTGCACCCGCGCGCCGTGGGCGCCGATGCTGATGTTCTCACTGGCGCCGGAGCCGTTAAACAGCAGCGTGTCGTACCCGCCCTCGCCTTCAATGATATCGCTGCCGTCGCCGGGGTCCCACTGAAACACATCGTCGCCGTCGCCCAGAAAGACGACGTCACTGCCTTGATTGCCGTCGATCAGATCATCGCCGGGGCCGCCGATCAACGTCTCGGCACCGAAGCCGCCGATGAGCGTGTCGTTGCCGCCGCCGCCGTCGATGGTGGTTAGCTCGGTGTCCGTGAACACCCCGTTAATCTCGTCGATGCGGACCACGTCGTCGTCGTCGCCCATGGTGACGACGATGCGATCAAACAAGGCGCGATCGAAGCTGAACTCGACAGAACCATCATCGCCCGTGTCCACGTCCAGGATACCCTGCGCGCCCGCCCTGAGCCGCAGCGCCAGGGACGCTCCGGCGCCAATGCCGCGGATCCACAGGGTGGCATCACCCACGCGTGCGGTGATACGCGGCAGGCGGGTGGATGAACCGGAGGACAAGTGGGGCGTGCCGTTTCCGTTCTGGTCCGCCACTGACTTGCGAAAGTCGGGTCGGCCCGCCCCGCCGATGAAACAAACACATGCCGCGACCAGCCAGACGGCGCGCGGATTCACTGACCTTGATGACGCCAATTGACGCCTCCTTTTCATCCACTACGCAACAGATGTTCCGAACCCTGAATCGGTTGAATACGGCGAAGTTACTCGGCCCCCGAGCTGTCATCATAGCATAATCGCCGCCTTGTTGTCATCAGGGGGACGTACTGAGCGTCTTGGAGTCCGGGCGGTGGCGGCCGGCCTTTCGGCCGATAATAAGCTATTGCGAAACTGCCGGGAGCGGACGCGGGTGTGGTGCGGAGGTCGAACGGCCCGATGGGGACATTTCTTCGGCGATAGTGCGCTGCGATGGGCGCGGCCTTGACGGCGGTCGGTAAAGGCGTACCCTCCCCGCAACGAAGCAAACGATGGACCGCGGACCGTCCTGAATGCCTGTGGCGGGTCGCCGAGGAGCGCGGGCGTAACCGGCCGGACGTTTCTCCCAGTCGTGGGGCGTGTGCCCGAGTGGCCAAAGGGGACGGGCTGTAAACCCGTTGGCGAGAGCCTTCGAAGGTTCGAATCCTTCCGCGCCCAATCTTATTGAATTCTATGCGCATTCGCGATCAACTCGACCAGAAGAAGCCTTCCCTTTCATTCGAGTTTTTCCCGCCGAAGGACGACATCGGCTTTTGGGACCTATACAAGACCATCGAAGCCCTCAAGCCGCTGGCGCCCACCTATGTCTCTGTGACTTACGGGGCCGGCGGGGCCACGCGACGCAAGACCATTGAGCTGGTGGAACGGATCAAGACGGACATCGGGCTGGAGGCGATGGCCCACCTGACCTGTGTGGGGGCGACGCGCGGGGAAATCGGCCAGGTTCTCGATGAACTGCTGGTTCACGGCATTGAAAACGTGCTGGCATTGCGCGGCGACCCGCCGGAGGGGCAATCGCAATTCGCGATCACGCCCGGCGGCTTTGCCCATGCCAATGAATTGGTGGCCTTTATTCGGGACCGGGGCAGCCGGCTGTGCATCGCGGCGGCCTGTTACCCCGAACGACACCCCGAGGCGCAAAGCCCGGACGTCGACCTGGAGAATCTGCGCCGCAAAGTAGACGCGGGAGTGGATTTTCTGATTACGCAGCTCTTCTTCGACAACGATCTGTTCTATGCCTTTCGCGAGCGCGCGGAGAGGGCGGGCATTCGCGTGCCGGTGGTGGCGGGGATCATGCCCATTCTGAGCGTCAAGCAGGTGCGGCGGTTTACGCAGATGTGCGGTGCCTCTATCCCCGCGGAACTGGCGCGCAAGATCGAAGCGGTGGAGGACGACGCGGAGGCGGTGCGCCACGTCGGGACGTACCATGCCACCCAGCAATGCATACAGCTTATCGAGCAAGGTGTGGCAGGCATTCACTTCTACACGCTGAACCGCTCCACGGCCACGCGGGCGATCTACCAGCATATCCGGACGATGATTTAAGGGTCTGGTCCGCACCCGAATCGACTTCGCGAGGGTTGCAGGCGCGATGGCATGGGCTCAGGCGGCAGCCCGCCGTCGGCATAGGGTTTTACTTTGCCTTGCCCTGACGTTTTTCGGAGTGAGGGGCGGATGGCGCCCGGTCGGAGGATGGCGGGAATTGCGCGGCGCCGCGCGCGATCCACCAGACCGCGGCCAGCAACGCCATGGCGCCGACCGGCACCAACAGAATTCCCAGGCCCGGGTCGCCCTGGTGGATGATCAAGCCGCCGAGAAAGAACCCGCCGGGAAGCAGCACACTCGAAGCGATCAAACCGCCGGAAGCCCAACGCAGTTGGCGGGATTCAGCGGATTCCATGACGCGCAGCGTGGCGAAGAACGCAAGATGCACCAGCGCCAGCAACGTGCCGTGGGCGTGGGCCAAGGTCCACATGAGGCGGCGGGTCTCGTTCGACACATCGAGATACCAGCCGATCTTGAAGCCATGAAAGACCTCAAGCACGATGCCCAGCGAGAGATAGACCAGCAGGGACCACCACCCAAAGCGCAAATGACGGCGCGCCAGAACGACCAGGAAGGCATCGGTCGGTTGCTTGCTCATTCGGTCTCCGGGTGCCGCACGTATTACTCAACGGCGGTTGGATCACTCATTTCGGCAGGCCGCTAACCCATCAGCGTCCACCAGTCGGAATCCGACGCCTCATTTTCGACAGGGCAGCCATTCATTCGCGCAGCAGGATCGGCCGGTCGTCGCGCATGCGGCTGAGCCGCCGCAACTCATCGACACGCGGCTGGCCATGCGCATCGATAAGCACCGCCTCGCCGGGGAGCCGTTTGCCGGCGGCTTGCTGGCGCATCCATAGTTGCCCGGCCCGGATGGCGGCCGTGCGCCGTTGTTCGGTGGGTGCGACAAAGTCATAGTCGAAGTCGGAATACCCCGGCAGCGTACGGAGTGAGCGAAAGGCGATCAGGCGCACTGCGTCATAGGGGTCCATTAGAAGCTGGCTGAGGAAAATGCCCATCCACGGGGTGCCGGACGTTTCCTGTGCCGCGCTCCAGCCGAAGCTCCAGGCCATCAGCCCGCGCTGGCCGGCATCGCCTTTCAACATCCACAACAGCGAGGCGGCAATGGACCGTTCATCCTCACCCATTGGGGGAATCGGCTGGCCGTACCAGGCGTGGAGGTGTTCTGCGGACCAGGCGAGGGTCTTGTCGAGGTGGCACTGGTTGCAGGCGTTGGGCCGGCCGGTTTCGAGGCTGGCGGCGACCGTGGGGTTGTCCACCTGGTGGCTGCGAACGGCCTTGTGCAGGCCGTAGACGGTGAAGGGCATGTGGCAGTTGTAGCAAACGCTGCCCGACGATTCCGGCTGATGATACGTGTGCGCGGCGATATCCGCCGCGTAACTTTCGTGGCAGCCGAGGCAGGCGGCGTTGCCGTCGTGGCCGAGCCGAAGCTGGTCGACAGCCCATTCCCGGAGGCTGCGCGGATCGTCTGCGGGCTTGTGCATCACATGGCACGACAGGCAGGACATTTCTCCGCGCTGGAAACAGGGCGATTCGATCAGCCCGTTGTATTCGCGCCCGGTGACCCGGACCATGCCGTCAGACCAGAAGCTGTCTTCGAGGACGTAGCTGGGGTCGTGGTTGCGCATGTGTTGCAAGGCGGTCTGGTCGGCGGCGGGGCCGGCGCGAACAATGAAACGGGTTTCCTCCAGATCATCCCCCGGACGATAGGAGAAACCCTCGCGCCGCCACGCGCGCTCACCTTCGGGATCGCGAAAAGTGAAGATGCCGTGACACTGCCCGCACACCTGCGCCGAGAGACGATGATCGAGCCGTTCGGGCTGAACGATAGTGTCGTCAGCCCGCTTCTTCAGGTGCATGCCGTAACGGCGGCGTGGATTGCGGTTGATCAGCACGTGCGTTTCGGCGGGACCGTGGCAGGCCTCGCACGATATGCCGAACTCAGCCACGTGCGTGTCCACCGAGCCTTCGCCGTCGAGGTCCAGACGCGGCTGTCCGCGGGTGGCGTGGCACTGGATGCAGCCGATGTCCCACTGTCCGGGTGCCGCGACGGGGAGCTTTTCTCCTTCCGGCCAGGGGGGGCGAATGAAGGAGGCGTGATCAGGAATCCAACGTTTCTCGTCGATGCGATAGTCGAAGGGGAACTGCTCCACCTTTCGGCCGCGGCCGGTCTCATACCAGTATACTTGCAGGTGGTGTGAACCGGTGGTCATGACAATGCGCCGCTGCACGCGCGGCGGCGGGCCGAGGC
>CAZMVD010000026.1:14887-39483 GCA_964569425.1 uncultured Phycisphaeraceae bacterium
GTCCGGGTCGTCCATGTCCACCCAGAACTCTTCGCCGCGGCGCTGCAATTGATAGGTGCGGCCGTGCAGGTTGAGTGAGACGCCATGCCACGGTGCCAGAACGGATTGGGGCGAAGCCGCCTGTGTCATGGTGCGATGATAGGAGGCGTGCCAGGTGCCGTATTCGCGCGGATGGCAGGCGCGGCAGGTCTGCGACGACACATAGGCATCGGCACGAACCTCCAGCGGTCGGCCGGTGTTAGCCGTGGCAGTACTACGGGCGGGGCGATACACCGAAGCGGAAAGGGACAGCCCCACGGTCAGCAACAGCCAGACACCCAATGCGCCGGCCGCAATGCCGCGCGTCATGCCCTGACAAACGGCCGACGCCGCAGGCCACAGCCCTGCCGTGATTGCCGCGGCGAGCAGCGCAAACTCAATGTCCACCATCCCGATGAACGACATGGTCTCGCCCGGCGGGATCGCCAAAGGCGGACCCGCATCCAACGTGACGGCCGGACTCGACAACTCCGCAGCGGCGCAACCTGGTCAGGTGCACGCCGCACGTGGAGAAAACCGACTCCGGCCCCTTCGCTCAAACCTCGTGGTGTGTTTCGATCTGACCGCGGGATTCGCCCAAGACAATCGTTCGGTGCAGTCCCGCTTTCATGGAGTCCTGAGGGTTTGCACGGCCTTCGTTTGGGGCAATTGGGTGGTCACCCCGACCCCGCAGACGCAACGGCCTATCCGACCATGCGGAACGCGCGCCTGCTCGGTCTGTCAAAACCGCAGACCCGCGCACTGACTACAGCGACTCCGACTTACGAACACACCACTAGACGCTTTGGCCCGAAAGGACCATTCCTACGACTGGTACGGTGAGTATATCATCGGCTGCTTGCCGCTCGCAAGCGAAATCGACCGTGGATTCGCCGGCATGGGACGATTCTGTTCGCGGGGCTGATCGCGGCCCGACTCCAGGCCGGCGCTCATAGTGCTGTAGGCCGCCCCCGGCCTTTCGCACGTATGTCCACCGGGCTGCGGTTGTTCAAGCCGTAGGTTGGCACGTACCATAGGCTCGGGCAGGGACGGAGAGATACCTGGTATGGGCCGGAACAAACGCGGCGGCGGATGGGCGTCCATTCGGTACGGGTTGCGCATGGCGCGGCAATCAGGAGGATGGCTCCGGTTCTACCGGGCGCTGCGCAGTCGCAACGCGTGCAAGACCTGTGCGCTGGGCATGGGCGGCCAACTCGGGGGGATGGTCGACGAAGCGGGCCACTTTCCCGAAGTGTGCAAGAAGTCCATGCAGGCGATGGCCGCGGACATGCGCGGGAAAATCGCGCCGGAGTTCTTCGCTCGCTATGGCTTCGACGCGCTGCGGCGATTCAGCCCGCGCGAGCTCGAGGCCATGGGGCGCTTGGTGACGCCGGTTCTTGCCGGACCACAGGACACCCACTTTCGTCCAATTGCCTGGGAGGACGCACTGGCGCGCTGTGTCCGCAAATTGAAGGAAACGCCGCCGGATCGCAACTTCTTCTACGTCAGCGGGCGATCATCCAACGAGGCGGGGTTCCTCCTGCAGTTGTTCGCACGAATCTACGGCACGAACAACGTCAACAATTGCAGTTACTACTGCCATCAGGCCAGCGGCGTGGCGCTGAGTGGATCGCTGGGGACGGGCACGGCCACGGTCACGCTGGAGGACCTGGAACACTGCGACCTGTTTTTTCTCATCGGGGGCAATCCGGCATCGAACCACCCACGGCTGATGCGGGCGTTGATGAAGCTGCGGCGGCGCGGCGGGCAGGCCGTCGTAATCAACCCGCTGGTCGAATTCGGACTGGTCAACTTCAGCGTGCCTTCGGATGTGCGGAGTCTGTTGTTCGGGTCGCCCATCGCCAGTTTGTACGTGCAACCGCACATCGGAGGGGATATCGCCCTGCTGCTCGGCGTCGCCAAGCAACTGGAAGCGATGGGTGCCGTCGAATCAGGGTTTATCGGCCAATGCACGGAGGACGTGGAGGCGTTCCGCGCTTCACTTCAAGGCTGCGCGTGGCAGACCATCGTCGCGGAGTCGGGCGTGGAGCGCGACACCATTGAGCGCATTGCCGAGATTTATGCCCGAAGCGAGCGGGCCGTTTTCGGGTGGACGATGGGAATCACCCATCACCTGCACGGCTGCGACAACGTGCGGGCCATCGTCAACCTGGCGCTGCTGCGCGGCATGGTCGGCAAACGGGGCGCCGGGCTGCTGCCCATTCGGGGGCACAGCAACGTCCAGGGCATTGGCTCGATGGGTGTCACGCCGCACCTCAAGCAAGCGGTGTTCGAGCGTTTGCAGAGCCATTTCGGAGTCAGACTTCCGACCAGCGAGGGCATGGACACGCTCTCGTGCCTGGAGGCCATGCGCGATGGCCGGATTGATTCCGCCTGGTGCCTGGGAGGAAACCTGTTCGGGGCCTCGCCCGACGCCAAGTCGACGGCCAGGTCCTTCGGACGGCTCGCATCTGTGGTCTACCTCACCACCACGCTGAACACCGGGCATGCCTGGGGCCGCGCGGGCGAAACAATCATCCTGCCCGTGCGCGCGCGCGACGAGGAGGACCAGCCGACCACGCAGGAATCGATGTTCAACTTTGTGCGTCTCAGCGACGGTGGTCCGCAACGCTACGAAGGGCCCCGTGGAGAAGTCGAGGTGATCGCCGCACTGGCGCACGCCGTGCTGGGTAGAATGGGTCCGATTGACTGGAATACCCTGAGCAGGCATCGCGATATCAGGCAGTTGATCGCGGCGGTGGTTCCCGGGTATGAGGCCCTCGCGTCCATTGACCAAGCCGGTCGGGAGTTCCAGATTCCCGGACGCACCTATCACCGGGCACGTTTTGCCACGCCAACCGGCCGGGCGCGGTTTTGTATCGTTAATGTGCCGAGGGTGGAGCGACCGGAGGGTTCATTGCGCCTGATGACCCTGCGCAGCGAAGGGCAATTCAATACCGTCGTCTACGAAGACGAGGATGAATATCGCCGGCAGGATCGTCGCGACGTCATTCTGATGAACAAGTCGGATATGGTGCGGCGCGGGCTGTGCGAGAATCAACCGGTCGTGGTGCGTAGCGCCACGGGCGTCATGCACGGGATCCTGGTCCGGGTTTTCAACATCCGCGCGGGAAACGCAGCCATGTATTTTCCCGAAGCCAATGTTCTTGTAAGTACCGCGGCCGATCCCGAATCACGAACGCCGGCCTTCAAATCAGTTTCCGTAACCGTGGAACCCGATACCTCGAGCACTGCGCGGTCAAGGGAAGTTCCCGTCGCGTTGACGGTAGCCCGCCGCGACTTGCACGCCTGTTAGACTTGTTATTTTGTGGTTCTGGAACCCGGCCGCGAGCCGACGTGGTCAGTTTTCCGCTATTCTGAAACCGCGGGCAGGTATCGGCCATTCCGAATCGTCTCCAACAGCAAGTTGGCGGCGCGCCCATGTCCTTCTGCGGTGAGGTGGCAATCGTCGAAATACCAAGCTGGATTGTGGACATCCCGCGCGAAGTCGGCCACCGGCACTCCGTGGCGCCGCCACTTCACCGAACACCAGCACCGCCAACACGCCCAGTGCTGCGCGACGCCAGACGCTCCCGCGTTTGCCGCTCGCCGATGAACCGTGACCAGTCATTGGCGCATGCCTTTGTGCAATAACGCGCGGCACACTTGACGGTCGCACTGAATCAACGAGATCCTTGCCCTCTCAGGCCGACGATGGCCTGAAAGACCTGTCGAACGATGCGTGAAGCGAAATCCCAGCCCGACAAGTCCTGCCTGTCCTACCGAAAAACATGGCGCAATCTCAAGCGTCGCTCTTGCAGTAGTGGTGTACGGGGGTCGTTTCTGCATGAGATCGGCGGCGCTTGAACTATGAGGAAAGGTCCGCTAGAAGTGCGCCTTCGCAGTAGGGGAGCGGCGCAGGGAAAGAACAACCGCCTGTCGCGGGCAGGTGAGCAGCGCCTGTCACGAATCGCCGGTGGCCATGGTCTCAGAACAACGCATGACGGAAACATCCCGCCGGGCCATCCGCACGTTGCACGTGGTGGCGGCGTTCTACGTGGTCGTGGGACTGGTCGTGGCGGGCGCGGCGGCACTCAGCGGCGATCGGCTCAGCACGTTCCTGGGTTTTCTGATCATCAGTGCCGCGCTCGCCGCGGCGGTGGTCGTGCACAGTGTGTTGCGGCTCCATGTGCATCTCGCGGCGCTCGCCGCCAAGCTGGACGACATCCGCGAGCGGCTCTATCGCCTGGAGCACGCCGCGCCAGAGGGCAGACCGCCCTCCGGCGACCTGGCCGAAAGTCGTGCGGAGCACGACGCGCCGGCCCGCATAATCAATCTGAATCTCGCAGCCACCGGAAGCGGCGATCCCGCGGTGTTGACGGCGGCAACGCTGGAACGTCACTCGTTCCCCCGCCTGGCCAGCACCATGGACGAATTTCCGCCCGCGCCGGGGGTGGTTGTCGAAACCTCCGGTGATAGTTGCCCGGACCGGGTCGACAGCGCCGGGGAATCGCAGGGAGAGGAATTCACCGCGTTGGACGACACCGACGCGAGGCGCGGTGAGCCGGTCGTGCTGCGCGACCTGATGCGCGAATGGCGAAAGGCGAAGCAGGAGTGCGATGCGGTCTCCTGCCGTCGCATTTACGCGGCCATGGTCGACACGGTGGGCGCAGCCGAGACCACGGTGCTGGCCGCGGAGCTTCGCCGCGTCGAGGATCGCGTGGAAGCGCAATTGCGCGAGGAATTCACGGGTTGCGTTCGCCGCCAGGACTTTCGCGGCGCCCTTGCCGTGGGCGAGCGGATAACGGCCCAACTCGCCGGTCGCGCAGTGGTGCAGGACTTTGTAAAACTGCGGTCCGCGCTGCTCCGTCGGGCCGCCAGCCAGCCGGTCGCCGACACCCCCCGCCTGAACCTGGTGCGATGAACGTGCTACGAAGGCCCCAACAGACGATCGATCAGTGCCCTTAGATCATCCAGGTCGAGGTCGCGGTCGGCGTCCAAATCCAGCGCGGAGCAGGGCACATCCGTCAACGGGTCGGACCCGCTGAAACCATTCTGAAACGCGGCGAAGTCTGTCAGCGTCACGGCGCCGTCACCATCTGCGTCGCCCGCGACGAAGGCGGCTCCGCTCACCGGGTGATGATAGCCCATGTCCACCGTGCCCGCGTCGCCCGATTCGTCGCTGCGCGTGGTGCGTGAATCGAGATCCAGGTCCACGGCGAGACTATCGCCGGAGTCCACGCAAGGGCTGTCGGCCGCAAACCCCGCCGCTGTCTGGCTCAGGTAGTAGCAACTCAGCGGGCCGGAGGTAAACAGCGGATCGTCCCCGATATTTCCTGAGCCGCCGCGCAACCCGGTCCAGCCCTTAATGCAGGAGTAGTCGATGGCATAAACGGCATCGGCGGGGGCTAATTGGGCAACTTCGCCGATCTGTGATCCGCCGCCCACCACGTTGTTCCACAAGATGGTGTTGACCACGGTCAGGGGCATTAACGGCGGCGCACTGAAGATACCACCGCCTTCCTCGTCGGCTTCGTTGTCAGCGATCGTACAGTTGCTGACCAACGGCGTTCCCGCGAAGCGGGTGATCGCCCCACCGATTTCCGCTCGATTGTTGATGAACAGACAGTTTTCCACCTGCGGGCTGCTCGAACTGGTGTAGACCGCGCCGCCGGTCGCGAGGTCGTACAGCGCTTCGTTGTCCTGAAATACGCAGTCACGGATGAACGGGCTGCCGCCGTTCAACACGGCCATGCCCCCGCCGCGGCTCGCGTAGTTGTCGCGAATGGTGCAGCGATGAATCGTCGGCGCCGACTGGTCAATGAGGATTCCGCCGCCGTTGGCGCCTGATTCGCAGCATACCTCGTCGGCGTTTCCTCCCTGTATGGTGAAGCCGTCGAGCACGGTAAACGCAGTCTGATCCTGCCGGGCGCTGACCACGTGGCGGACATTGTCCGCACGGCTCACGAGGGCGGGGCCATCGTTGCCCAGAAGATCCCCGGAAAGTACCGACGGGTGCGCAATCAGGTCACGCCGGTCCGGGTCGGACGCTCCGCAACCGGCGTATCCGCCTTCAAGAACCACGCCGTCCACCAGTTCAAAGGTGGCCTCGCGCGGGTCGGCCAGCCCGCCGGTGTCCGGCAGATACAAACCGTCCGCCACCAGGATGATGTCTCCCGCCGTGGCGGTTGCCAGCGCTTCGCTCAGGCTCAGCCAGGCGTTGCACCAGCTCGATCCGTCATGGACCGGACCGGTGGCGTGGGCGTCCACGTAGGTCTGCCCGATGGCCGGCGCCGCGCCGGCGATGCCGACCACGGCGAGCACGGCGCTGCAACGGCGCAGACGCGCGTTGTACACATTCCGAATGTTCATCAAGGTGTCCCCTCCCCTGCGTCTGCCACGTTGCGACCGGATCTGATTGCTCGCGACATCGCCTACACGAAGTCCGCGAGGAAAAGGCCCGTGCCGTCCGTTCGACAGCTTTCCCCGAGCGGCCCCGCGCCTTGTGAGAGACCGCCTTATCCACTAGCATAGGTCGGGTGACCGCAAAAGTCATGGACCCGGCATGGAGACCCTCCGCCTTGACCCCGCCTCCGATAACTAACGAATCGACCCCGCGACGCGCAGGCCCCAGGCCGGGTGGATCATCCATGGTCGTAGCAACGTCCGGCTTTGGATGGGTGGTCGGCCTCTTGGGCGCCGTATGTCTGGCGGGCGGAAGTGGTTCTTACGCGCAGGATACGCCGTCGCCGACCATGGCCGCAGCGGCGGAAACCGATCCGCGGGTGGTAGAAATCCTTTCGCGCCAGCAGAAACGCAGCGATGGATTGAAGGATATCCGCTGTGCCGTTCGCTACGACGAAGACGACCGCATGAACCTGGTGCAGCGCACCAAGTCCGGGCAGATTCTCTTCCTGGTGACCGGGGACAATCCGAATTTCCTGGTCCATTTCGATCGCATCGCCATGGATGGCGTGGTCGGCAAACAGGAATGGTACCTCTTCGACGGCCGCTGGCTCTACCAGGCGATCGAACGGTTGGAACAGGTCACCAGGCAGGAAATCGCGCGCGAGGGCGAACGGGTGGACCTCTTCGATCTGGAGCGCGCTCCGTTTCCGCTGCCCTTCGGCCAGAACAAGGAGACCATCCTGCGGCATTTCGAAGTGCAGCTCATCCCGCCCGCCCCCGCCGATCCGCCCCACACCGATCACTTGCTCTGCGTGCCCAAGCCGGAAAGCCGCATGTACCGCAAGTACGACAAGCTCGAGTTCTTCGTGCACCGCGAGGTGCACCTGCCCGTTCGGGTGATCGCCACCAAGAGCGGCGGCCTCGAGGTGATCACCGCCGATTTTCCGGATCTGTCCGAAAAGTCCATCAACGCGGGCGTGACGCGCAAGGACTTCGCCCGCCCGGCAGCCTGGAAGGGGTACAAGGAGGTCGTCGAACCGCTGGACCCGTGACGACGGCGCGCCGCGGGCTTTCAGCTCGCGTGGATGGGCTGTCGCCCCGGCGGATATGCGAGCGTTTGATGGATAACACAGTGGGAATTCCCCAACGGAATGCCCATCGCCCATGAGGCAACGAGTGCGTTGTCATTCGTGGAAAGAGTCATCACGGGCGCTGTGGGACCGGCTTTTCAGCCTGTCTGACGGGCTGGGAAGCCCGTCCCGCAGGTATTTCACCGGAAAACTGGCGCCGGATACTTTTTGATGAGCCCCGGCCTGCCTGAATCAGTCCGTCCTGCCCGTCTGATGGCTACGCTCGCCGTCTTGCTACTCGTCTTGGCCGGTTGTGAGTCGGAACATTGCGACGGTGAGTGCCCGCCACCAGATCCCGGTGTCCGAGTGGACGCGGATGTGATTCAGAAGACGTCATGGGTTGACGCTGCGCGAAACGGAGTGACGATTCGGGATCATCCATTCTGCCTTCCGCAACTGGGAGAGTCGCTCACGGGCCATGTGGTCGTTATGGGTAACAAGAGTTCCCTACTCCTCACCCTTCGCCGCGGTCAACTGCCGATCACTTCCGTATTGCAGGGTTCAGATGTTTGGGCAGTCGATCTCGATGGAGACGCGCGCCCGGAATTCGTAAGCATGAAGTACCTGGGCACATCCTTGGAAAGAGATTTGTATCTGTACCGCGACGACGGCGTCGAGGTATGGGCCTCCGATTACTCCGTCGTCATGTGGCAGACCATGGATGTTGATTCCGACGGATTCTCGGAGTTGGTTGTCCAAGCGGAAGACGGCCTGCATTTTGTTAACAGCCTCGGGGAAGAAGTCGGCCGCATCGGAAGCCAGCGCTACTACTCCGCCTGTCCCGGGTTCCGCGCAGGTGCCGCGGTGATCACAACGAGCCATTACCCGGACCCCGGAGGGCCGGCCATTGTGCAAACGTGGAGTATCGAGGGAGAACTGCTCGAAGAGTACGCGGATCCCTATTACTACGACTGTCGATCAGGGCTCTCGGGCTCACTGTCTTGCCGACTAAACGCGGGCTCTTGGCAAGACCCCGATTCCGGCTACAGGGCTCAAGTGTCCAATACCAGAATCCTGCGAAGCAGCCCTTGGGGGATATTCGGCTTGGGCCACCGGCCGGGCGTTGTCCCAATAGAAGTGATCAGGACAATCATTCGTATCACAGACGGGAAAGGCCGCGTTGTTTATGATGAGGTGCTTTTCGGCGGAGTCGAGGGGGCCGGCGCCGCCGTCATTTCTCCGGAATTCGGCTCCTTTGTGATCGTTGCCTGGGAGAATCGGCTGTTTCGTTACATTTTGCCGGGACCGACTCCATGAAAGAACATATGCAGGCCGTGCGCAAGCTGCGCCCGGAAAAAGGTCTTTCCGTCGCCTCCGTCCCCCGGCCCGAACCGGGGCCCGACGACGTGCTCGTCTACGTCGAGGCGGCCAGCTTCTGCGGAACCGATCTGCACATCTGGCACTGGGATGAATGGTCCCAGCGACGCATCAAGCCGCCACTCACCCTCGGCCACGAATTCTGCGGCACCGTCGTCGCGGTCGGCGAAAAGGTCCGCAACGTCGTCGTGGGTGACTATGTCTCCGCCGAGTCGCACGTCACCTGCGGCATGTGCTACCAGTGCCGCACCGGCCAGGCGCACATGTGCCCCCACACGCAGATCCTCGGCGTCGACCGCGACGGCGCCTTCGCCAACTACGTCGCCGTCCCTGAAAAGGTCATCTGGCAGAACAGCCGCGCCAAGCTGCCGCCGGAAATCGCCACCCTTCAGGAGCCCTTCGGCAACGCGGTCTTTTCCACCATGAACCAGGACCTCTCCGGCCAGTCCGTCGTCGTTCTCGGCTGCGGGCCGATCGGGCTGTTCACCATCGGCATCGCCCGCGCCGTCGGTGCCAAGGCCGTCTTCGCTTCCGACGTGCACCCCTACCGCATCGACCTCGCCCGCCGCATGGGCGCTACCGAGGTTTTCAACCCCGCCGACGGGTCGAAATCCGGCGCCGACATCGTCGCGCAAATCGTCGAGGCCAACGGCGGCTACGGCGTCGATTTCGTGCTCGAAATGAGCGGCGCGCCGACGGCCATCACCACCGCCTTCCGCGTGGTGCGAAACGGCGGCACCGTCATCCTTTTCGGCATCCCCTCGCGCCCCGTGGAAATCGACGTGGCCGAGAACATGATCTTCAAGAACCTCACCGTCCTGGCGCTCAACGGCCGCCGCATCTTCGACACCTGGTACAAGACCCGCTGGCTGCTGGAAAGCGGCGTGGTGGACCTGCGCCCGCTGATCACCAAGACCATCACCTTCGACGAAGTGAACGATGCGATGGCCATGCTCGCGCGCGGCGATGCCTGCAAGCTGGTGCTGCTGCCCAACGGCACGACCCCCGCGCCGATTGCCGAATCGCACCGCGAGCGCACCCCCGACCCCAACATCACCGGCGCGCCGGTGCATCGATAGGCGCTGCCCGCATAGAAGCGAAGTACGCCGAATGATGGCTCACCCGAATTGAAGTCCATGAAAACGCTTCGCACCAGGCTCATCGTCTACATCGCCGTGCCGACGCTGCTGGTCTACGGGGCCATCCTCGGCGGTGCGCTTCTCTTTTTGCGCGCCCGATCCCTGTCCGAATTGGAACAGACCATGACGCGCCTGGCGTCCAATTACGCCGGCCGGTTCGACGGGTACCTGCGTGAAGCGGCGGCCGTGGCCGACACCTTCGCCGCCGCCATGGCCGCCAATCTGCCCGGCAGGGTCGAGGTCGTCGTGGCGCAACTTCGGGCCAATGTGGCCGCCCGAACCTTTATATACGGATCCTGCGCGGCGTTCGAGCCGGGTGTGATGCAGGAAGGGCCTGATTTACTGGCCCCGTATGTGCATCGCACGGGTGAAACGCTGGTCGACATGAACATCTCGCGCGAGGTGTACGATTGGTACAGCGACCCGCAATGGACCTGGTTCCAGGAGCCCAAGGCGCGCGGGCGGGCGGTCTGGTCCGCGCCCTACTTTGATAAGGGGGCGGGCAACGTACTGATGACCACTTATTCCGCCCCCTTTGCCGTGGCCGGTCGGTTCGCCGGCGTGGTGACGGTGGACATTGACCTGGAGAATCTGCGGGAGACAATCGGTGCCGGCGTCACCGACGGCGCGGAGTTCTTCATCCTCACCTCGGACGGCACCTTTCTATATGACCGACGTTCGGAGCGGATTCTCCGCAACAAGTTGTTGGACATCGCACAAGCGGCCGGCCACCGCGAACTGGAACAAACCGTGCCGGCGCTCTTGGCCGGAAACTCCGGGGTCGCCGTCGTGCCCGGGTGGGACGAACCCGACACGCAATGGCTCTTCTATGCGCCGATCCCCTCCACGGGCTGGACGTTTGTCGCGTACACGCCCCAGCGCCAGGCTCTCGCGGACGTGCGAACCCGATTGATCGCGGCGGCCGCGGCGCTCGTGGGCACGTTGGCGATCATTGTAGCGTGCATTGCGTTTGTCTCGGGCCGGATCACGCGGCCGCTGACCAATCTGACCTCCAAAGTCCAGGAGATCGCCGCGGGCCGGCTCGATGCCCGGGTCACGGGTATCACATCCCAGGACGAACTGGGCAAACTGGCCGTCGCGTTCAACACCATGGCCGGCCGCTTGCGCGAACACATCGACCGGCTGGCCGAGGAGGAGGCCGCCCGCCGCAAGATCGAACACGACCTCTCCATCGCCCGCGAGATTCAGCGCGGGTTGTTGCCCGTCGAGGTCCCGCCCCTGCCCGGGTACGACCTGGCCGGCTGGAGCCGTGCGGCGGACGAAACCGGAGGGGATTACTACGACTGGCAACTGCTTCCGAACGGCAGAGTGGCGATCACGCTGGCGGATGTGACCGGCCATGGGATCGGGCCGGCACTGGTCACGGCTGTGTGTCGCGCTTATGCCCGTGCGAGCTTTCCGGATGAATCCGACGTGTGCAAAGTCCTCGGCCGGATCAACCGCCTGCTGTGCGAAGACCTGCAAGCCGAGCGCTTCGTTACCTTTGTCGGCGCGATCGTCGACCCCGCCACCCATAGCATCAGGATGTTGTCCGCGGGACATGGGCCGCTGTTTCACTATGACGCCGCCGCGGACCAGGTCCACCAATACAATGCCCACGACATCCCCATGGGCCTGTTTCCGGACATCAGCCACGGGCCTCCCTCGGAATTCCACGCCGTGCCCGGAGACATGCTGGTACTGATCACCGATGGTTTCTTTGAGTGGGCCGGACCCAGCGGCGAACAATACGGCACCGCGCGCCTTGCCCAGGCGATCCATCAGGCCCGCGCCCTGACCGCCCGCGAGATCATCGACCATTTGGTCGCCGACGTGACCCAGTTCGCCGCGGGCACCAAACAGATGGACGACCTGACCGTCGTGGTGCTGAAACGAGTGGGTTCACAAACTGGCACGTAACTTGCCACGGACTTTGGCGGGCGCGTTGCCTGCAGCGGGGGCACGTCGATGATGCGGCGACCGGGCCGGGGGGGGCCGGCGTTTTCTGTCGCGAGATTACGCCCCGATCCGGGCAGGGTGGACGTTCAGACGCACCAGAATTCCACGGAATGAGCGGGAGCGAGAGGTTGACCATGGTTGGGCATCGTGTAGTCATTCGACGAAAAGTCGGGCGGGAGCGCCTGGTGGCCGGGCTTCCGGGCTAACCACGCCTTCGTTGCAGGATTCGAGATTGCCGATGGGCAGGTCATCATCTGGTTGACATTAACTGAGTACCAACATGGCGATCTTTCCGCCAAGTAAACGCCGTAGGGCGAAGATTCTGGGTGTCGGGGGCGGACTCTTATGCATACTTGCGCTGTTTGCATGCGCGACACTTTATGGAGTGCGTTGCAACCGCAGCCGCGAGGTCTTGGTCTTCGTGCCCGACGGGTGGGCAGGATTGCACGGAAACATCCAACTGACAACAATCGTTGATGGTTCCCAGTACATACTGCGTCGCGCACACAGCAATGACGATTCTGGCGACGAAGAGTGGGCCTACTTTAGGTTGGATGTTGTTAAGCGCGAGCTGCATGTTGCCACTCCGCCCAACTGGTGCTTTGATCCAGAGCGCACTGTAGATTGCCAGGATACAATCCCACTCAATGCTAGGCTCGGGCCTATGGGATTGAGCGTGAGCAAGATATACACTCGGACACATGCTCTGAAGAAGGCCGGTGCCCGTCTTATTAGCATTGTGTTTTCACCCTCGGTCAGACGCGTTTGGGCATACAGCCGACTACAAGGGCCCCCAATCGACGGTGATGTCGCCAGCGATCGACGCGAAGTATCTGGACGGCGTAGTGAGAACCTAGCGTCCATTGTGTCTGCAGTCCCGGATTGGCAGCTCAGCGTTGGCTTTTTTGGAACCGTCAAAGGCAGTTCACGGCAGCACTACCACCAGATCCTCTCGCTCGATGACTTTACCTTTCGGGGAAAGGCCCTTCGCATTCCCATGGTCACCGCCGGCCCCCCTTTCTCGCCCGGCCGTGATTACCTGGAGAACGTGTGCTGGACGGCCGACGAGCGTTACGTCATCCTAATCGGCCGGTACACGCTTTGCGTGTTTCCCACCGGCCTGCACGAGACAGGAGATTGAAGACGCTTACGGTGCAAGACGCGGGGTCTTGCCAAAAAGTACGAGTGACGGCCGTTGTGCTCTGCGTGTGCCTGGCGGTTGCAGGCGGCGCCTGACAGGCTGGGGCCCGTGCTTTTCAATACGCGGGGTTTGTCTTCAGTGGTCCGTTTGCGGCGGCGTCGCCTCTCCCCAATTCCCGGCTGAGGGGATCGGCGTAATGTGGGAACCGGCCTGGTTCCACTCGCCCCCTTTACGGCGGTAAACATCCACGGAGCGCAGCGGCAGCGACCCGGTCTCGCCGGCGGCCGTGCGGTAGTCGTACCGTGCCACGTAATACACCACCGCCACATCGCCATAGAGCTGAATCTCCGTGTCCAGAATCTCGTATCCGGTTCCGTCGAACGCTTGCAGCGAGCGCTCGGCGTTGATCATGTAATCCTCGATGCCCCTTTCGATCTTCACACTCGGCCCCTGGAAGCCGGTCCAATCCGCCGTGTGCGTGTGGCGGATCGTTGCGCGGTCCTTTCGCAGGTAAGCCTGGAAGATCGAGTGAATGTGGGCGAGGATGGCCTCGCGATCGCGCTGCGCCATCGCCGGCGCGTGGCTGCTGGTCATCATGTGCGTTTCCCTCAGTGTGCAAGAACCCAGGTATCCGGTTACGGCCACGGCCAGTGTGACGGTCACTATTCGCATCGTCGATGCTCCGGCGCCGCGGCAAACCAATTCCCCGGGCTCAGCCGCCCCGGTTTTCCGGCGCCTCGCGATCAAACCCGGCGCACCGGCAAGTATGACCGGACGTGAAACCCGCGGCTTGCAATTTCTTGCTCTTTCTGCCGCTCAACAAACGGACCGCGACGACTACAATAGCCCCACCGAAAGGTTGGTTCGCCCCGGACGCGGCGCGGGTAGCCCCGGAGAACGATTGAACGATGTTCGAGAACCGTACCGGCTTGAATTCCGCAGCGCACCCACCGCGGCCATGGCTGACCATGGTCGCCGCCTGGATGATCGTATTTCTGCTGGTGTGGTTGCTGTTTAGGCCGGCCGCGGGCACCCGGCCGCTCTTCGACCCCTCGGCCGAGCCGCGTGCCATTACCCCACGCGGCGACCTCGCGGCCGATGAGCAGGCGACCATCGAGATCTTTCGCGAGGCCTCGCCGTCGGTCGTGTTTGTGACCTCCGTCGAGCGCCGCCGCGACTACTTCAGCCTCAACATTTTCGAGATTCCCCGCGGTGCGGGCACCGGCTTCCTGTACGGCAGCGAGGGGCACGTGGTCACCAACTTCCACGTCGTGCAGGGCGCCGCGCGCTTCGTGGTCACCCTGGCCGATCGCACCGAGTACGACGCCGAGTTTGTCGGCACCGAGCCGGACATTGACATTGCGGTGTTGCGCATCAACGCGCCGCCGGAGCGGCTCAAGCCCATAGCCATCGGCACGTCGGGCGACTTGCAGGTGGGGCAGAAGTGCTTCGCGATCGGCAACCCGTTCGGGCTTGACCAGACCTTGACCACCGGTGTGGTGAGCGCGCTGGGACGCGAGATTACCTCCGTCAACGGCCGTCCCATTCGCGATGTGATTCAGACGGACGCGGCCATCAACCCCGGCAACTCCGGCGGTCCGCTGCTCGACAGCGCCGGTCGGCTCATCGGCGTCAATACGCAGATCGCCAGCCCTTCCGGCGCCAGCGCGGGCATTGGGTTCGCGGTGCCCATCGACACGGTCAACGCCGTGGTGCCGGAGATCATCCGCTACGGAAAGGTGCGTCGGCCGGTGCTCGGCGTCGATCTGTTCAATGACGCGGTCACACACCGGCTGAAGTTGCCCGGTCCGCTGATTCGCGGAGTGACCGGCGGGTCCAGCGCGGAAAGCGCCGGTCTGCGCGGCACGGTCTTTGATCAGGCCGGCAACGTGCGACAGGTGGGTGACATCATCCTGCGTATCAACGGAACGCGGGTCCGCACGTTCAACGACGTGCGCGAGGCCCTCAGTCCGTTCAAGGAGGGCGATGAGGTCAGCGTCACCGTCCTGCGAAACGACCGCGAGGTCACCGTACCGGTCCGGCTGCGCGCCATACCTTGAGGTTCGTCCGACCCCCCGGGCGGTGCGAAGCCAAACAATTTCACAGGAGAAACTCCAGCCTTAGCCGGTCCACCGCGCTGGCCGTGAAGATAAATTGTGGATAAACGTTGACGATTAGTCCAAGCAATGATAACTGATAATAAATTGAAATAGTTGATTTCAACTCGCCTTGTGCTCTTAGTCCGCGCCGTTTCTGCGATGCCCCATATATATTGACGCACTTTTCTTAGGCGGCGCAAGGAATTGTATAACTTGTGAGATATCGGGCCGTTTGTTCATTTTCTTTCAAGCGTCGAAAACCGCTCTGACGATACCAATAACAGCGGCGACGTGGAACGAGAACGGGGTCGTGGAGTTCGCCGACGGACGACCACATCCCCCTTCCGTCGTGCCTGCGGCGTCAAAGCCTCGGAAAGCCGGTCTTCAACCCTTTTGGCTGGTGACCGGCGCCTTCGACGGGCCTTCTGTCCTGAAGTAGGCGATTCCTCAGCCTTTGGCGCCGGTGTGCGGTTTCGGCTTGTGGCGACCGACCGTGCACCGTTCCACAAGGACGTGGCGACATGAGTGAAATCATTAACATTTCGACCGCACTGCCGGCAATCACCACGGTGTACGACGGGGCTACCGCGACGACGACATCCGCCGTCCGTACCGTAGTCACGGAAGATACCGTAGAAATCTCCCGACTGGGTCGGGCGCTGGCGCGCGCCGTGGGCGAGTCGAGCTTTCGTCTCGCCCGCGTGCAGGCCATCCGCGCACAAATCGCCGACGGAACCTACGAGACGCCGTTGCGTTTGAACGGTACGGTCGATCGGCTGATTGACATTATCGGTTAGTGGGATTCCCGCGCGCCGGCACCTCTCCGAAAATAGTGGCCTTGACACCCATGGCGATCGTGCAGCGCCCCCAAAGTCATCATCCAGGGTGCGTGGACAGCTTGCCCTTGCAATGAGAAGCGATGAAGCTGCTCTACGCGACGCCCGTCCTCCGCCGTTCGGACGTCCTAACGGTTTCGGATTCATTTCATGTACAGTTCCGCCGGGGAATAACCAGGGCCCCGAGGTTGCCCAGGTTTTGCGGAAAAGGCGCGATGCGGTATAATCCAACGCCGATTACGATGAAGAGGGAACCGCCACCGGCGCGGTGGAGGAGCGGTTCTTGCAGGATCGGGTACAGTGAAACCCGATCGAAGGACATTGTGCATATCAGCAGAAGACCACAGGAGGTAGCAACAATGATCTACAGGCAATTGCGAGTGATTTCGTTTGTGGGATTGGCCGCCGTAAGCATGATGGCGGGGTGCGCCTCTACAGAGCGCGCCCTGGTGAACTTCAGCTACGTGGTAGAGCCGACTCGCGGACTTCCGCAGGGCATGGATACCGTAATCATCATGCCCGCCAAAGTCGGACCAACGACCGACCCCAAGTGGTCGGACATGAGTGCCACAGTACTGCAGGCGCTGGTCAACGAGTCCCGCAGCCAGTTCGGCACGCAAGTCAACGTGTCCGACCGCCGCGATACGCAGGTTACCTTTGACGAAGCGGATCTGGCCGCCGCCGGTCTCTCCACCAGTCGTTCCGGCAGTGGCGGGCAACTCCTTGGCGCGCAGGGCGCCATTCTAAGCAACATCAATGTCAAGGTTACCGTCGATCGCGGCAAGCAGCGCACCATCTCCGGGCTGTCCCTGTGGGGTGGCGGCGGTCACGGATACGGGCACGGCGGCGGCGACGTCCAGACCGAAGAAGTGGAAACCGTACAACGGAATATGACCGTGCAGACGGAATTCAAGCTGGTCGATACGTCGAACAACAAGGTCTGGGAACACTACTTGCCGCGTACCTACCGTGCGACCGAGCGCACCAAAGCCAGCCCGATCTTCGGTTCCAGTAAGACCGAGGCGGCGCTGACGCCGGAAGATCAGATTATCGCGTCGCTGGTGGAACGCGGAGCGCGTGAATTCATCAGCCGGCTTATGTCCTGCCGTATCGAGGTGGAAATCGAGGTCATTTCCAGCAGCAACAAACTGTGTGCCGAAGGCGTACGGTTGCTGCGCGCGGAAGCCTATGAGGACGCGCTGTCCCGCTTCAACGGGGCGTTACAGGAAAACCCGGACGACCATCGCGCGGCGTTTGCCGCCGGCGTGGCGTGCGAAGCATTGGGCCGTTTGGACGGCGCACTGAACTTCTACAATCGTGCTTGCGCGGGCCAGGACAACGCCACATACCGCGAGGCGCGAGATCGAATGAAGTCCTACGCCGGTCGTGCGCGACAGGCGCAAAGTCACTAATAGGCTCCCGCGCACTAGAACGCGATGCGGCGCCCTGGGAGGGCTTCGGTTGGGTTGTGCGTGGTCGGCAACGCCGAATTTCGCTTTATTGCGTTTCCGTCATGCGGGGTCCGATAACCGGCGGCTAACGTTTACCTGGTATTCGGGTCAAACAGGCATGATCGACCGAGGCGAATGGACGCTCGCATCGCTTCGATAGATTGACAGATAGATCAACCGGCGTTCCGCTGTGTGCGGCACGTCGGCCATCGGCGTCCGGCGAGTTTGGCGGCGACGGGTCGTCCCCGATCGCGCATTGACCGCGCAGGCAGATTGCTTGCCGCTCGCGTACTTGTGGATACTCCAAGGAGAGATTGGCGATGAATCGCAGGTTTTCCATGTTTAGCGTGTTGTGCGGTGCTGCAATGGTTGCTGTGGTACCCGGGATGGCAATAGGGAACCCCGCGACCGACGCACAGAACAAACTGCTGGCCAAGCGCGCCGCAGAGGCGGACTGCTACCGGAAACTCGCCGAATCGGTCTACGGCGTACAGATCAACTCCAGTACTTTCGTACGCGATTTCGTCACCGAAAGTGACGAAATCCGCACCGGGGTCGATGCGTTCGTGAAGGGCGTCAGCTTCGGTCCGCCCCGCTGGTACGACGACGGGACTTGCGAAATCGACGGGGAGGTCACCGTGGCCAAGCTGGTGACCACGTTGAAGGCGTTGCACGCCACACACTATCAGGGCCGTACCGTCACCACGACTGACATCGAAAACATCACCCAGACGGTCAAGACCGACGTCATCCGCGCTCGGGGCAGCGGCGCGCCGCGCCCGGAGATTCCGGAACTCCCGCCCGGCTTCGAGGAGGCCATCACACCCCTGCCCCAGGGTTACGTCCCCGCGCCCTCGATTCCGGCCATCTGGAAGTCGGTGGGGCCGCAGGGCCGCCTCATGGCCGAGCGCGCCGCCGAAGTGGATGCCATGCGGCGTCTGCTGGAACAGATCAAGGGTCTGCGCCTAAACTCGACCACGCTGGTCCGCGACTTTGTGACCGAGTCGGACGAAATCTCCACGCAGGCAAGCGGGATCGTCATCGGCGCGTCGGTGGCCAGCAAGTACCTGCACAATGATGAGCTGATCGCCGAAGTCACCATGGAGGTGCCGGTCGAGAAGATCATCACACGCATCAAAGAGCTGCATTCGCAGCACTATAAGGGCAACACCGTCACGACGACCGACATCGTCAACGTCAAGAAGACGATCCAACGCGACATGATCCGCGCCACCGGTTGCGGCGTTCCCCCGGCCAAGTTCCTGCAACAGGCCAAGAGCGCCGGCGTGGAAATGCCCGACTGGATGGGTCGCCGCGTAACCGCCACCGGCCAGGGAACGGACCCGGAAATCGCCTCGGCGCAAGGCAAGCTCCGCGCCGCCCGCGCGGCGGAAATGGACGCGATGCGCAAGCTCGCAGAACAGATATATGGGCTTACGCTCAGCTCGTCCACCACGGTGAAGGACTTCGTTACCGAGCACGACGAAGTGGCCACGCAGGTGGATGCCGTGCTGGCCGGCGCGATCGCGGACCAGACGAAGTTCGAGGGTGATGTCGCTACGGTGACCGTGTCTATCCCTGCGGCCGAGGTCTGGTCGGTGGTCAACGGCTTCCTGCAATCGTTGCAGCGCCGGGGTTAAACCTTTTCGGGCGCCTTATCCGGTATTTCGGCGCCCGCCATTTATTCGGAGAACGGTCATGCGGACGCGAATTGGCGTCATCGTGGTGTGTTTGGCGGCGGGGCTGTCGGTGGGCGTGGGGTGCAAGTCGAGTTCGCACAAGTCCGTGCGGACCTACGAATACAACAACGAGCCGAAGCAGCCGGATCCACATGCCCGGCAGCGTTCCGATGAGCTCGACTCGGAGTACAAAATGGTCTCACCCGGCGAAATGCAGTCGCCGGGGCAAATGACTGACGACCGGTAGGACACCGGGATTCCCGCAACTTTGGACCCGTGACTTTGTGATGCGAGGCGGCAGACCGTCGACTGGTCACCGAGTTGTCGCCGGGGCTTATTCGTTATCGGACTGCTGGATGCCCGTTATCCCACTTGCCCATCCGGGGAGAATGGGTTATACTACAGGTATGGGAGCCCAATTCGAAACCAAGCAGGCGGATGAGCGCGGGCGGATTTCGCTGGGGATGGCGTTCGCGAACCGGACGTTTCTGGTAGAGAACGACGGCGACGCGATTATCGTTCGCCCTGCGCGGGTCATCCCGGAACGCGAGGCGTGGCTCTACGATAACAAGACGGCACTGGCGCGGGTGCGAAAGGGGCTGGACCAGGCCCGGCGGCGCGAGTTTGCGGAAGCACCCTCGCTAGACGAGGCGGCGCGACTGGCCGACTCCATGCCGGAAGGGGGCGCATAGCGCCGTTGATTGACTGACCGTCCTGCGGCGTTTGTTGGGCGGGCAGGATGAAGAACCCACCTCACTCCACCCCGATTCGGTTCGCCAGGCTGTTCCGGCCGCGGTTCCTTGTCGTTAGTTTTTTGAGGGCGGAGACTTGCGCGAGCGGTTTGAACTTGTCTGGACCCACGAGGCGACAAGTAATTTCCGTGAACTCAGGGACGACGCTGCCAAGCGCATGGCGGCGCGTGCCCGCGGCGGGGGGCAGAAAGCAAGCCGGGCGGAGGGACTCTTCAAGCAGGTGGTCAAGTGTCTGAGTCTGCTGCAAGCCAATCCGCGCCATCCGGGATTGAAGTCCCACGAGTTTACCTCCATCGAACATCCCTATCGCCCGGGCGAAAAAGTCTGGGAGTCCTATGTGCAGAACCGAACGCCGGGCGCGTATCGACTTTTCTGGTGCTACGGTCCTGACCAGGGACAGATTACCGTCATCGCCATCACGCCTCATCCTTGAAGGGTCGGGGGCAGGTGGTGGAGCGACAACGCCCGTACGTCCGGGCGGCGATGCCCATTCAGATTTCCCCGCGGCGCGCAAGGCGAGTTGCACTCCATGTTGATTGGTGTGCGATAGGCCGGGCGATGACGCAGGGTTCGTAGACCACGCCACATGGTCAACCGGCGCGGTGCCGCGAAACCAAAACCTGCGCGATGCGCTCTGCCGCGTGTCCGTCCCACAGGTCGGGCACGCGTGTGCTGGGAGGGTGCTCGCGAATCTCGCGATAGGCGCGGAGAATGGCGTCAGGCCGGGAGCCCGTCAGGCGGTTGGTGCCCTGGCTGACGGTGATCGGCCGCTCCGTGTTTTCACGCAGGGTCAGGCAGGGGACGCCGAGGATGGTGGTTTCCTCCTGAATTCCGCCCGAATCGGTGAGCACCACCGCCGCTTCGGCGGTCAGCTTGAGAAAATCGAGGTACCCCAGCGGCTCTACGCAGCGCAGCGCGGCCAGTGCCTTGACTCGCGCTTCGAGACCCAGTTTGGCCAGGTTGCTGCGCGTCCGCGGGTGGATGGGAAAGACGATAGGCAGGTCGCGTGCAATTTCCTCAAGGGCCGTAAGGATGTCACCCAGGGCCCGCGCGTCGTCTACGTTGCTCGGGCGGTGCAGGGTGAGCACGGCGTATCCCTTCGGGCGCAGTCCCAGCGTCCTCAGAATGGCCGACTCGTCCGCGCGCTTCCGCTGCCGTAGCAGCGTGTCGATCATCACGTTGCCCACCAGGTGAATCTTGGCGTCGTCCACCCCTTCGCGGCGAAGGTTCTCCACCCCGCTCGGCTCGGTCACGAACAGCAGGTCGCTGATCGCGTCGGTCAGCAGGCGGTTGATCTCTTCGGGCATGGTGCGGTCGAAGCTGCGCAGGCCGGCCTCGACGTGAGCGACGTGGACGCCCAGCTTCACCGCCACCAGGGCGCAGGCGATGGTACTGTTAACATCGCCGACCACGATGACCCAGTCCGGCTTGTGCTCCAGGCACACCGGCTCGAAGCGCTTCATGATTTCGGCGGTCTGCGCCGCGTGCGACGCGCTGCCCACCTCCAGGTTCAAGTCCGGCGCGGGAATTTGTAGATCCGTAAAGAAGAGCTTGCTCATTCGCTCGTCGTAGTGCTGCCCGGTATGGACCAGCAGCAGCTCGACGCGGCCGGTCCGGCTCAGCGCCTCGTGCACCGGGGCGATTTTCATGAAGTTCGGCCGCGCCCCGCAGACGCAGATGACTTTGAGCATGGTCGCCCTTTCCTTCGTCCCCTTGCAATCCCCAGCCGACGCTCCCACATGGATCAGAATGATCCGATATCGGTTATTATCGACCGTCGTGCAGAGTCGCTCAATCGTTCCATGGCCGGGCGAAAGCGCTCGGTCTCAGAGGGACTGATCGTTATCCCCGTACCTGCTCGCCAATTCGCTCCAAACCTCTTGCCGGGCTGGCTACTGGCGCTGGCGGCCGCGCTGACGCTGTACACTCTGACCGCCAACCGCGGCGTGCAATGGCAGGATTCGGGGGTGCATATCCTGCGCGTGCTGGATGGCGAAGTGCTCAACCCACGCGGGCTGGCCCTGAGCCACCCACTGCACCACTACCTGGGCCGGACGGTCGTGGCCTTGAATTTGGCTGAACCGGCCTTTGTCATTACCCTGCTCAGTGCCCTCGCCGGTGCGCTGGCCGTAGCCAATGTCTACGGCTGCGCCCGTACTCTCGGCTGCGGCCACATCGCGAGCGGCTACGCCGCGGCCTCGTTGGCGCTGGCCAATACTTTCTGGCATATGTCCACCCTGACGGAAACGTACACGCTTTCGGCGGCGCTGCTGTCCGCGGAGTGTTGGTTTCTTGCGGCGTACGGCCGCTCTACCCGCGCGCGATTTCTGGCCGGCGCGCTCTTCTGCAATGGCTTGGGCGTGGCTAATCACCTGCTGGCGATGTTGACCACCCCGATCTTGTTGGTCGTGCTGGGATTGGCCTGGCGTGCACGACGGGTTCGCCGGCCGGAGGTCGTCGTCTGCGCTGCGCTGTGGGTCCTCGGCGCAGCGCCCTACATCGTGCTTGTAGCGCAGGAATGGCTGCGAACCGGCGACGCACTGGGGACACTGCACTCTGCATTCTTCGGTCACCGCTATGCGGAGGCGGTTCTGAACGTTTCTCTTTCCCCGCGATTATTGGGGATTACCGCCGGCTTCGCGTTGCTCAGCTTTCCCAGCCTGCTGATTCCCCTTGCTGTTTATGGCCTTTCATGGAGCCGGCGTGCGCCGGTGTCTCCCCTGGTGCGACGCGCGTTGGCGGTCGGGCTGCTGATTCATGTGGTGTTTGTCTTCCGCTACGACGTGGTCGATCGGCACCTGTTTCTGGTTCCAGCGTACATCGTGCTTGCGCTGTTCGGGGCGCTGGGGGTGGAGCGTTGCCGGCAAACGATGGACTCGGCCAGGCGGCGGTTGGTCCTGGGCGTGGCGGTCGCGGCGCTGGCGCTGACCCCGGGGGTCTATGCGCTGGTGCCGTTTGCGGCGCGCCGGCTGGGAGTTCTTGGGGACCTCGAACATCGTAAGCCCTATCGCGACGACTATGTGTATCTGTTTCAACCCTGGGCGGTGGTGGAGACTTCAGCGGATCGGATGGGTCGGGAGGCGGTGGCCATGGCGGGGGACACCGGCCTGATCCATGTCGAAGACGGCATGGCATCTGCCGCCGTTCGTTACCACCAGATCCGTAGCGGCCGGCCCGGGCTTGCCATTTCGCACAACGGTCGCCAGGACGAATTGAGCGCGGCGGTCCATGCCGGAAGAACTGTGGTGCTCGTTCCGGCCGACGTTGCCAATCCCCGTACCCCCCCGCCAGTGGGCATCTGGGAGCGCACCGGCGACCTGTATCGCCTGAGAATGCCCGAATAATGCTGATTTTCCGGGTGCTGTGCCCGAATCGTCTTTGCGCGGCACGGAAATTGCTTGTCTATTCCGCACCAGCCGGAATACTCCGGGCAGGTGTGGAGAGTGCACATGTTCGATTCCGCCAAGGAAGCGTTGCAATTCGTCGCCGACCACGGCATCGCCATGGTCGATTTGAAGATCGTGGGGGTGTCCGGCCAATGGCTGCACATCACCCTTCCCGCGCGCGGCGTTACCGCGGCGTTGTTTGAGGAAGGGGTCGGGTATGACGGGTCGTCCGGCTCCGGCTTCACCCGCGTGGAGGATGGCGACGTGGCCGCCCGGCCGGATCCACGAACGGCGTTTGTAGATCCGTTCGCCGAGCGTCCGACGTTGAGCTTCTTGTGTGAAACGGTGACCGCGGACAGCAAAGAGCCGCTGGCCGGCGATCCCCGTACAATGGCACAGCGCGCCGTGGAGAGCATGCGCCGCCGCGGCGTCGCAGACGAAGCCTGGATGGCGCCCGAGTTCGAGTTCCACGTCTTCGACCGCGTGGACGCACGCTGCGACCCCTACGACACACGGGTGCGCATCCGCAGTCGCGAGGTACACTCCGAG
This sequence comes from uncultured Phycisphaeraceae bacterium, assembly GCA_964569425.1. Classification (GTDB taxonomy): domain Bacteria; phylum Planctomycetota; class Phycisphaerae; order UBA1845; family UBA1845; genus JACQXM01. The sequence continues at coordinate 38,752 of CAZMVD010000026.1, forward strand.
GGAACCACGCCGGCCATTCTTACCAAGCGCGGCTATCTGCGTACGCCCCCTGCCGACCACCTGCACGACCTCCGTGGGGAAATCGCACTGGTTCTCGAAGAAATGGACATCCCGGTGCGCTACCACCATCACGAAGTGGGGGCGCCGGGGCAGTGCGAAATCGAGGTGGACGCCCAGCCGCTGCTCCGAGCCGCCGACCAGGCCATGCTCATCAAGTACGTCATCAAGAACGTCGCCCACCGCCGCGGCATGATGGCTACCTTCATGCCCAAGCCGGTGTTCGGTGAGGCGGGCAACGGGATGCACGTGCACCAGAAGCTCGACAAAGGGGGCAAACCGCTCTTTTTCGATGCGCGCGAGCAAAACTATGCTCAGCTCAGCGATCTGGCGCTGAACTATGTCGGAGGACTCCTGCTGCACGGGCGTGCCCTGACCGCTTTGACCAATCCCTCGACCAATTCATTCAAGCGGCTGGTGGAGGGGTACGAGGCGCCCGTGAACCTGTTCTTTTCGCTGGCCAACCGGTCGGCGGCGATTCGCGTGCCCAGGTACGCGGTAAGTCCGTCGGAAAAACGCATCGAATATCGCCCACCCGACTTTACCGGTAACGTCTACCTCACTTTGGCCTCAATGCTGATGGCCGGACTGGACGGCATCGCCCGGGGCGTGGACCTTGCGGCCCATCATTTCGGGCCGTTCGACGTGGACATTGCACGCGAAGAGGAATCGGTC
>CAZMVD010000027.1:0-39462 GCA_964569425.1 uncultured Phycisphaeraceae bacterium
GCGCTGATCGCCCGCTGGACCTCGCCCTTGACGATGTCTTCATATTCCTCGCGCACCACGTTGAGCAGCTCCCGGTAATGCTTCTTGGTCTCCTCATCGGAGATCAGGCTGTGATGCCGCAGGCCGGTCTCGAGCTCGTTGAGCACCATGAACGGGTTGATGCACTTGTCATCAATCGCCTGGTCGGAGACCAGGCAGTTGGAAACCTTGTCCTGAATGTAGCGCGGACTGATGCCCTGCATGCCTTCGCGCGGAGCCTCGTCGCGCAGCTCCTTGATCGAGTCCTCGGTGTAGCCCGCAATGCTCTTGCCGTTGTAGAGCTTGAGCTTCTGCATGAGCGTCAGGCCCGCCTTCTTGGGCTGCTCCAGACGTGTGAGCACCGCCCACATGGCCGCTACCTCGATGGTATGCGGCGCAATGTGGATGCCGCGGATGCGGTCCTTGCCGAAATCCTTGTCGTAAATCTTGATCTCGTCAGCCAGTCGAATGTTGTAAGGCACGTCAATCTTGATGGTACGATCGCGGAACGCTTCCATCAGCTCGTTGCTCTGGAGCTTCTTGTACTCGGGCTCGTTGGTGTGCCCGATGATGACCTCATCAATGTCGGTCTGGGCGAACTTCTTGGGCTTGATGGTATGCTCCTGCGACGCGCCCAGCAGGTCATACAGGAAGGCGACGTCGAGTTTGAGCACCTCGATGAACTCCACCAGCCCGCGGTTGGCGATGTTCAGTTCGCCGTCGAAGTTAAAGGCCCGCGGATCGGAGTCGGAGCCGTATTCCGCGATCTTGCGGTAGTTGATGTCCCCGGTGAGTTCGGTGGAGTCCTGGTTCTTCTCGTCCTTGGGCTGGAAGGTGCCGATGCCGATGCGGTCCTTCTCGCTGAGGATGAGCCGCCGAACCTTGATGTGCTTCATCACCTGCTTCCAGTCGCCGTCGTACTTGAGCAGCAGGTCGTCGAACATCTTGCGGCAGAACGGGTCCAGCGATCCTTCGATGCGGATCTGCGATCCTTCTTCCAGTTCCTCGTTGATCCGCGCCACCACCGCCTTGCGCGCCTCCAGCGGCACCAGCTTGAGCGGCTCTTCGTGCATCGGGCACGGATAGGAAATAGTCTTTCCGTGTTCATCCGGCACCTGCCAGACAAAGCTGTACAGCGCGCCCTCCTCCAGCCGCGAGTAATACTCCAGCCCTTTCTTCAGCAGGCGCACGATCGTGCTCTTGGACGAGCCCACCGGCCCGTGCAGCAGCAGGATGCGCCGTTCGGTGCCGTATTGGTGGGCCGCGGACTTGAAGAAGTCCACCAGGTTCATCAGGGCGCGGTCCAGCCCGAAGATGGCGTCCGCCCCGTCGTCGATCGGGTCCGAGAAAAACTTGTAGCGCGTCAACTCCTGCCGCATCCAGGTGTAACGCTCGCACCCGAAGTGCATGATCATGTCGTAAATGCGCTGGAAGGCATTGCGCGCGGCGCGCGGATTCCGCGTAACCAGCTCAAGGTAATCGTCGAACGTCCCCTCCCAGTGCTGCTCGCGAAAGCGATCGAGGTTCAGGTGCTTTTCCACCACCGAGAGAATGTCTTGTGCATTGGGCATCGTGCGTCTGCTCCTTGACGGGCGCGACGGATTACCAACCCACCGCCGCCGCCGGTCCAATTCCTCGTCTGCCGGACATGACCCGCAGCAGCCTCGACGGGCTCGACCGACGCCGCGTTCGGGTCGACCTCGTCTGGAAAGCGAGCCCTATAATAAGGCCTTCCACAGGTCTATGGATCGTAGAAGTCCTTAAATGACAAGTCAACGCAACATCATTCCCCACAGCACTACGCGCCATTCCGGCGCGACTTCGGCAGTCCTGCGCAATCGAACATATCGGCCACATGCGCGACCGGCGTTGCAAAAAATGCGAGCGGCTGCCCGTGTCGGGCGGAAAGGGCGCAAAACCCGGATCCGGTAAGACCATGACGGCGTGGGTGTGTCAAACGCCGGGACGATCGGTGCCCGGCTTTTGGCGTGCGGCGGAAACCTGCCCGCGGATCGTCGCCGCCGCCTCCCGAATGTCGGGCTGGCCGACAACCCCCTGGCATACGCAAACGCAATCCGCGCCGGCGGCGACTACTTCGGCCGCATTGCTGGCATTGATGCCGCCGATGGCCACAAGCGGAATCGACGTGATCGTCCGCGCCTCGGCCAGTGCGGCCGGCCCGGCGATCAACTCCTGCGGTTTGGTGCAGGTGGCAAACATGGGCCCCACCGCAATATAGTCGGGCACTTGCGCGGCGGCCGCTTCCACCTGCGCGCGGGAGTGCGTGCTCAGCCCGCAGATCAGCTTCGGCGGTGCCGTGCGGCGAACATCCGCCAAGGTCAGATCCTCCTGCCCGAGGTGCACGCCATGCGCGCCGGCCGCGACAGCGATATCGGGGCGGTCGTTGACGATGCACATCGCCGACCGTTCGCGGCACAAGCGGGTCAGCCGCCGCGCCCGTGCCAGCCACTCGCGATCCGGCAGGTGCTTCTCGCGCAATTGCAGGCAGTCTGCGCCGCCCTCCAGCGCCGCCGCTGCGGCTGCGAACCAGTCCCCGCGGCACAGCGACTCGGTGATGATCACGTACAGGCACACATCGGCGAAACGGTGGGCGGCGCGCAGCGTCAGCGCCAGCCGGCGTTCGACTTCATAGCCGCGATAGCGCAGTTGCTCCACCGCCGCGGCGAACGCAGGGGAGACCACCTTGGCATATTCCTCCACGCTGCGCAGCGCCTCGCTGAGCCGCTTTCCCGCCGCCAGCACCGCGTGAGCGGCGCTTTCGCGCATGCTTTCATCGGGCGTGGAGACCGTCCGGCCGACGTCCGCGTGGATATCCCGGCACGCGATCAGATGTTCGGCGATGTTGGTCGGCACGGTCGCAGCCAGATCGTGCCGTAGGGTCTTCAGTGCCGCCGTGAGGGCCGAGTCGTCGAGCTGAAAGCGCGCAAAATCCTCCATGACGCGCAGCGCTTCGCGCGCGCGGTTGAGGTTGGCATCCAGCGTGCGTAAGACCGAAGGCGGCGGCGCGCTCATGCGCGGATTGTAGCGGGAAACACGACGTGAATCCTCTCGGCGCATTGCGTATGCCGGCGCCCCCATCGGACCATCGTTCGTTTCCGATGCCCCCGGGTCGTTACACCGGCGCCAGCAATGGCTCCCGGGGTACCGATGCCGGAATGTGAAGCTCCCGCCGGCCCTTTAGCCAGTGACGTAGCACCTTGGATTCTACCGGGTGATTGCCCACCATGGAGATCTCGACGGCGGCGGCCGCGTTGCCCAGGTAGGCGGCCTGCATGAGCGGCGCTCCCGCCGCCAACGACAGGGTCGAAGCGGCGAGCAGGGCATCGCCGCAGCCCAGCCGATCCACCGGGTACGCGGCGAAAGTGGGCAGCGCTTCGCTGCGCAGCCGCCCCGACCATTCCGGCGTTCCGCGCTTCTGGCTGGCACGCTCGAACACCACGACGCCGCGTTTCTCCAGCGTGACAAACAGATGCCGTGCCTGTGTCCGTTCCAGAAGCTGCCACGCCACGCTGGAAAGCCCCTCGTCGTAATTGTTGAGCATCGCCCGCAGTTCCAGCTCGGTCGGGCAAAGCAGGTCGACGTGATGAAAGTTGAGCAGATTGGCGCGACCGCCGCTCACGTCCGCCGTGATCAACCGCACGTTGTGACGCAGCGTCGGCAGCACGCGCCGCAGCAGACCCGCCGTAATCGTCCCGTAACCAAAGTCGCAGAAAATGACCGCATCGGCCAGCTTGGACTGTTGCTCCAGAATCAGCGCCGCGCGCCGCTCGGCCACCGAATCCAGCGGCAGGCACTGCGCCCGATCCACTTTGAATAGTTTGGTGTCATCGGCCAGAAAGCGGGTTTTCTCCACCAGGGCGGGGCGCGTGCGCACGAAGTGAGGTTCCACGCCTTCGGTCGTGAGCGCTTCGCCCACCCGGTCGGTCTGCGCGTCATTCGCGCCCGCGGTCAGCAGGAACGCATGCGCACCCAGCGCCGCCACGTGCCGCGCCACGATCGCCGCCCCTCCCACGTACGTCCGCTCATCGCGCTGCGCCAGGCTGATCATCGGCGATTCGCTCGCCACACCCAGCGGATCGCACATCACGTACCGATCCACGATCACGTCGCCCACCACCAGCACGTGCAGCTCCCGAAAGCGCTCGATGGTCTGCTCCAGCGATTCCGCCGAAAGTCCGTGGCGACGCGCGACCAGGTTCAACCGGTGCGATTCCACCTCCGGGCCGCGCGGCATCTGCTCGATCAGCGCAGTCGAGCTGAACACAATCTCGCCGCTGGAAAAAAGCAGCCGGCCGCCGTAGCTCTCCACGATGGCCTTCTCCGCCAGAAACCCCGCGTCCTTCGAGTGCTCGTATTCCCGGCCCTTGACGTACACGTCGGGGCGAACTTGCTGCAGCATCGACTCCGCCGTCGGTTCCGGAACCACGTACACGTAGTCCACGAACATCAGCGCGGCGAGATTCTCGGCGCGCAGTTCTTCGGGGATGTAGGGGCGCAACTCACCTTTGCCCACGTCGGCGTCGCCGGTCAGCGAGACAATCAACACGTCTCCCTGTTGGCGTGCGAATTCCAGGTAGCGCACGTGTCCGGGATGGACAATGTCAAAGCACCCGTGGCACTGGACGATCGTCCGGCCCGCCGCGCGCGCCTCGTTCGTTCGAGCCAGGAGTTCGTCAAGCGTCACGATCTTGCGTTGATAGTGGGTCGGCATGAAATCCAGTGCACCTCGTTGTACGGTCATCAATGAAACGGCCGCGGGCTCCACCGATCGTTCGGCCATCATGTGGAATGGCCGTTGGCGTCAGTTTCCAATTCCGCAATGCCCGGCACGTACTCCCGACCAACTTATCGGCTGCGCGAGCGAAAGCGGCGCAGGGCAATCCGCGTACCGACTCGTTGGGTCGGCTGAGCCGTACCAGGTTGCTTTCGTTGGACGTTGACTTACGATTCACATGGCGGCGCGGTCGATAGCGTGGACGTTCGATGAGTTCGCGCAATCCGCTCAAGGACAGTCGATGCGCCGTAAGTCTATACAAAGCATGAGCTTATGACTACGGCATTCCCCTGGACCCTGCAGCGCTACATCTTCCGCGAGATGGGAAAGACCTTTCTCCTCGCCGCCGTGGCGCTGGCCGCTGTTCTGGGGTTGGGAGGGGGACTGGTCAATATGATCGAACTGGGCGAGGCCACGCCCGCCCAGTTGCTTCGCATGATGGGATTTATTCTCCCGGTGTCGGCGGCCCTGACGTTGCCGATGGCCGCACTGTTTGCCGCAGCGGCCACCTACGGGCGCCTCGCGGCCGACAACGAACTGGTCGCCTGTCGAAGCAGCGGCATCAACATTCACGTGCTTCTGCTTCCCACGCTGGTGATCAGCCTGATCGCGGCCACCGTGACTTTCGTATTCACCAGCTTCCTAATCCCCGGAATGGTGCGCAATCTCAACGAGTTGATCCGCGCGGACGTTGGGGCGTTCATTCAACAGCGCCTCAGTCGTCCTCGGGGGATTACGCTCGGCGGCCCCTACCGCATTCAGGCGGACGAAACCACCATCGAACATGCCGATTCCGACCGCATCACCTTGCATCGCATCGCGTTCGTGGAGGTGGACGGCGAGGAATGGGTGCGCTTTGGCACCGCTCGAGCCGTTCACCTTGAATTCGAGCGTCGCCCTCTGGGGCTGCGCGTTTCCGGCCGCATGGAAGGTCTCAGCTATTTCGATCGCCGCGAAGGGCAGTTCGGCCAGACGGCGCAGTCGAATTTCGCCACCCACGAGTTGCAGTCGCTGGTTCCGCCGCAGATCAAGTTCCTGACTTTGGGTGAGTTGTTTCATTACCTCGCCCGCCCCGAAGATTGGGTGGACGTGCGCGAGCGAATGGACAGGCTCCGCGCCGCCGCCGGGCGCCTCGCCGTCTACGCGGCTTGGCTCGAGGATTTCCACGCCGCCGGGCGGTTGACGCTGCACGACGGGCGCGCGCGTTACGTGTTACGCGCCGCCTCCGCGCTCGCGGCGCCGCGCGGGGGCGGAGTGGAATTGCACGAAGTGAACATCGAGGAAACCCGCGGCGAAGAGACTCGAATAAGGACCGCCGCGCGTGCCCTGGTTGAGGTCAGCCGCGCAAACGACCTCGCCGAGGCGGGCGTTTCGATTCACGCTTACGAAGTCCGGGGTACCGGAGCGGAAGCACGGGTCGAGAGGGTCAAGGAAACTTTCGGGCCCATCGCCTTGTCTGCGGAGTGGACCGCGCGTGGCACGGCGCTGGACGACACCGCACTGCTTGCGGTGGCTCAGGATTCGGCGTCGGACGATCCTCTTCGCGAGCTCCGGGAGAAAGCGCTGGCCGAGCGCGCCGAAACCGTGTGCCGCATCCGGGGCACCATTCACGAGCGGCTGGCGTTCAGCGTGAGTGTTTTTGTGCTGGTGGTGCTCGGCGCCGCCCTGGGCATCATACTGCGTGGAGCGCATGTGGTGACGGCGTTTGGCATCTGCTTTGTACCTTCCCTGATGGTGATCGTCACCATCGTGATGGGCAAGCAGATGGCGAACAACCCGATTACGCATGTCCCGGGACTGCTGATTATCTGGTCGGGCATTCTGATCGCCGTGGCCCTCGATGCCTGGATTCTGACCCGCGTGCTGCGGCGTTAGCCGACGGTAGAGAACGATGCTGAACATCCTCGATCGTTACCTGCTCCGTTCGCTGCTGGTCAACTACCTCATCGCGCTCGGCGTGATGCTGGCGCTGTACGTGGCGCTCGATCTGTTCGTCAACATGGACGAATTCACCGAGGTGGAGGGCCGGCCGGTCCTGACCGTCCTCGGCAACATCGTCAGTTATTACGGTCCCAACCTGCTGCTCTATTTCGCCCAGCTCTCGGGCGTGATTACGCTCTTCGCCTGTCTGGCGACCATCGCGCGCCTGCGGCGCAACAACGAGCTGACCGCGGTGCTCGCTTCCGGCGTCAGCCTCTACCGGGTGGCCGCGCCGGTGCTGGCGTTCGGACTGTTGACCACCACCCTGCTGGTCGTAGACACCGAAGCGCTGATTCCGTCCGTGGCCCACCTGCTGGCGCGCAAGCACGACGACGTCGACGGCAACCACGCCTATGAGGTGCTCTTTCTGCGCGACCGCGAGGATGCGCTGCTCTCGGCCGGCCGGTTTCATCCGATGGAACGCGACCTGCGGCGCTTGCTGGTGCTGCGTCGCAACTCCGAAGGAGAAATCGTCGAGACCATCGAAGCCGACCGCGCTACCTGGATGCCGCCGAATGAGTTTGGTATGGGCGGGCGTTGGCGGCTGGAGCGCGGCCGGCGCATCGTGCGCCTGCCCGCCGACCGCGCCGGGCTCGGTCCGCGCGACGTGCGCCACATGGAAATCGTCGACGAATACGAGAGTAATCTCAGCCCCCAGGCCATTCAACTCCGGCAGGCGGAGGGGTGGATTCGGTACCTGAGCCTGGGGCAGTTGGAACGCCTCGCCGAACCCGGGGCGCCCAACCGCGCCGCCGTCATTCAGACCAAGCACGGGCGCATCGCCGCGCCCATCGTCAGTATGGTGCTTCTGCTGCTGGGCATTCCCTTCTTTCTGGATCGCTCGCCCGCCAACGTGCTGAGCGATGCAGGCAAGTGCCTGGTCACCTGCGGGTTGTGCTTCGCGGTCACCTTCGTGGCCCAGAGCATTCGCGGCGACACGCCCTCGGCTCTGCCCGCGTGGATACCCATCTTCATCTTCGCGACCGTCGCGATGATCCTCGTCGACCGGATCCGTACCTGATGAGCGCGGCGGCCACGGACGGTGCTCATTCCCACCGGGAAAAAAAGAGAGGCGAATGAAGGAATCGCTCCTCCATTCGCCTCTCGATGTTTGACCTTGGGCGCGGTCCCTCTTGGCGGAACCGGTACGCCGATTCTCAATTGCAGGGATTGACCGGCAGCGTCTTGTTCAACCACGGGTCGAACGCCGCGGCGCCGTTGAGCAGGTCGATCACCCGCAGAATGTCCGATGCGTTGGCCGCACCGCTGCGGTTGGCGTCGGTGGCGAACAACGGCCGCACAAAGCCGGGCACGTTATTGAGCGAGTTGATCAACGCGTTGATATCCGCCGCAGTGCTGCCGCGGCTGGCGTTGACGTCGCCCGGCAGATAGCCGAGGCAGACCTTCGTTCCCGTGTCGTCATGCGTCACAATCGTCCACGCTCCCGGCTCGATCGGCTTGCTGAAGGTAAGCCGAACGGTGTCGACATCCTGCTGCACCACGCTGGAAATCGTCGGCAGGCTGATGCCGCCGTCGCCGCCCGCCTTGGTCAACGTGAAGTCCGCCGCCAGAAGAACCGAAGCGCAGGCCGAGGGCACATCCAAATCCACAAAGTCCCATCCGAACACGATGTTGGCGTCGTTCAAATCGTGCGGCTGCCGCGCGTCGATCGAACCGCTCGCCGGAACGGAGCCCGCGATATTGCACGCGACCACATCGCTGACCGTGATCGTGAGATTGGAGATCGCTCCCGCGCCCGCCTGCTCGGTGGCCCAGAACACCGCGCCCGTTTCGCCCTGCTTGATGACGTTGGCGAACAGGTTCGTGAGGTTGAGGTGATAGGTGCCCGGCGCGGCCGGCGCCGTCAGCGAGCCGGTCAGGATCACCGTGTCACCGTGCGCCACGTGCGTGACCACCGTGCCGACGGGGAAGTCGGCGAAGCCCGGCCCGCCCGGGTTCTTAATGGTGTTCTGCCCGCCGCCGCACTGCACCAGCTTGCCGCTGATGACCGTTCCGCCGTAGCCGGCCGGGTTGGTAATGCCGTCAGGAATCACGAAATTGCTCATCGGCAGGGAAACCGGCGTGTCGGCCTGTGTGAGCGGCCCGCCGTCAAACTCCAGGTCGAAACCGACCAGCGCCAGACCCTCGTTCAACATGTCGCTCAGCACCCCGGTCACGGTGTACTGAACTACCTCGCCCGGCTGCACCTGCACGCTCCCGCTCAGCGGGTTGCCCGACTCCACCCGCATGTTGAGGTTGGCCGCCGACGCGACCGATGCGCTCAGCCCCAGCACCATGGTCAATAAACCCAACTTCCTCATCGAAGCCTCTCCTTCATCTTGAATCTGTCGGCCACCCGCCGCGACAAGCGCCCGGCCGCCGAGCTGACTGAACGTGCACTCCTGCGCATGCCGCTTTCCGCGCGGCCGGCGCCACACCAATCATAGGTCGCCGGATCGGGCCCAAGGCGCGAAGATAACCTGTTTCCATCGCCCGATATCCAAACGTCCCATAATGCCATTGCGCCGGCCCAATCCGCCGATAAACTCAAACCGGCCGGTTTGACGATGACCAACAATCCGGCGACCCTATGTTCGAAATGAACCCCCTTCAGTTCACTCGCAGTGTACGCAGCCTCAATCGACTGCGGCAGATTGCCAAAGTGCTCACCCAGCATGGTTTCGGGCACGTGGTGGCACGCGTCAATCTGGCGCGGTTTGTACCGGTCTGGATGCTCCGCCGCAGCCGCAAGCCCCGCCCCGAAGGGGAAACCGCGACCTCCATCGGAAAACGAATCGCGGATATCTGCGCCGAACTCGGGCCGACGTTTATCAAGTTCGCGCAACTGCTCTCCACCCGGCCGGACATTCTGCCCGCCGACGTGCTCGATGAACTCAAAACGTTGCAGGACGACGTGCCGCCGTTCGACAGTACCACGGCCATGGGCATCATCGCCGAGGAGTTGGGTCGACCCGTAGACGCGTGTTTCGAGACCATCGATCCGACGCCCATCGCCAGCGGTTCGATCGGCCAGGTCTATCGCGCGCGGCTGAAGGACGGAGTGGACGTAGTGGTCAAGGTGCGCCGTCCGGACATCGAGAACGTGGTCGAACTCGACATGCAGCTTCTGCGGTGGCTGGCGCAATCGCTGGAAGCGCTGATGCCGGAAATGCACATCTACCGCCCGGAGCTGCTGGTGACGGAACTGGAGCAGATGCTGACGCGCGAGCTGGATTACATCAACGAGGCCTCGGCGACGGCGCGCTTTGCGGCGGGGTTTTCGGGGGAGCTGACGGTGCGCATTCCGCGGGTCTACTGGGAGTTCACCGGCCCGCGGGTGCTCACGCTGGAGGCGATTCCCGGCGAGAATGCCGACGCAGCGCTCGACAAGGTGGCCGCCCGCGCCATGGTCATTGACGCGCCGCTCATGGCCCGCCAACTGGCCGACTGCTTCCTCAAACAAGTGTTCGAGCTGGGGGTGTTTCATGCCGACCCGCACCCGGGCAACGTGCTGATCGCGCCGCCGGCGACGGTGGGGCTGATCGACTTCGGGCAGTTCGGCACCATCAGTGACGAGCTGATGACACAAATCGTGGTGATGGTCTACGGAGCGGTGGGGCGGGAAGTGGACGTGGTGATCGACTCGCTCGCCGACCTGGGCGCGCTGGGCGGCGCCACCGACCGCCGCCAGCTTCATCGGGCGTTGCAGATGCTGCTGGACAAGTATTACGGGCTGCCGCTCAAGCGGCTGGACCTGGGCACGCTGATGAACGAGTTCACCGACGTGGTGCGGGCGCACGACGTGATCGTGCCGCGCGACGCGCTGATGCTGTTCAAGGCCATGGGGCTGGTGGCGGGGCTGACTTCGCGGCTCGACCCGGAGCTGAACCTGCTCGAACTGCTCGGCGTGCGGCTGCGGCGGGTGATGCGCGAACGGCTGTCGCCGCGGCGGCTCTCGCGCGCGGCGGCGCTGCTCGGCTGGGACCTGCTGAGCATCGCGCGGCAGGCGCCGGGGCAGATTCGCGAAGGCATGCGCCGCCTGGCGACCGGCGGCTGGCGACACTACGTGCGCCACGAAAACATCGACCGCCTGACCAACGAGCTGGATCGGTCGAGCAACCGGCTGGCGTTCTCCATCGTCATCGCGGCGATCATCGTGGGCAGCAGCGTGGTGGTCAGCGCCGAATCGTCGCTGACCATCTTCAACATCAAGGTGCACTACTTCGGCATCGCGGGCTATCTCATGGCCGGCGTTCTGGGGCTGGGGCTGAGTTGGGCGATCTTCCGCAGCGGGCGGCTTCATTAGCGCCGCGTGGGGTCTCGGCGGGCGATAGCGCGGGGCCGGGCGTGCGTGCAGTCGAACAACGACGGGTTTGTTTTGTCAACTTTCTATAGTGCCACGCGGTGGCACTCCATAACCAGGGGCGGCCGGCGTGGGCGGAGCGGGTGCGCTGCAACGCCGGAGAGAACAACATCGGGGGCGCGCGCTGGAGAGAGGGCGGGAAGAGATCAAAAGCGAATGGTTCATCCGCGATTTCCGGGAGGATAGAAGGCAAGGGCACCCTGGACTATCTTGAAGGCTGGAAAGTCTTTCAGGATAGGAGGATGCCTTGCCAAGCGATCAGGTTACCGCCTTGTTGGGCGAGTGGGAAGGGTATCGGGTCGGGTTCATCGAACGTCGGAAGGCCGAGGCCGACGGTGGGCGGGCGGACGCGGCACATGATTTCCGTGCTTCAGTCGGACTCCCACAGCGTAGACGGCGGGTGGATAATCCAACGCCGCGGCCTTCTCAAGCCAGACGTAGCCGCCCAGCACGTCCGGTGAGAACGGCCAGAGAATGAACACCCCTATCTGCTCGTGATGCCTCTCCGTCCATCGCGCCAAGTCATACATGGCTGCTGGGTCACCGCGATTGGCTTTCCACATCAGGCCCCAACCCGGAAGGTAAACCCAGAGGAAGAGCAGCAATACGATCGAGGCAGACACAGCCGTCGCCCGGACGAACGGCTTTCGTCCTTTGGCAAGAAAGAGCAGGGGCACGCCAATAAGCAGTGCGGGGAATATCAATGGCAGGAAACTGACTGGCATTGGTAGCCTCTGTCACCTAACAATGAATATATAGTCTCTCTATATCACCCTTGAGGCGCGACGGAGCGGCATAACACGCCATTACTTGAATCGGCATAACCCTTGTGATTGCAGGTTCTAAAGGCGCCTCCAGCGATTGCCATGGGGGGATATATGGTTTCTGTATAACACGCTTGCGATCCTCCTCTACAGATCTTCCACGGGGTAGTTTACGCCCTTGCCTCCCCGGTTCAGGACGTGAGTGGCGCTGATCCCCGGCTCAGCCATTTCCGCAGGGTGACGGACGTTATTGCAGAAGATGACCCGCGTGCCCCAGTGGCAGTACGTCTGCTGCGTGCATCGGCTGTAGTGGCGCGAGCGCACGGCCCGGGTCAGGCGGTCCAGCGGCTTCGGTTGCGAGGCGCGGCCCGCGTTCGATGGACCGGCTGGGCAGCCTGTACGGAGAGCGATTCTCTGCACCGGCCCAACCGGACGGAAAGCGGGCCGTTCAGGCGCGTTACGCGTGTTCACGGCGCGCATGCTCTTTGCTCCAATCGGCTCCCAGGTAAATGCCCAACCGCTTGCCTTTCAAGGGATTCCGGCAATGCGCGACCGGTGCCCGGTTGCTGCGCGGGGGCGGGCAGAAACGCGTGCGCCACGGTCAGGGCATTTGGGACCGGGCTTCGAGCAGGGCGGGGACGGCGGAGAGGTCGGCGATGGTGTGGTCGGGGGCGGCGGCGCCGATGTCGTGGATGCGGCTGGCACGGCACAGCCACACGGTCGAAATGCCCAGCGCTCCCGCGCCGCCGATGTCGCTGTGCAGCGAGTCGCCGATGTGCACGGCGCGGTGCGGTTCCACACCGAGGGCGGCGAGGGCGCGGCGGAAGATGGCCGGGTCGGGCTTGTAACAGCGCGCGTCCTGCGAGGTGACGACCGCGTCGAAGCGGAGGGCGTGGCGCTCGATGGCCGCGTGCAGCGGGGCGGTGTCGGCGTTGGAGACGCAGCAGACGGGGCGGTCAAGATCGCGCAGGAAGGCGAGCGCGTCGGCATAGAGCGGGGGGTTGAGCCAGTAATCTTCCAGCTCGGCGACGAAGGGTTCGGGCGGGTCGTCGCGGCCGAAGTCGGCGAGTGTGTCTCTCAGGCTGGTCACCTCGCATTCGTACAGGGTGCGAAAGGCATGGTGGTTGCTGGATTCGACGGTGCGAAAGAAGCGCTCGCCCCAGAGGACGGCGAAACGGGCGGCGGAGAGGGGCAGCTCGCAGGTGGTGACAATGCGCTGGCACACGGCTTCGACGGCTTCGCGGTCGCCGGCGGAGATGGTGCCGTAGAAGTCGATGAGCACGGCTTCGAACTGGCGCGGGGGGTGGGGCAAAGTTGAAACGCCGAAAACCGAAACGTCGAAACGTCGAAAAGTCAAAAAGTCGAAAAGTCGAAAAGTCGAAAAGTCGAAAAGTCGAAAACCGAAGCGCCAACAGCCAGTGGTGGAGGAGTCGAACCGCCGGAAAGCAGCCGACGGCGGCCGGGGGAATCCCACTCGGGCGTGCGGGCGCGGCGGCACGTATGCCGTCAGGTTACGGGCCTACTTCGCGGCCTTGGCGCCGCAGCACTGTTTGTACTTCTTGCCGCTGCCGCAGGGGCAGGGCTCGTTGCGTTTGGGTTTGGCGTCGGCGTGGATGGGCTCGACCGGTGGGGGGAGGGGCTCCTCGTCTTCGCCGGGAAGCTGCTTTTTGTATTCGCGGTCCTTCTCGTTTCGTTCCAGGAACTTTCGTTCGCTGGGGTTGGGGCCTTTGTTCATGGCGTTTTCCTCGCTGGTGATGGACTTCGTTTCCGGTCCGGGCGCAGCGGCCCGTGTATCCGTATTTTATGCGTAATTGATCGGTTGGCCAACGCGCAAGGTCGACGCGCCCATTGCGGGGGGTTGAAAAACACGTGGCGTGGGCCATCCCCCCCGGCGCGTCGGACCGGCTGGAGAGCCGGCCGCACAGCGCCTCTGATGACTTTCTCCAACAGTGCCTATCCCATTAGCCGAATCCAAGGCGTCCGCGCGGGCTGCCCTTGACCCTTCGCGTCAAGGGGAGCAAGCCCGCGGCTCGCTTTGATATTGGGATGCGCTCTAAGCTGTTTGACGTCGGCGGCGGTCGAGTCGCAGCGCAATACGGACTTACTGGTCTTTCTTGTCCAGGATGCAGAACTGGTAAAGCAGCCCGGCCACGACAGCGCCGAGGACCGGGCCGACCCAATAGACCATCTGCTGGCTCCCGAAGGTGGGCAGATTGCCGGTGAAGGCGGCGACCAGCCCCGGTCCGAAAGTACGTGAAGGATTCATCGAGGCGCCGGTGAGCGGACCGCCGACCAGGATGTCCGCCGCGATGGTCAGGCCGATGCCGAAGCCGCCGATCTTGGGGGCACGCGGGTCCACGGCGGTGCCGAACACGGCGAAGAGGAGCAGGAAGGTGAGCACAGCCTCGATGAGGATGGCCATGCCGACGGTGAGCTGCGCGGGGTTGAAATTGGGCGTGCCGAGGGCGGAGGCGGCTACGACGTTAGCGCCGCCGGGCGCGACCATGCCCCGGAAGATGAGGTAGACGAGCCCGCCGGCGATGGTGGCGCCGATCAACTGGGCGATGATGTAAGCAATCGCGCCGCCGAAGCCGATGCGTCCGGTGGCGAGCATGGCGAGCGTGACGGCGGGATTCACATGTCCGCCGGAGACGTTCATCGTCGCCGAGACGGCGATGGAGAGGATGATGCCGTGTGCAAGTGCGACGCCGAGCAAGCCGGGGCCGTCGGGCCCCATGTGGGTGGTGAGACAGATGGCACCCGCGCCGATGAAACTGAGGGCGAATGCACCGGTACCTTCGGCCACACAGCATTTGCCAAGACTGGCCATGATGCGTTCCTTTCAGAAGAGTTGACAGGGTGGACCGCGTCGGGTGGTTCCGGTCCGCGCCGACCGAAGTCCCCCGCCGCCGTGAGCGCGAATCGTAGTCGGACCGGGGGTGGCGTCAAGATTGTTCCGAAGTGGCTTGTATGGCGGCCGATTCTGGAGTGGTAAGCGGCCGCCCGCACTGAAAGGCGAAGGCGCGCGGTTTGCCTGTCTTGACAGCGCCGCCGTGCGTTTGTGTAATCCGTTCTGCGGTCATGAATGATGCTCGGCACCTTTCACCACGGGGAGAGGTCATGCGAACCTTACAGTCGAATCTGCATTTGCTGCCTGCGTTGGGGATTCTGGCCGGCGGCGCGTTTCTGGCGGGGTGCAAGACAGACGCCCTGCACGCCAAGCGTGCGCCGCAGGGCGCGGTGATGGAAGACCCGGGCCGGCCGGCGCGCGGCGCGCGGCTGCCGGAACACGTCGATATTCAGGTGGCGGAGACGCAAGAAGTTGATCTGGTGGAGGCGTTGGTTGAAAGCCGCGCGCAGTACCACCGCCATCTCGAGGCGCTGCGCGATTATTACCGGGCGCGGGGATATGTTACGAAGGAGAAGTGGGCTGCGTTTGAGCTGGAGGGGCTGCGTTCGGTGAAGGCGTTCCGTTATCTGATGGAAGCGGAGATTCCTTCGGACGCGTTGCGCGCCAGCGACTCGATTCCCGAGGCGGATGCGATGTTCGCGCAGGGAGAGGAGTTGATGCGCCGCGGGGGGCACAACGTGCCGGTCCTGTATCGCCAGGACATGATGATCCGTGCGGCGGCGATGTTTCGCGACATGATCGAGCGTTATCCCACGAGCGACAAGATCGACGATGCGGCTTTTTTGTGCGGGGAAATCCACAAAGAGTATCTCAAGGACCAGGAAGTCATCGCGGTTCGGTGGTACGAGCGGGCGTGGACGTGGGACCCGAACACGCCGCACCCGGCGCGCTTCCAGGCGGCGCTGGTCTACGACTATCGCTTGCACGACCGCGCCCGCGCGCTGGAGTTGTACCGCGAGGTCGCGGGGCGAGAGGAAGGCGGGGCGGATGCGCGGTTTGCGATGCGGCGCATTGGCGAATTGACAGAATCCGCCAAGGCGACGGACACCTCCTCGCGCGTGACGCGCGTGCCCCGTTCGTAGCAGCACCGCTTGGTCGGGCGGCATCATGCCCAGAACGTTTGCCTGTCTTGCCGTGGCCAATTTGTTGGTTCTCGTGGGCACCGCTGCGCTGGGGCTGGCGCGTCTGGATCCGGGCGGCGATCGGCACGTGGTGCTCGCTGTTTTTTCGCTGCTGGTCTGCTGCCTGGTCCAGGTGGTGACGTTTACTTATTTCGTGGTGACCGGGAAGATGCTTGCGCAGGCGCTGCACCTTGGGGGCCTGGACCTGGCACCGTTGGCGGAGGCCAAGCGGCTCAAGCGAAATGCGATGCGCTGGCTGGCGGCGGTGGTGGTGGGTATGGTTCTGGTGACGGCTACGGGCGCGACACATTGGCGCGAGCGGGGGGTTTCCACCTGGCACTTCGTGGCGGGTTGTGTTGTCATTCTCGTGCAAGCGAGCGCACTTTTCGGCCAGTTTCTACTGGTTGCACGCAACGCGGCGCTGGTTGAGAAGGTACTTCGAGAATACGCCGCGCAGCGTCGGAGCGCGGAGCGGAGGAGGCCGGTCATGTCGTCTGAAGGCTGAAGCGATGCGACATACGATCGGCTCGGTGAGAGACGATCGAATCCACGGCGGCCTGCAGAATGTCTGTGAGTTATTGCGCGGCGCGATACGTAATCTATGATTTCACAATAGGTTGACGGTCACCATCCAACGATTGGAATCGAAGTCCTGCGAATTCCAATCCGTTCTGGGGTCAAGCATGAGGCGGCCTAATTTCACATGTGTGATTTTTCCCATTGTAGCAGATAGCCCAGCGGCAATTTCGGCGCGTGTTCGTCTTGTGAGTTTCTGCTTGCCAAAGCGACAATGACCCGTAGACTGCACGTCGGTTGTCGAGATGTGCAACTCGGAGCGTTCACGTCATCCGGCGCTCCGGTATGGGTCTGAAGCTTGCGCGAGGATTGCATCCTTGTGCGGTTTCGGACAAGAAGGTGGCCGGACGGATCGCCTGCCTTCTTATTGATCCCTCAGGGAGGAACGGTCGGGCCGCTGCATCGCGAACGGTGGCGGTCTTGAAGCGTGCGCCGGAGTGCGCGCGGTGGGCGTGCCTGAGGAGTGATGGTCATGCTGCTTTGGGAAGCATTGCAACAGTTGTTAGCGCGACGGACCCCCGGCTCCAAGGAAGAGAACGGCGCTGCGCCGCCGCGACTGCCCTTTGACAAGCGGTGCGGCGCCATGACGCGGTCGGGCAAGCGATGCAAGGGGAAGATCGTGACCGGCTCGGATTATTGCCTTTTTCACGATCCGGTGATCGCGCAGCGGCGGCGTGAGCAGCGCGGCGCCGTCTCGGTGCGGCGCAAGCAGCGGCTCTCGCATCTGCCGGACGGCTACCTGCGCAAGCTGACGACGGTTCGATCGGTGGGTCAGGCGATGGATCGGCTTTATCGCGAGGTCCGCCTGGGAGTGATCACGCCGGAAATGGGCGGCGTGATGTTCACGATTCTCAACCGGTTGCTCGAATCGGGTTTGTGTGCGGGGATGGGCGCGGATGGCACGCTGCCGGTGCGCACCAAGGCGCATCGCCTCCGGCCACGGATGCGCGACCTGCTGACGCGGGCGGAAAAAGCGGCCTGGCAGCGTGCGGTGGAAAACGCCCCGGCGGTGCTCTCGTACAGCGAGGCGGCGCGGCAGCGTCAGACTCCCGGACCCGAGCGTCGGACGCTCAGCGCATCACCCGCCAAGGTGGCGCTGACGGCTGCTTCGTAATCAGGCAGGTGAGGTTCTGCCGCCGTTGCGGGGCGCCGCAGTTGGTCGATCAATCGAACGCGTCACGGAGGTCGTCGGGGAGGCGTTCGAGCAGTGCGACCATGCCGGGATGTTGCGCCAGGTTCAGTTGGCGCGCCGCTTCGGTATTCAGCAGGTCGAAGGGCATATAGGGCATGTAGCCCAGCAGTGACAGAATCATGTCGGTGAGCTGCAACTGCCAGCGTGGCCTGGCGAGGGGGTCGTCGGGCGCGGGTTGGCTGTGGTGGTCGGTGATCAGGGAGCGGAGGTCGTCGGGAAGTTTCCAGGCATCGGCGATCAACTCGCCGAATTCCTGGTGGCAGATCGCGCAGAAGTACTCAAAGGTGTCGTGGTCGATTTCGTAGGTGTATCCACCGACGGCCCGGTCGCCGCGCACCACGCGGAGCACGATCACATTACCGATGTCGTGCATCAGGCCCATCAGCGAGGCGTCTTCCTCGTTGAGTCCGGTCAGTTTCGCCAGTCGGCGCATGACTTCGGCGGCGGCGATGGAGCGCGCCCAGAGCAGTTCGGCCCAGTCATCGGCGCCGCGTCCCTGGAAGACGGCGGAGCGCATCGATTCGTGCAACATGAGGGTGCGCAGCGCTCGGGTTCCCAGGCGGGAGGCGGCCGTTTGAAGGCTGGTGATTTTCTCGGCTCCACGGTAGTAGGCGGAGTTGGCCATGCGCAGCACCGCGGCGGCAATCACGGGGTCTTCGCCGATGGCGCGGGCCACATCGGAGAGGTTCGACTTAGGGTCGCGCAGCCGGGTCAACGCTTGTTCGGCCGCTTGAGCCAGGGGAGGGAGGTTGAGATTGTGGCCGTCAAAGTGGGAGACCAGCAGATTCTCGAGTGCGCGGCCTTCGGCATCGAGCTCGGGGCGATCGGGAAGCAAGGACGACGCGAAAGTGGGCTCGGCAGGCACCCACCACGGGGACTGCGCCTTCCCATCGGCGCTTTGCCGGAATGCAGAATCGTCGGCGGGATCAAGCGTGGCGACTGTCGCCGATTGGTGTGCGGCACGGCGCCGGTCGGCCGACCTTGCGGTTTGCTGCTCCCGCGCGGCCGGACCGCTGATCATGCGGAAGACCCAATCCCAAAGTCCCATCGTCAGCCCCTTGGCGTTCGCCTGGTTTCGAATTCTGTGGATTGCGCGCGTGGTCTCTGGTGCCGCGCGGCCGGTGGTTTGCACCTTGGCCAGGGAATCGAATTGCAAACCGCCATCGTTTGCATCGTCACTTTGCCAGTCTCGCTTCCGTTTACCGGTTGAATCCATTTAGGCCCTATGGGGTGGGAGATGGGCGGCGCGATTTCCTTATGGGACGCAGGGTCAATCGTGCGAGTGCTTCGCACGCGATTCGCACGACATGCCAGACCACTTTCGCGGGGAGACGGGGAAAGAATACTGAAGCCATGACCGGTCGGGTGGGCGCGGCCCCGGTGTTGTTGCCGGACAGACGAAGCCGCGGTCCGATAGCCGTTTCGGGGGTGAGAGGTCGATCAATTCTTGGATTTCTTGCCCCGCGGGGGTAGACTTGACCTTTCCACCGGATACGCTTCTGAATGGGGATATCCTCTGCAGCAGGCGTCCTCGGAAGGGGTAGGCGGAACCTGGCGGCGTGGGTGCGTGCCACTGGCGGCGGCGCCGCGGGGCATCCACGGTCGCGTGGTGACATGAATTTGCCTGGAGATCCGACGTTGTTAGCAAGAAACCTGATCAGATTGTTGGGCGTGGCCGGATTGGTGCTCCTGGGGGCGACGTTTGCGGATCCGGCTCGGGCACAGTTGCCGTGCGAATCGGCCTTGTTGCAAGGGAGCGCGTCCGCGTCGGGGGCGAATTTCGGCACGTCGATCGCGATGAGCGGCAATTTTGCGATTGTCGGCTCGGCGTCGGAAACGGACGACGCGATGGTTACCTCGGGCGCGGCGTATATTTTCGAACGGACGCTTACCGGTTGGGTGGAGCGGGCCAGACTTCTCCGGACGGACGGCCAAAACGGCGATGAGGTGGGGAGAGCGGTGGCCATTGCGGGCGATGTCGCGATTGTCGGCGCGCCGGGTACGGATCGTCCGCCGATGCCTGTTTCGCCGCTGCTCGATTCCGGAGCAGCAATGATCTTCCGGCGTACGGGGGACACGTGGTCGCTGGAGGCAACGCTACGGCCGAGTGATGCGGCGACCGGCGACCGGTTCGGCTCGGCGGTGGCCATTGAGGGCGAGTGGGCACTGATCGGGGCCGAGAAAGTGGATTTGCTGGGCGTTGAACGGCGTGATGATATCGGGGCTGTTTACGTGTTTCGCAAGGAGGGGGCCACCTGGGTCGAGAAGCAGAGAATCATCCCTTCCGAGGCGAAAGCGGGAGATTCCCTTGGTTTTCGCCTGGTGATGGAGGGAGAGTGGGCGATTGTCAGCAGTCCCACGGGCAGAATAACGAGCGACCTGGGGGCGGATATCCAAGTTGGAACAGCGTACGTGTTACATCGCGATGTTGCGACCTGGAACGTGATGCAACGTCTGGTAGCCTCGGATCAAGCCAGTGGAAAGAGTTTCGGTTTCGCGTTGTCTATTCGAGGTGAGGCTGCGGCGATCACCGATCGTAGCAACGCGAGTCAACGTGCCTACGTCTTTCGGCGTGACGGGATGCAATGGGTAGAGGAGGCGACTTTCCGGGGCAGCGATACCGCTCAAAACGATCAATTCGGCAGTTCCATAGCGATTGATGATGATCTGATCGTGGTCGGGGCCGTACTCGATGACGATAACGGCCTTTCTAATTCCGGGACGGTCTTTGTGTTTGAGCGCGGTGCGGGCGGATGGGCGGAAACAGGCAAGTTGTTCCCGCTGCCGGCGGACCGAATTGCCTCCGGCCGTTTCGGAAATGCGGCCGCCATCGAAGGGAACTACGTCCTTTGCAGCTCCATTACCGGGTCCGGTCAGCCGGGTTCCGTGTTCGCCTTCACGATCGACGTGGTCGACGATTGCAATGCCAACAGCATCTCCGACGATTGCGAGGTTCACGACGGCAGCGCGACCGACGCCAACGGAAACGGCACGATCGATTCCTGCGAATGTACACTCGACGCGGGATGCAATGACGACATCGCGTGCACCACGGACAGTTGCAACCAGGTGACCAGCCGCTGCGTGTTTACCATCAACGCCGGATTCTGCCTGATCGGCGGGCAGTGCTTCGCCACCGGCACGACCAATCCGGCCAACGAGTGCCAGGTGTGCAACTCCGCGGCGCTGAACTCCAACTGGAGCAGCAAGGCCGACGGCGTTTCCTGCACGCCGGACGCCAACGACTGCACGGACGACGTGTGTGCGGCGGGCGCCTGCACGCATCCGAATTCGACGGCGGGCACGCCCTGCGGCAGCCCGGCGGACACCGACTGCAACAACCCCGACACCTGCGATGGGTCGGGGTTGTGCCTCAATAATCTGGAGCCGGACGGCACGCCGTGCACGGACGACGGATTGTTCTGCACGGGACTGGAACGGTGCACCAGCGGGATGTGTCGGTCGGCGGGCGACCCGTGCACCGCCAATCCGGTCAACCGTACGTGCGACGAGTCCCTCAACCAGTGCGTGGTGTGCCTGATCGATCCGGACTGCGACGACGGCAACGACTGCACCGACGATCTGTGCGTCGCAGGCGCATGTCAGAACCCCAACTTCGCGGCGGGCACGGCCTGCGGCGATCAGACCAATACCGACTGCACCAACCCGGATTCGTGCAACGGATCCGGCGTGTGTCAGGCGAACCACGAGGCGAACGGCACGCCGTGCACGGATGACGGCGTGTTCTGCAATGGCGATGAGTTTTGCCAAGGTGGCGTGTGCCAGCCTTCGGGCATCGACCCGTGCGCGGCCACGCCCGCGACGCCGACCTGCGACGAGGCCAACGACCGGTGCATCTTCTGCCAGAGCGACACCGAATGCGACGACGGCCTGGAGTGCACGGACGATTTCTGCGACGCGGATGGGCTGTGCGTGAACGACCCGTTGCCCGGCGGAACGGCGTGCGGCGATCCCGCGGACACCGACTGCACGAATCCGGATACGTGCGACGGGGCGGGCGTATGCCTGTCGAACCACGAAGCCAACGGCACCGCGTGCACGGATGACGGGCTGTTCTGCACCGGGCTGGAGCAGTGCCAGAACGGCGTGTGCCAGTCGGCGGGCAATCCGTGCACCGGGGGTACGAGCTGCAACGAAGATGCCGACAAGTGCGATTGCACGACCAACCAGCAGTGCAGCGACGGATTGTTCTGCAACGGAGTGGAAGTTTGCGACAACGGCACCTGCGGACCGGGCGCCGCCCCCTGTTCGGGTGTGAACAAAGTGTGCATTGAGGCAACGGATCAGTGCGTGCAGTGCACGGTGGCGGCGGACTGCAACGACGGGCTATTCTGCACCGGCACCAAAAGCTGCGTGAGCAATATCTGCCTGCAAAGCGGAAACCCGTGCACGGCTCAGGGGCTGGTGTGCAATGAGAACGCCGACCGCTGTGATTGCGATGACCACGGCGACTGTTCGGACGGGTTGTTCTGCAACGGTGCGGAACAGTGCGTCAACGGGGTGTGCCAGCCGGCGAGCAATCCGTGCGCGGCGGGTACGACCTGCGACGAACGCGATAACCGTTGTATCGAGTGCCAGACCGGTGCGGAGTGCAATGACGGCAATCCGTGCACGGCGGACACCTGCCCCAACGGGCAGTGCGTGCATACCGTCATCGCCGCCTGCCGGGATACCGACGGCGACGGCGTGAACAACGAGGATGACCGCTGTCCCGGCACGCCGCCGGGTTCCACGGTGGACGCCGACGGATGCGCGGTCTTCCAACGCGACACCGACGACGACGGCGTGACCGACGACATGGACCTTTGCCCGAACACACCGGTGAACGAGCGGGTGCTGGTTGATGAGGACGGTTGCAGTCCCAGCCAACTCGATGACGACGGCGACGGCGTCAGCAACGCCCAAGATCAGTGTCCGCAGACGCCTGCCGGGCAGAACGTGGATGCGTTCGGATGCAGCTCGTCGCAGCGCGACGACGACGGTGACGGCGTGCCCAACGGGCGGGACTTCTGCCCCAACACGCCGCTCGGTTCGGAAGTGGACGACCGCGGTTGCGCCGCGTCCCAACGCGATGCAGACGGGGACGGCGTGCCCGACGGTCTGGATCTGTGCCCCGGCAC
The DNA here is from genome assembly GCA_964569425.1 of uncultured Phycisphaeraceae bacterium. GTDB lineage: Bacteria > Planctomycetota > Phycisphaerae > UBA1845 > UBA1845 > JACQXM01. The sequence goes on from CAZMVD010000027.1 coordinate 22,862, forward strand.
GCCGCCCGGATCCGCGGTGGATTCCAACGGCTGCCCGATCATTCCGAGCAATGACAACAACAACGGCAACGGAAACGCAAACGACAATGACAACGACAACGGCAGCGGCCGGCCGACACCGGTGGGGCCGATCTGCGGATTGCTGGGAATGCTGAACTGGGTAGTCCTTTGCCTGGGACTGGTCGGGATGCGCCGCCTGCACCGCCGGCGGGGCTGCGTCCGGTGAAGCACGCGGCCTGATCGTGCCGCTGGTCTTTAAGGAACGCGCTGAAGCTTATGGTTTGGCGGCGGGCGGCGCGTCGGCGGATTTCTCGGCGGGCGGGGGTGCTTGCTCCCGGGTGATTCGACCGGCCATGATGCCCCCATAGTTCTTTTCGTTCGACAGCCACACGCCGCTGTAGAAGTCGCGGTAAAACATGACCCGCGCGGAGTAGGTGCCGAGCATGGGCACGCCGACGTCGTCGAGCGTCATGACCGGGGTATCGCCCGACCAGATCACGCGCACCGGAACGGGAACGGTCACGTCCTTGTCCTGGGCGATCTGAATGCGGGCGTTGACCAGCCAGTAATCCTCGGCGAGGCGGGTCACGCTGGTAATGGTGTAGCGCTCTTCCTTGGGCGCGGTAAGCGGCTCTGCGCCGGCCAGTCCCTTTTCGCCGGTCATCTGCCAGACGCCGGTGAGGGTGGCGCCGGTGAGCATTTCGCGGAATTCTTTTTCGAGGTCGGCTTTGGTGCGCGATTTCTTGGCACCCTCGGGGGCCGCAGGCGCGGCTGGGGCGGGCGCCGGGTGGGGCGAGGGCGCGGCCGGCTCGGGAGTCTGCGCGACCACACGAGCGGACATCGCCAGCAAAACGGCACCTGTGAAGACGGTCGGCACGAGCATTCGAGTCATGGCAGGGGGACCCTCCGGATCAGTCTTTCAGGTTCAGGCAGATCGCTTTTTCCAGGTTGCGGGCGTATAGCTTGCCGCGGTGAAGCACGGGCACGGTCCAGCAGCGTCCGTCGAGAATTTGGGATTGCGTGACCGGCTCGAAGCCGCCGGTACCGGCCTTTGCGATCTGAAGCTCGCCCTTTTCGGTCAACAGATAAAACCAGCCGTCCGCGAGCACCAGCGTGCCGTTGGGGATGCGCCGCTTGCGCCAATGTTCCTTGCCGGTGAGAAAGTCCACGCAGATCAGGTCTTTCTGATCGCTGGCGTACAGGCTGCCTTCGTGCAGAATCGCCGACTGGAACTTGTTGAGCAGGACCTTGCTGCGCCACACTTCGTCCGCCGCGAGCTTGTCACCGTCCTTGCGAAGCTTGAGCAGTGCACAGCCGGTCTGGTAGCCGGAGCCGAGGAACAGGTAACCGTCGTGGAATATCGGGGCCGCGGCGTTGACTTCCCAATCCGTCTTCCAGGGCAGGTGATAGACGAGGCGACCGTTGCCGGCCTCGACGATCATCGCCGAATTGCCGTTGAAGCCGACGATGTAGCGCTTCCCCTCGAAAGTGAACGGATAGGGCGTGGCGTAGCCCACGGGGTCTTCACCGGTTCTCCATCGTACTTTTCCCGAGACCTTGTCGAAAGCGACGAGCCCGCCGTCGCTCTTGCCGCCGGAGGCGACGGCCATGTCGCCTTCGATGAGCACCGACCCGCTGTATCCCCACTGGGGCATGTGGGAGAATTGTGTCGACCAGATTTCCTCGCCGTTTTCGGTGTTGAGGCACACGAGTTTGCCGCGCGCACCGAGCATGTAGAGGCGGTTTTCGTCGATGGTGGGGGTGGCGCGGGGACCGTCACCGCCTTGCCGCTCGGGGTATTCCTCCTCGAATGCCCGCTCCCAGAGCACCTTTCCGGTGTCGGCGTGCAGGCAGAAGATGACCTGCTGTTTGTTCCTGGTTCCGGCGGTGTAGACGCGGTCGCCGACGCAGGCGAAGGCGCTGAATCCGGCGCCGATTTTGGTTTCCCACACCTGGGGAATGGTGCCCGACCAAGTGGTCTTCAGGCCTTTTTCCTGGCTGATGCCGTCGTGCCGGGGGCCGAGGAAATTCGGCCAATCGGCCTGCGCGGCGCCGCTGAGGGCGCTGCACAATACCAGGATCGTCGCCAACGGCTTGGTCAGTTTGTTTCGGCGTACCGGCATGTACTATCTCCTAAAGGTTCAGGTGTTGCCTTTCAAGGTTCCGGCCGCACGCGGATTGCCGACCGAGTGCGCGCCGCTGCTGGATTCAGGAATCTAAGTCGTCGGTATCGACGTATATTTCGGCCCATCGGTCCTGCGCGACGCGCAGGACCACGTGATCGATCTGCCCGCGCGTTCCGCCCGGCGCCCGCAGGCAGCGGACGCCGATTTCCGCCCCGGGGCAGAGGGCGGAGCGGACGGTCGCATCTCCCAACCACTCGCGGAGCACGCCCCCGAAGCGCCGCCCCGCGTACCGGATGGTAATCGTGTCGCCGTGATCGACCACTTCTTCCACGATGAAGCGCTCGTAGTCCGGCGGTATGGTCTGTTCGTCCATCATGGTCGCCATGGCCCGGCCGGTGCGCGCCCTGGGCTCAAGTCTTCGCTGCCGGCGACTGCGTCAGGATCGGCGCCAGTGCGGCGATGGTCTCCGGACGATCGAGCGCCGCCTTGCCGAAGCCGGGTCGCGCGCCCAGGGCCACTGCGGTCTCCTGGGCGTCCGCATAATTGCTGACCAGCATGACCGGGACGTTCCGCGTCTGCGGATCGGTCTGCATGCGGCGAATCAGGTCGAGCCCCTCGGCGCCGTCGGCATCGAATACCCGGTTGGCCAGCACCAGGGCGTAGTGATCGCTGCGCAACGCGGCGAAGGCCTCGTCGATCGTGTGCGCCCGCTGCACCGCCGCTCCGAAGCGCTGGGACAACATGGCCGAAATGTTTCCGTGATCCATGTTGCATTGGCCCACGTCCAGTACCCTTGGTGGTTCGGCGTTCATGGTTTTTGCTCCCGGCGTGCGATGCGGCGGGAAGACGCGGTTCGTCGTCCCGCTGTCGCGCACCTTTTCCCATAGGCTAGAGACCTGGCGCGGTGATTTCAACCGCCCTCTGTCGAATTCCGCCTATTCGCTGCGCAGCGCGCGGAGCAGCGGCGCACGGACCACTGCCCGCACGGCCAATGCCCCCGCGGCCATTCCGACCACTAAGACGCCGCCAAGCGTCACGATCAACGACGCCCAGTGAACGGTGTCGGCCCGTTGCAGGAACTGCGGCGCCGTTGCCAGCAATGCGGGAAGCACGCCGGCCGCCAAGCCCACCGCCACCAGCAGCAGGTTTTCGGCCAGCGCCATCCACCCCAGGGAGCGCGCCGCGAAGCCCAGCGCGCGAAGCAGCGCGAGTTCGCCGCGGCGTTCCCAGGCGTTGCGCAACAACACCACGGACATGCCGATGCTTCCCAGTAACAGCCCGAGCCCCCCCAGCGTTTGAAAGGTGCTCAGGTAGGTGTTCTGCACGGCGAGGTAGCCCGCCAGCCTGTGGACGGTCGAGGCTGCGTCGAACGCATAGACGGACAACTCGCGCTCGAGGACCAACTCGACGTCGCGGTCCGGCGCGTTGGGTGTCTCGACGAGAAAAAACGCGTGGCCGCTGATTGAAGGAAAAAGGCGGGTGAAGGATTCTTCCGCCACGATCAGCTCGTCCTGCAGGGCACTGCGCGACAGCAACGCCACGAAGCGAAGCCGCACCTCTGCGCCGCGTTCATCGCGAACCACGTAATCCTGCCCGAGGTTTCGATGAAGCTGCCACTTCACGGCGGCTTCGTCGCCGATAGCCGCCACGGCGCCGTCGTCGAAGGTACGCCGCAGGAGGGTCCAGGGATTGGCCCGTTCCTCTTCGGTTTCGGCGAGGGTGGCGGAGAAGGCGAATCCGCCGCGGTCGATGAAGGCGTCTGTTGCGCCGAGGACGCGCGGCTGCGCGGCGCTGTAGAGACTTCGGCAACTAGTGTCGTCGCCGGGTCGCAAACGCAGCGGAAAGATGCGAATATCTTCGAGTGCGGGTGCCTGCGGTTCGCGGAACCCGAGCGAGCTGCGACCTTCCACGTTCGCGAGATCGTAAGGCAAGGGCACCGCGGATTCGGCGTACAGGGTGAAGCCGCCGGTGCCGCCGTCGCGCCGCGCCGCCTCTCCGGGCGGATCAAGCCGAAACGCACCGACCGACACGATCACGAACACCGCCGAGGCGACCAAACCCGCCGTGAGCAGGCTCCGTCCCGGGTTGCGCCGCACGCTTCGCGCGCCAAGCGCCAGCCAGGCGCGCCACCCCGGGCGGTGAACGGGCCGGCTGCGCCGGACGGTATTCATCCAAAGCTGGAATGCGGCGAGTGACGCAATCAGCAGACATGCACCCGCGCCGAAGAAAGCCGCCGCCGCGGAATCACCATCGGAGAATACCGGCAGGCTGACGAAGAAGAGCGCCGATGCCAATCCTCCAACCAACAACCATAACGGCGTTCGCCGGCCGCGGGAAAGAGATCCCACGCGCTCCACGGCCGCCCCACGACTGGAAAGCAGCGCGCGCGGGGAGTTTCGGGTGAGCCCGCGCAAGGCCACGCCCATCGACAGCAGCGCGACGAAGAGCCCCGAAGCGAAACCAACAGCCAAGGTCGTCGGCGGCGCATGGAGCAACAGGAACGGCGCATTGGCCGCATCCGCCCACCACGAACGCAGGCCCGCCAGCATCAGCCAGGCGTAGCCCAGCGAAAGCCCGACGCCGACCAGGCAGCCGGCGAAAGCCACGATCGCTCCTTCGCCGATCAGCAGGGCGAAGACGGCGCGGGGGGTCCACCCGGCCGCCAGCAGCAAGCCCAGATCGGCGGCGCGGCGCTCAACACCCAGGCGGAAGAGCAGCATGACGAGCATCGCCGCCGCCGCGATCAGGAAGAAACTGAACCCCACGAAGAGCATGCCGAAATCGGTATTGCCGCTTGACGACGCCAGAGCCTGGCGGCGCACGGCGTCGAAGGTAAGCCCGAGCCGGGCAGCGTCGACGTTTTCCAGGATTTCCTTCGCGAGGCGATCGCGCAGTTCCTCCAGCGGATGCGTTTCGGTTGGAAAGACGCGTAGCGCCGTTGATTGGCCGAAGCGGGCCGCTTCCTGCGCCCACAGACGCCGGCCCTGGGCCAGGGTCACAAACGCCTTGGGGGCGGTGCGGTAGTTTTTCCAATACGTTTCGTCCTGCGGGCGTATGCGTTTGAGGTCCATGGGGAACGGCGGATCCCAGTCGGCGAGGGATTCGGCATCGGTGATCCCGGGGTAATCGGGCGCGAAAGCCGGATCGGCCACGGCGGCGTTGAGCGCGACGACGGCGCGGAGGTTGAAGGACTCGCTGCGCGTCTCCAGCCTTCCGAATTCGCCGGTGATGTAATAGGTCAGGCGAATGGCGTCGCCGGCTTTTGCGGCCAGTTCCGTTGCGGCCCAATCGTTCAGGAGGATTTCGCCGTCGCGCAGCGCGGGCTCAGGTCCATCCGTCTCGGTGGCGGCGCGGTCGCTTTCGGTCGGTGGGAATTTGAACGAGCGGGTGGTGGGAGTGTCCCCTTCGATGGCGGCCACCACCGAATAGGGTATGGACTTCGCAGAAGGGGCAGCGCCGGAGTCGTCGTCTGCCGTGGACGCGCCTGAAGCGGGTGGAGGCCGGTCGAGTTCCAGAGAATTGGCCAGGTAAGTGAATACCGGAGAGACCCGGACGCCCAATGCGCCGGCCGCGGCGCGGACGGCATCTTCCAGGGCCGGTTCGATCAACAGGGCCTCGCTTTGCACGGTGAGGTGTCCGCGTTCGGCGTCCAAGGTCAGCGTCAGGCCGAGGTCTTCCAGGGAGAGGGCACGAGCCAGGGAATGGTCCCAGGGTTCGGGTCCGGGAAGTACATCGCTATCGTCGGTACGCGCGGCGACGAGGAGCGTGTTGACCCGGCCGCTGCGTCCCAGGGCGCGTTGCAGGGCGGGTAGCGACACAAAGGCGTTGTACAGCGCGGCGTTGGACGGTCGCAGGCTGAATGCGCCGCTGTCCTCATCGGGGATGATCGCCTCGACCGGCAGGCGGAGTGTCACCGTGGTGTCATCGCGGCGCCCGAGCAGCGTTTCCGTGGAGATGCTTGCGGCGCGCGGCATGCGCAGGAGCACGTCCTCACCCACCTTCACGCGCAGCTCGCGCGCCAGCGGCGCGTTGACCAGAAGCCCCTGACGGGAAGGCACCGGCGAAGGACCAGCGCCGGAAGCGTCGGCCAGGGCACGAAAACGCTCGTCCACGCCGAGGATGTTGATCCGATCGACACGGGCGCCGCTGGCGGCGTTTGCGGCGCCGCCGCGCAGCAGAATCAGTGGGCAGACCGAGGGCGCCGAGGTCGGATCGGCGGCGGTCTCCCAAGAGGCGGTGACCGCCTCCCGAAAAAAGCGGTTGGCGGTCAAAGCGTGAGTGACGTTGCCCAGTCTGCGCAACGCGGCGGTGCGCAGGCTGCCGCGCATCGAGTCGCCCACGAGGAGCGCTCCGGTCAGCACTGCCGCCGCCACCGCCACGCCCAAGGCGACGGCCAGGTGCGCCCGCCGATAGTGCCACAGCCCCCGACGGATGAGCGTTGCAGGTCGCACATCAGCCCTCCGCGGTGTCGCGCAGGGCGCCGTCGCTCATTTCCAGCCGGCGGTCGAACCGTTGCGCCAGCGATGCGCTGTGCGTGACCGTCACGAGCATGACACGCTCCTGCCGCTGCAATTCCAGTAACAGACCGGCCACCAGGTCGGCGGCACGATGGTCGAGGTTGCCGGTGGGCTCATCCGCCAGCACCAGAGCCGGTCGCTGCACCAGCGCCCGAGCGATGGCCACGCGCTGCCGCTCCCCGCCTGACAGCTCGGCGGGGAAATGCTCGGCCCGGTCGGCCAGACCGACCCGTTCGAGTAACCGATGCGCGCGGTCGAGGGCGTCGCCGCCGTCGGCATTGGCCAGCGTGGGCGTGAGCACGTTTTCGAGGGCGGTGCACTGGGGGAGCAGGTGGTGGTCTTGAAACACGAAACCAATGCGGCGGTTGCGAAATCGGGCCAACTCGGCCTCACGGAGTTCAAACGGATTCTGCCCGTCGAGCAGCACGCGCCCGGCGGTGGGTGGCTCCAGGGTGCCGATGATGTTGAGCAACGTGCTCTTCCCACTGCCCGAGGGGCCCATGATGGCCACCGATTCGCCGGGCGCCAGCGCCAGGGCCGCGCCACGGAGCACCAGCAGCGCGCCGGCCGGCGTGGGAAACGATTTTTCGAGCGCTTCGGCGCGCAGCCCTTCACTCATGACGATCCACCTATCGGAGAAACATCCGGGCCCCGCGGCCGGCCGGGTCCCGCATACTGTTCGAAAACCTGCCAGGCGGCTTCGGCCATGTTGGTGTCGGTGTGGTTGGCGCGCACCGCGTCATGCCCGCGGCGTGCCAGGTCGGCGCGGAGCGCGGCGTCGTCCATTAGCTGGGCCAGTCCGTCGGCCAGCGCGCGAGGGCTGTTGGGTTGCACGAGCAGCCCGCCGCCGGTTTCTTCCACCAGTTCCTCAAACGCTCCATGTCGCGGCTGGACGACCGGAACTCCCGCCGCCAGCGCTTCGAGAAGATAGAACCCCTTGGCCTCCTGATAAACGGCGGGCACCGAGAGGACGTGCAACGAACGCAGAAAGTTCACTTTGCCGGCGCGATCGACCTCGCCGACGACATCCACGTGGTCGGTCAGTCCATGGGCGCTGACAAAAGACCGCACGCCGTTGAAGAACGGTTCATCCGCCTTGCCGAGGTAGCCCGCGATGCGCAGCCGGCAGTTTCGCCCCGCCTGACGAAGCAGCGCGAAGGCCTCCGCCAGCAGCGCGATTCCCTTTTCGGGGCAGATGCGCGCCAGGTAGCCGATGGTAAACGGGGCGGGCGGCGGTGAGCCGGGGGGCACGAAGTCGTCCACGCGAATGCCCATGGGATTGTGGTGTACGCGCGCCGCGTCGAGCCCGAAATGGCGAATGCAGTGCGCCGCATAATAGCGCGTGGGGGCGAGGAAACCCTGCACGTCGGCCGCGCGGGCGCGAATCAGTTCATTGGCGCGAGCGCGGTACGGATCGAGCAGCGCATCCAGAAAAATATCCTCTCCCGCCAGGGAACAGAGCACCGGAACGCCGAGCCGGTCGCGCAGCGCCCGGGCCGTGCCGAGGAACATGAGGTTGGGCAAGTGGATCATATCGGGCTTGATCACTGCCAGCCCGGCGATGAGCTTGTCGAGTTCCTTGGCCTGTTCTCCGTGTTCACCTTCGAGAACGGAGACCGTCAGGGCACCCAAGTCCTCGGCGCGGGTGCGTGAAGCGAGGCGTCCGGCGCCGCGGAGCAATGACCGATTGTCGAGCACGCGGTCCACCAGCCACGGTGTATGCCGGAAAATGGCCGACTTCTGCTGGAGGTAGACGTTGATTCCCCCGTAGTACACGCGGTCCTCGCTGACGTCCTCCTCGTCGGTTCGGATGGGGGTGTACAATGGGATGAGCAGCACGTCGCGGCCCTGGTCGCGCAGCCGCGCCGCCAGCCGGTTGTCGCGCAGGCAACTGCCGCAGTACATTCCACCGGCGCCGGACACGAGATAGGCGATTCGCATGGGCGTTCGGTTGCTCCGGCTGGAGGCGTCGGTTCGATTGCGGCCGCCCCGGTGGCACCGGCTCACGCCAGCGCGTCCGGCAATTCACTGTAGGATTAACGATGCCGATGGACAGCCGTTACCGGGGGCGAATGTTACAGGATTGCGACGAATTTCGCAGGCTTCGGCCCAGTTGAATAAAATTGTCGGGCAGGTGGCGCGGGCGCGGTTTACCTTGCATGGAGCGCGGTCGGGACGTAAGGTAACCGCGCTCGGGTGCGTTTCGGCTTCGGGCCGAAGCGGCATGACCCTGTGAATTGTAGGAAAGGCACCTCCGTCCGCACGATGGGCCGGTTGCCATGCACCTGCCGGGCAGGTGCGGTGCACCCTCGAACCATTGGCGGGCATTCGGGCGGGAATGAGCCGGTCAGTCCCTTTTTGGAAAGGAACGTTGCGCCATGAAGAGTAGCAGAACCAATCGGCAGGCGGTGGCGGGTATTCGTCGGGCAACCGTGGGGTTGTGCGTGGCCGGCGCTGCGTCGCTGGTGTGCAGCGGCGCCGCACGGAGCGAGCCGGTCTCGCTGATCGCCAGCCAGAGCGTGTCACCGCCCAGTTCGTTCATCCTGGACTTCGGGGTGTTCGGCGGGATCAGCGGCGCCAACATCACGACCACCGAGTTCGAGCTGGAGATCGACCCCGCCGCGGGCACCGCGCGCTTTGTCGATTACCAGCAGCAGGTGGATCCGCTCATTCTTCCGGATGGGTCGGCCAACGGTGTGAGCACGGGTGATATCACCGTCGAGATCATTGAATCGCTGGGCGGGACGTTTGACCGCGCGACCGGCACCTTTGTGACCGATGACGTGTACGCCGTGCACTTTACGGGCGATCTGAGCGCCTTTGGCATTCAGTCGCCGTTTGTCCTGCCAAGCACCTCGACGGGGACGGTAACCTACACCAGCCTCGCGGGCGGAACGACAGACATGGAGTGGATCGGGGAGGGCCTGCTGGCGGGGATTCCCTTCAGTTATGCCTGCTCTGTGAACGGCTCTTTCACGGCGACGATATCCACGCCGTTCATTGCCACCACCCATCCGCCCCATGGCGCGATCGACGCCCGCCAGCCGCACCCGGTGGATAATGCCTCCGCGGTACAGGGATGGGATGCCATCGAAGTGACCTTCAATGCGGCACCCCTGGCGGCGCTGACGCCAGCGGACTTTGCGGTGGAGGCCTTCGCCGCCGACGGCACGCCGCTGACCGACGGCGTGGTGGTGGAACCGGGCGCCGGCGATGCGTTGCGTATCCGGTTGGCCCAGCCCATCGCTCCAGGGGGTTGGGCGAAGCTTACCCACCTGGCCAGCGGTACCAGCGCTTGCCTGGGGTTCCTGCCCGGCGACGTGAATGGCGACGGATTGAGCAATGCACGCGATATCACGGGACTGGTGGATTCGTTGAACGGCGTGAGCGGTCGGGTTCGTCCCGACTATGGAACGGATATCAACCGCAGCGGCGTCAGCAACGCGGCGGATATCACCGCGCTGATCAACGTGCTCAATGGCGCCGCGGAGTTCGAGGCGTGGTACCTGGCGCGCCTCGGTGCGTCGCCCTGCAACTGACCGGCGAACCGGCTCGGTTTTTCGTCACCCTGATGGAAACGAGTCAGGAGCGATTTGCCAGGATGACCGGCGGCGGGTCGGGTTTGCGACTCGTCGGCCGAGAAGTTCACTTGCAGGCGCGTGGTCGCCGCCCCGATGCGGGTTCTTTCCCTCGTCGGCGGCGACCACGCGCCTGCGGCATTCTCGCCACGTGGGCGCCCGGACGGGGGGATGCGGATGCCTTTTCTGGACTCGGCGGAGGAAACGCTTGATCGCACGGCGTTGGAGCTGCTCCAACGGCGCAAGCTGGCGGCCCTGCTGCCCGCGGTTCTGGAACGCAATCCGTATTACCGTGCGAAACTGAATGGCGTGCGTTTCGATCCGCGGGTCGATTCGCTCGAGGCACTGCCGTTCACCACCAGAGAGGAACTTCAGAAGGACCAGTCGGCGCACCCGCCCTACGGCACCAACCTGACCGAGCCGCTCGATCGGTACATCAGACTGCACCAGACGTCCGGCACCAGCGGCGTGCCTTTGCGCTGGCTGGATACACGCGAAAGCTGGACGTGGAACATTCGCTGCTGGTGCATGGTGTATCGTGCCGCGGGAGTCGCTGCGGCCGATCGTATCGTGTTCACGTTTTCCTTCGGGCCGTTCATCGGTTTCTGGCTGGCGTTTGAGGCGGCGCAGCGTCTGGGGAACTTCTGCGTGGCCGCCGGAGGCATGACCACCACGGCGCGGTTGCGGTTGATTCTTGATCAGAGGATCACGGTCATCTGCTGCACACCGACCTATGCGCTGCGCATGGCCGAAGTGGCCCGGGAGGAAGGGATCTCGCTGGCCGACTCGACCGTCCGCCTGCTCATCGTCGCCGGAGAGCCGGGAGGGAGCGTCCCGGCGATACGGAAGCGGATTGAAACCGCCTGGGGGGCGAGGGCCATCGACCATACCGGATCCACCGAGACCAGTGCGTGGGGCGGAGAATGTGTTGAAGTGCCGGGTGGTGTGCACGTGTTCGAAAACGAGTTTATTGCCGAAGTGATCGACCCCGTCAGCGGCCGGCCGCTGCCCGATGGCGAAGCGGGGGAACTGGTGCTGACCAATCTGGGTCGGACGGCGAGTCCGCTGATTCGCTATCGAACCGGCGATCGTGTCTCGATGCGGCGGACGCGGTGTGCCTGTGGGCGGAGCTTTTCGTGGCTGGAAGGCGGCATTGTGGGGCGCATCGACGACATGGTCTGCGTTCGCGGCAACAACGTCTACCCGTCGGCGGTGGATGCCATCGTGCGTTCGTTTGCCGAGGTCGACGAGTATCGCGTGCGGGTGGTTTCGCGCGGGGCGCTGACGGAGTTGGCGCTGGAATTGGAGGCGCATCCCGGCGCAGCAGCCGATCTGGCGGAGCGAGTGGCGGGCCTGTTTCGGGACCGTCTGCATTTTCGGCCGGTCGTTACTTTGGTGGCGCCCGGTTCCCTGCCGCGGTTTGACATGAAAGCGCGGCGCTGGGTTCGCGAACGGGAAGGCTGAGGGTTCGCCCAGAGCGGGTAAGCGACTATCATGGTGTCATCTCCCGCGGGCACGGGGCTATCGGCCGGCGGGTGGCATCGATGGAACGCGGAGGATTCGTAGGTATGAAACGCAAGAGCATGATCGCGGCCCTATTGCCCAGTGCATTTTGCGCTGCAGCGTTGGGTTTGGACTGGCCCTTCTGGCGCGGTCCCGAGCAGAACGGCATGACGCGGGAGAAGGCGCTGGTCACGAGCTGGTCGTTGGAGGGCGAGAACCTGGCGTGGAAAGTGCCCATCGGAGGGCGCACCACGCCGGTGGTGTTCAACGGGCGGCTGTTCAGCATCGGACCGGTGGGCGAGGGCGAGGGGCGCCGCGAGCGCGTGTTCTGCCTGAACGCGGACACCGGAGCGCTGCTGTGGGAACATGATTTCAATGTGTTCCACACGGATATTGTCGAGAACCGAGTGGGGTGGACTTCGCCGGTGGTCGACCCGCGGACCGGGCATGTGTACGTACATGCCACCGGCGGGGAGTTCTTCGCGTTCGATCGCAACGGACGAATTCTCTGGAAACGGTCGCTGACGGAGGAGTTCGGGCGGATCAGCGGCTATGGCGGGCGATTGCACACGCCGATCATCCTCGATGATGCGGTGGTCATTTCCTTTTCCAATTCGAGTTGGGGATCGCTGGCGGCGCCGCGGCATCGTTATCTATCGCTGGAGAAAGGCACCGGCCGGGTACTCGGCTGGACCGGGCCGGGTGAGTTTCCGGCCGACCCCACCTGCTATGCGACGCCGATCACCGCCACCATTGCCGGGGTGCGGATGATGATCATCGCCAACGGAGAGGGGACGGTCTATGGACTCAAGGCCCGCACCGGGGAGGAACTGTGGAAGTTTCGCTTAAGCAAGCGCGGTCTCAACGTGACGCCGGTGGTTGACGGCAAGTACGTCTATGCAGCGCACAGCGAGGAAAACTGGGACAACACGGAAATGGGCCGGGTGGTGTGCATCGACGCGACGCAGCGCGGCGACATCACCGAGAGCGGCGAAGTGTGGCGGCGCGACGGCTGCACGGCGGGTTATGCTTCGCCCGCCATCGCCAACGGGCGGCTCTACGTGGTGGACAATGCGGGCAACCTGTATTGTCTGGATGCAAAGACCGGCAAAGAGCATTGGAAGTTCAGCCTGGGGCGGGTCGGCAAGGGTTCTCCGGTGGTCACGGCCGACGGGGTGATCTACGCGACCGAACAAAACGGCTCGTTTTTCATTCTCAAGGACGACGGCGACAAGGCCACGTTGCTGGACCAAAAGGACTTTACTCGGGCGGACAAGCTGGTGGACGAGATATTCGGTTCGCCGGTGGTCGCCGACGGTCGCGTGTTCTTCATGACGCGCTACAACACTTACGCTCTTGGCGTCAAAGGGAAGTCGCCCGAGATCGCGACGGGCGCCAAGCCGGCGGAGGAGACCCCGTGGGACCCCTCCTACGGCGAGAGTTTTCAACTGATTCCCGCGGAAGTAGCCCTGGCCCCGGGGGAATCGGTGACGTTCACCGCGCGACAGTTCAGCGGCGACACGGTGTATGTTCGCAAAGTCAAGGCGGTGGAATGGTCCCTGGCCGGCGTGGGGGGCGAAATCGCGCCGGACGGGACTTACACGGCTCCGCAGGCCAACGTGTTTGGCGCCGGCGAAGTGGTGGCCAAGTCCGGTGGAGCGCAGGCGAACGCCCGCGTGCGCATTGTGCCGCGGCTGCCCGTAGAAGAGGATTTTGAGGGCATGAAGCTCGACGCGGTGCCGTCCGGCTGGATCGGCGCGGCGCGAAAAATGAAGGTCGCGGAACGCGACGGCTCGAAGGTGTTGCACAAGCTTGCGGAGAACCCTTCCCCGCCATTCATGCGTGTGCAGCCCTATATCACGCTGCCCATCGAGGGCGGCTACGTGATCGAAGCGGACCTGCTCGGCACGCCGCGCGGTGAGATGTTCAAGCCCGACATGGGGCTGGTGAACTCCCGCTACAACCTCACTCTTCTGGGCAACGATCAGGCGCTGCGCGTGGAAACGTGGTCGCCGCTGCCGCGCCTGCGCAAGGACGTCTCCTATTCCTGGGAGACGGAGAAATGGTATCGCATGAAGTTCGAGGTGCGGCTCGACGGCGACAAGGGCGTGGTCCGCGGGAAAGTCTGGCCGCGCGGGGAGTCTGAGCCCGCCGCCTGGACCATCGAGATGGAGGACGCTTTTCCCAACCGCGAGGGCAGCGCCGGTTTGTACAGTTACTCGCCCGGCACCACGGTGAAGAGCCGCGGGCCGGAAGTTTTCTACGACAACATCAAGGTGACCAAGAATGATTGATCGACGTGTATCGGTTGCGCTGAGCGTCCTGTTCCTGTCGGCCCTCGCTGCGCCGGGTTCTGCCGAGCCGCTGGCCAAGGCCAAGAAGGGCGACTGGCCGATGTGGGGCGGCTCTCCCGACCGCAACATGGTCTCGGGTGAAAAGGGCATTCCCGGGTCATGGGATATCGACGCGGGCAAGAACCTCAAGTGGTCCGCGCCGCTGGGTTCGCAGACCTATGGCAACGTGGTGGTTTCCAAGGGCCGGATCTTCGTGGGCACCAACAACGGCGCCGAGCTGCGCCCTCACATCAAGGGCGACAAGGGCATCGTTCTGTGCCTTGACGAAAAAACCGGCAAGCTCATCTGGCAGGCTACCCACGACAAGCTGCCCACCGGGCGGGTGAACGACTGGCCCGAGCAGGGCATTTGCTCGTCGCCGTGGGTCGACGGCGACCGGCTGTACTACGTCAGTAACCGGTGCGAACTGGTGTGTGCCGACGTGAAGGGGCTGCACGACGGCAACGACGGACCCTTTTCTGACGAGAAGTACACGGACAAGGAGGACGCCGACTTCATCTGGATCCTCGACATGATTGAGGAACTCGGGGTGTTTCCGCACAACCTTGCGACGGCATCGCCGGTCGGCAACGAGGACAGTGTGTTTGTGATTACTTCCAACGGCGTAGATGAAGGGCATTTGGACTTGCCCTCGCCGAATGCCCCCGATTTTCTGGCGGTGGACAAGCGGACGGGCAAAGTCCGCTGGAAGCGAACTCTGCCCGGCAAGAGCACGCTGCACGGCCAGTGGTCGTCGCCCTCGTACGGCGTGATCAACGGCAAACCGCAAGTGATCTTCGCCGGCGGCGACGGCTGGTGTTACTCGCTCGATCCGAAAACCGGCGACCTGATCTGGAAGTTCGACGCCAACCCCAAGGATTCGGTCTGGCTGCTCGGCGGGCAGGGCACGCGCAACAACATCATCACCACCCCGGTCATCTGGGACAATAAAGTCTACCTCGGCGTGGGGCAGGACCCGGAGCACGGCGAAGGCCCCGGCCACTTCTACGCCATCGACGCCACCAAGACCGGCGACGTGACCGAGAGCGGCAAAGTGTGGCACGTCGGCGGGGAGGATTTCAAACGCACCATTTCCACGCCCGCCATCGCCGACGGCCTGGTCTACATGGCCGACCTCAGCGGATACCTCTATTGCTTCGACGCCCTGACCGGCAAACGGCACTGGCGTTACGACACGATGGCCGCGGTGTGGGGATCGCCCTACGTGGTGGACGGCAAGGTCATGCTCGGCGACGAAGACGGCGAAGTGGTCGTGCTCCAGCACGGCAAAGAACTCAAGGAACTCGCCACCATCGACATGAAAAACTCCGTCTACACGACGCCGGTGGTGGCCAACGGGGTGCTGTACATCAACAACCGCCGGACGTTGTATGCGATTCAGGAGACCAAGTCCGCCTCGGAAGCCAAAGAGAAGGAATAGCGCTGCGCTATGTTCACCCGGATCGAAGCACTCAACTACCGCTGTCTTCGATACGTCAGCCAGCCGCTTGACGCGTTCCACGTGTTGGTAGGCCCCAACGGAAGCGGCAAGAGCACCTTTCTCGATGTCATTGCCTTTCTGGCCGACCTCGTCACCGAAGGGCTGGACGTAGCGATTGCTAATCGCGCCAACGATCTTCGTGACCTCTTCTGGTCGCGCGAAGGAGATTGCTTTGAATTGGCTGTTGAGGCACGATTCACCGACCCCCCAATTGACCCTGCAAGTCCATCGAATAGCCAGGTATTCCGCTACGAGGTAGCTATCGGCGTTGACGAGGCAACTTCCGAACATCAGATATTCCGTGAGGTCGGCAGATTGGCCAAGAACCACGAGACAGACGATCGTGAGTTACAGCTCGATCTGTTTCCTGCATCGAGAATGGCACCTATTTCGCTTTCGGAGACGGGGCGGCCACGCCGCGGCAAGCTCGTTTTCAGCAAGAAGCGGGGTCAACTTGACAACTTCTATCCAGAAACGGGGAAAAAAAGCGGCTCTAGCCGTTGGGTTCCTTCCTTCAAACTTGGCCCGAAGAGATCCACCTTGGCCAATATGTTAGAGGATGAGTCACGTTTTCCGATAGCGACGAGGTTCAAGAACTTCTTGACAAACGAAGTACAACGACTCGTCCTCAACAGCAGTCTTATCCGTCAGCCGAGCCCACCGGGTCACGGAAGGACCTACCGTCCCGACGGTTCCACCATCCCTTGGGTCGTGCATACGTTGGCACAGGAAGACCCTGGGGCCATTAAGGATTGGATTGGGCACTTAAAACGAGTACTCCCCGACCTGCGCGCCATTGACTCCATGGAACGCAAAGAAGATCGACATCGTTACTTGCAGGTGACGTTTGGAACTGGCTTTTCTATTCCGTCGTGGCTGGTTTCCGACGGTACCCTGCGGTTGATGGCTCTGACGCTATTGGCGTACATCCCGGCATTTCGAGGTGTTATATTGGTAGAGGAACCCGAAAACGGGATTCATACCAAAGAGGTTGAGACACTGATTCAGTCCCTGAAGTCCGTTTACGAAGCCCAGGTGCTGTT
>CAZMVD010000028.1:0-38532 GCA_964569425.1 uncultured Phycisphaeraceae bacterium
ATGAGGCCACGGGTGGGGAGCCGAAGGTCACGGCGATGACTTTTCTGATGCGTGCGGTGTGCCTGGCGCTGCGGCGGCACCCGATCTTCAATGCTTCGTTCGATGAAGAGCAGGGGCAGATTGTTTACAAGGAGTACATCAACATCGGCGTGGCGGTGGACACGGAGCGCGGGTTGATCGTGCCGGTGGTGCGAAACGCAGACCAGTTGGGCCTGCGGGGTCTTGCGGAGGCGCTGAAGTCGATCGCGGATCGGGTGCGGACGAATCAATTCGCGATCGAGGATCTGCGCGGCGGGACGTTTACGCTGACCAACGTGGGGGCGCTGGGGGGGACGTTCAGCACGCCGATCATCAATTTCCCGGAGGTGGCGATCCTGGGGCTGGGGCGGATGCGCAAGGTGCCGGTGCTGCGGGCCGGGCAATTGGCGGAATCGTTGATGCTGCCGCTGAACCTGTCGTTCGACCATCGCGCCACCGACGGGGCCAACGCGGCGCGGTTCACGCGGGACATCATTCAATACCTGGAAACGCCGGCGTTGTTCCTGTTGGATTGAAATCGAAATCGCGGCGTCGGACGAAGTAGAGTCCCTTGGGCCGCCGGGGGCGACGCGATCAATACAGCGTATGCCGGAGAACCGCGGCCTTCGCGCTCACTTACGGTCGCTTCTCGGATCGCGCCCGGTCCTTTTGAACACATGTACAGAGGATTGTGATCTATGGTCGTCGGTGAGTTCACGCAGGATACGGATCTGCTGGTGATCGGCGGCGGGCCGGGCGGATACCACGCGGCGTTTCGCGCGGCACATCACGGCATGCAAACGACCATCGTGGAGACGATGCCGGCGCTGGGGGGGGTGTGTTTGCACCGGGGGTGCATCCCGTCCAAGACGTACCTGTCGATGGTGGAACTGATCCACTCGGCCGGGAGTGCCAAGGCCAAGGGAATCGAATTCGGCAAGCCGAAGCTCGATGCGGCGGCGATCCGCGGTTGGAAGAACGACGTGGTGAAGAAGCTGTCCGGCGGGCTGGACATGCAGTGCAAGAAGTTTCAGGTGGAGCGGGTGACGGGGACGGCGCGCTTCGAGGACAACAAGTTCGTGTCGGTCGAGGGCGGCAGCGTGCCGCGGATCAAGTTCCGCCGGGCGATCATCGCCACGGGGTCAAAGTCGATCACGCTGCGCGGGGTTCAGATTGAGTCGCCGCGGGTGCTCACCTCGCGGACGGCGCTGGACGTGGAGGATATCCCCAAGACGCTGCTGGTGATCGGCGGGGGCTACATCGGGCTGGAACTGGGGCAGGTGTACGCGGGTTTCGGCTCGAAGGTCACGGTGGTGGAGATGACCGCGGGGCTGCTGCCGGGCGTGGACCGCGATCTACTGCGGCCGTTACTTAAGCGGCTCGAGGAGGAATTTGAGCAGATCTGCCTCGAAACCAAAGTGGTCAGCATGAAGGAGGTCAAGGGGGGGATTGAGGTCGGATTCGAAGGCAAAAACGCCCCCAAAGTCAACAAGTTCGACAAGGTGCTGGTGTCGGTCGGGCGGACGCCGAACACGCGGGACCTGAACCTCGACAAGGCAGGCGTACAGGTTGATGAGCGCGGGTTCATCAGGGTGGATGGAAAGTTCCAGACCAGCGCGGCGCGCATTTACGCGATCGGCGACGTGATCGGCAACCCCATGCTGGCGCACAAGGCGCTGCACGAGGGGATTGCCGCGGCGGACCTGCTGGCGGGCAAGGACGTGGTGTTTGAACCAAGGGCCATCCCGGCTGTCGTGTTCACCGATCCGGAGATTGCCTGGGCCGGGTTGACGGAAGAAGAAGCCAAGAAGGCGGGGCGCGAGATTGTCATCAAGAAGACGCCCTGGTCGGCGTCGGGGCGCGCCGTGGCGCTGGGGCGGACCGACGGGGTCACCAAGATGATCTTCGACAAGGCGACGGAGCGGATCATCGGGGTGGGACTGGCCGGTCCGCACGCGGGGGAGATGATCAGCGAATCGGTGCTGGCGCTGGAGATGGGGGCGGTGGCCTATGATATTGCGAGCACGATTCACCCGCATCCGACGTTGTCGGAAACGATGTTTGAAACGGCGATGATGATGCGGGAGTAGTTCTGACGGCCCGAAACAGCGACGGACATGAGAGCCGATCTTCCTGGGATCGGTCCCACGGCATCGAACCGGTACGAACCTTCAAGGCGGACGCGATGCTCAAGTCTGTGGCACAAGTCTTGACCGGCGAGGGGCTGCTGAAGCCTGGTGAGGCGGTGGTGGTGGGGGTGTCGGGCGGGGTGGATTCCATGGCCCTGCTTCATGTTCTCCATGGTCTCCACCAACAGGAAGGGTGGGGGCTGAGCCTGCATATTGTCCATCTGGACCACCAACTGCGAGGGGCGGACAGCGAGGCGGATGCCGCGTTCGTGCAGGCGGCGGCGGATGATCTGGGTCTGCCGTGCACCATCGAGCGGCGCAACGTGGCGGCGCTGGCGGCGGCGCGAGGAAAGAGCGTCGAGGAGGCGGGTCGCACGGAGCGGTACCTGCTGTTCGAGCGGGTGTGCCTGCAAGCCGGCGCGCGGGTGGTGGCGCTGGGGCATCACGCGGACGACAACGCCGAGACCATTCTGCATCGCATTCTGCGCGGGACCGGGCTGCACGGACTGACGGGGATTCCCCGTCGTCGCGCGTTGTCGCCGGGCAGCGACATTCAATTGATTCGACCGTTGTTGCATCTGACGCGCGAGGACCTGGAGCGCTTTCTGGGAGAGCGGGGCGTTGCGTATCGCGAAGACTCGAGCAATTCGTCATCCGAACCGACGCGCAATCGCATCCGGAACATGCTGTTGCCGCTGCTGGCGAGTGAATTCAACCCGCAGGTGCGCGAGGCGTTGCGGCGGCTCGGGGAGCAGGCGCAATGGATGGAGGACTTCCTGCGCGAGACGGTGCTGCGGACGTTCGACACGGTGGTGATATCGCGGACCGACCAGACGTTGATTCTGAACGCGGACGTGATTGCGCGGAAAAGCCGGCTGCTGCAGGCGGAGCTGGTGCGGGTGGCCTATCGCCTGTTCGGGCTGGGGGAACAACAACTGGCGTTTTCGCATTTTGTGGCGGTGCTGGAGCTTACGGCGTCGCCGGTCAGCGGACGACAGGTGCAGTTGCCCGGAGGTCTGCTGGTGGAAAAGCGCTATCATCAACTGATCTACACGCTGCCGACGGACGAGCCGCGGGAGAGCCTGTCGCCCGACATTACGGTGAATGTGCCGGGGCGGGCAGTGTTGCCATTGCGCGGCCTGGAGATCGAGTGCGTGGTGCGTGAGCTGGCGCCAGGTGAGGTGGGGGCACTGCGGCGTGCGGCTCAAAGCGGAGAAGAGTACGTGGACTTCGACGCCGTTCATCTGCCACTGGTGCTGCGCTCGCGCCGCGCCGGCGACCGCTTCGTCCCGCTGGGGGCACCGGGGTCGAAGAAGGTGTCCGACTTTCTGGCGGACGCGCGTGTGGAACCGGCGGAGCGCGTCCGGGTACCGCTGCTGTGTGATCAACTGGGGCCCATCTGGGTGGTCGGACATCGGATAGACGATCGGGTGAAGCTGACCGAGTTGAGCCGCCGGGTGCTGGAGCTGCGGGCGCGTGCGTTGGAAGGACCGATGCCTTGAGCCTGGTGGCGGGCAAGGCGGGCGGCGGGAGTCGGCAGGGCTCACCGGGACTGCGAGCCCGGCCGTTGATATTGGTGTTTCTGGTGGCGCTGGTGCTGCGGGGCGGGTGGGGCGCATGGCAGGTGGCGCGTTCGGGTGGGGCGGAATCGCTGGAGTTTCCTGACGAGCGGCAATACTGGTTGATGGCAGAAAACCTGCGCCGCGGGGAGGGGCTGAAGGACGAGTTTGGGTTTCGTGCCACGCGCATGCCGCTCTATCCGGCGATGCTGTCGCTGTTCGTGGAAATGCCGCGGGGCATTCTGGTGGCAAAGGTGCTGCAATGGCTGGTGGGCGCCGTGGGGGCGGTCGTTGCAGCGGGATTGGCCGCGACGCTGTTCGGATCTCGAGTGGGGCTGGCGGCGGGGCTGCTGGTGGCGGTTGATCCTTTCCTGGTGTTTTTTTCATCATTATTGCTGACGGAGACCATGTTCGTGGCCGCGCTGCTGGCACTGTGGTGGTGCGTGGCTTGGCTGGGGAGCGCGACGGATCTTGGCCGGGCGATGGCATGGGGTGCTTGGGCTGCCGTGGGCGTGCTGGGTGGTTTGTGCGTGTACCTTCGCGAATCAAGCGCAGGGCTGGTCGCGTGTGTGCTGATCGGCGGGGCGGCGTTGGGCCGTTGTCGTGCCGCGGCGGCGGGGGGAGCGCTGCTGGCGGCCGTGGTGATCGTTGCGGCTTTGGCGCCGTGGGCGGTGCGTAACGAGCGCGTGACGGGGCAGCGTACGTGGTTGACGCACCGCGGGGGGATTTCCCTTTTTGACGGCGTGGGCCCGCAAGCCGACGGCAGCAGCCGATTGCAGGATGTGCAGCAGATGGAAGCGGTGCGCGGATTGAATGAAGTTGAATGGGATCGTTATTTCCGGGACGCCTCGTGGCGGGCGATGCGCGAGGATCCGGGGCGGATCGTCAGGCTTGCCGGGGTGAAGCTGGCACGGACATGGAACCCGTTGCCCAACGTGGAGACTTACCAGTCGTCGCTGGTGCGGGTGGTTTCGTTCGCCTGGACCCTGCCGGTGTATCTGTTGGCGGTCGGTGGGGCGGTCCTGGTGCTGGGTCAAGGGCGCGGCGCGCGATGGCGGGTAGCGCTGCTGCTGCTTCCGGCGGTGTATTTCAGCGTGGTGCACAGTTTTTTCGTGGGGAGTGTGCGGTATCGGTTGGTCAGTATGCCGATGCTGGAGATTCTCGCCGCGTTTGCGGCCGTGTTTCTGGTAGAGCGATGGGTACGAAGTCGTCGGGGGCGAGAGGCAGTACAATAAGCGCTGGACGGCGGATCAGCGGGGGTTGAGCGTGCCGATTGACGAAGCCCATGCCGAGGTGAAACGGTCTACGCGGCTGCGGCGGCGCGTATGGGTTGGATTGTCGTGCGCGCTAACGGCGGCCATCGTCCTCGGCGGCGCGGGTCTCTTCTGGATGGCGCGGCCGGAGCGCATCCGGTTGCAGGTGCAGGCGACGCTGCAACAGCTCTTTCGGGGCACGGTGGCGGTGCAGGCGGCCGAGCTGACGTGGTTCGGCGATGTGCGGTTGGTCGGCGTGCAGGTCTTCGAGGCGGGGGGGGCGGATAGTGAATCGCCGATGGGTTCCGCCTCGGCGCGGGCATCGTCCGCTGGTGACTTGCCCCCTGACGGGGGCGAGGCGCGGCCGGTATTCAGTTGCGCAGTGGTGGAGCTTCGTCCGGACTGGCTGAAACTGATCGGCGGAACGACGGTCGTCACATCGGTCACTGCGATCGCGCCGCGCTGCATTATTGCGCGTGACGCCGACACCGGGCGAACCAACCTCGCGGACCTGCTCCGGATTTCGCGTTCGCGCGAGTGGCGCACCGCGAGCGCTCCGCGCGTGGAGCTGCGCAACGCGTCGGTGGAGGTTATCGAGCGGCGCGCCGACGGGCATCGCGCGGTCGAGCAGCTTGACCTGACGATTCGCGGAAGACCGGCCGACAACAACCCTTATGCGTACGACGTCGTCTGGCGGCGTGACGGAGGCGATGAAGCCTCGGGGCACGCGCGCATCGATCTGGATCAGCTTCGTATCCACAACGTGCGCGGCGGGTTGCCGTGGATGTCGTTGGAGGGGGTGTTGATCGCGCTCAATGCGCGGTATGCCGAGGCCGGGTCGTTGGGGGAGTTGCTGGGGCTGGAGGGTGCGATCCGGGCGCGGGACTTCACCATCGAACTGCTGCCTGCGCGGGCGACGGAGTCGCGTGCGACGCTGGAATTGAGCAACGCTTCGCTGTCTATTCCGGTCAGCCGAACAGATCAACCGCTGCCGCGGCGGGATCGCTATGTTCGATTCGAGCAGGTGTACGGCACGGTGGATTTTGCGGCGGACGGATTGCAGGCGACTTTTCGGGGGCGGTTTCATGGAAGCCCGTGTCAGGCCAGTGCCACTCTGCGCGGCGCGCTGGGTGAGGCGGCGTCGTTGGATGACGTGGACCTCACGGCGTCGGTGGTGGTGGAGGGCATAGCGCTTCCGCGGCGCGACGCGGAAGCACCGATCGGCGAGCGCCGGTTTGTGGAACGTTGGGCGCAGCTCGGGCGGTTTTACGACCGGTTTGATCCGCGCGGCGTGGTGGACGTGGAGGTCGAGGTATCCAAGCCGCGCGGAGACGATGAGCCGCTGAAGGTGAGCCGGTGGGCGGTGGTGGCGCGGAGCGCGGAGGCGGTGCCCGCGGCGTTTCCGTATCGGGTGACCGACATTACCGGCATGATCGAAGCGACCGCTGAGGGGGTTCTTCTACGAGATCTTCGCGGGGTGCACGAGAGTGGTGTGATTACGCTGAACGGGGGGCTGGATCGAGCCGCACGCTGTTCCGCGGGGGAGTTGACGATCACGGGGCGGGGGGCACCCATTGACGCGGAACTGTGCGACGCGATACCGGCGCGGTTCCAGTGCCTTTGCGATCGGTTCAGCCCGGTCGGAACGCTGGATGCGGACATTCGGTTGTCGCGGGCGGAGTGCATCGCCGGCGAGCCAGCGCCATGGGAGATCAGCGGGGCGGTCCGGCCGGTCGACATCGCCATGCGGTTCTCGGAGTTTCCATATCCGGTGGAACACCTTCGTGGAACGCTGCAACTTGACCCGCACGGCATCCAACTGGAGGGGATGGTGGGGCGTTCCGGTGAAGGCACGATTCGACTGGAGGGAAACGCCGCCTTTGATGAGCAGCGGGCATTGTCGATCCTGGCGCTGGAGATTGCGGCGGAAGACATTGCGATCGATGCGGCGCTGTTGAACGCGCTTCCCCGGGAAACGGCGCAGTCTCTCGCGGCATGGCAACCCCAGGGGAATGTGGACATCTGGACGACGATTACCCAGCGGTCGCGCGGCGACGCCGTGCAACAGGAGTCGCTCGTTCGGCTGAAGGGTGCAGCGGTCATGATACCCGACAGCGCCATTCAATTGCGCGACTTGAATGGGACATTGCGGATCGACGAGTCGCAATTGACCCTTGAAGGGGTGACGGGCGAATGGCTGGAAACGCCGTTTGAAGCCAGCGGCCGGCTGGGCAGGCCATGGGGACGGTCGGCGGTTGAGATGGTGCTCCGGGCAAGTGACCTGCGCCTGACCGAGGAAGTTCGCGCGGCGCTGCCGGCAAGGTGGCGCGCGGGGCTGGCGGACTGGCAGGTTGAGGGAGGCGTGGGGGTGGAGGTCGAGCTGCACCGCGCGGCCGACGGCGACGTGGACTGGGCGGGCGCGGTACGGCTGCACGGCGCCTCCGTGCAGCACGGAGTCATGCCCCGCCCGTTGGAGGGTGTGCGCGGCACGGTGCACATTGATGCGAAGGGTGTGCGGGCGGAGAGCCTGGACGCCGTCGTAGGTGACAGTGAAGTGTCTCTGTCGTTCGCCTGGTCGAACGAGGGGCCGGAACAGCGCGGCCGGCTCACGCTATCGGCGGCCAACCTGGAGGTGGAGCCGTGGATTCGCGCATTGCCGTCGGAACGGGGGCGTGTGGAGTGGGAGCAACTGGGCCTGACCGGCCGTGCGGACGTGGAGTTGGATCGGTTCGATTTTTCCGTCGTTTCGGGGCGGCCGTGGCAGTGGTCGTTCGAAGGGCGTGCGGGCATTCGAGAGCTGGGCTTTCTGGGGGCTCCGACGGTTCGGCGCATGGCCGGCGACGTTTCCGCGCGCGGATCGTCCGGCGGCGACGCGACCGGGCCGACCGTGCACGGGGAGATTTCCGCGGCGCGTCTGGAGGTGCTGGGGCACCGCGTGGACGATGTCAGCGGCGTGTGGTCGTACCGCCGCACGGTCGAGGGTGAGCGGCGGTTGTTGCTCGAGGGAATGCGCGGGCGCTGTTACGAGGGCCGGGTGACCGCCGATCTGGGATTGGAGTCCCAGGCCACGCGGACTCGATACGCCCTGGCGCTGGTCCTTCACCAGTTGAATCTCGACCGGGTGCGGGCGCCGAGCCGAGTGGTGGGAGCGGACGAGAGCGAATCGGCCTCGCACGGCCAAGTCGACCTGCGGCTCAATCTCAGCGGCACGCTGGGCGACGCGCGAACGAGGGAAGGCGAAGGGCGGGTGGAAATCCACGATGCGCGCCTGTACCGCATGCCGCTGATTCTCGCGATACTCAATGTGCTCAGGTTGTCGATGCCGCCGGAACAGGCGTTTAACCAGGCCGCGGCCGGGTTCCTGGTGATGGGTCAGCGGGTGGAACTCCAAGATGTCGTGTTGCGCGGTCCGACCCTGGCGCTGGAGGGCGAAGGTTGGCTTTCGCTGCCGGACCTGGGGATCAGTTTGAACATGGTCAGTGTGGCGGCGAGATCGTGGGCGCGGGTTCCGGGGTTGACGGACTTCATGGAGCGGGCTTCGCGGGAGATCGTGGAGCTGCACATTACGGGTCCGCTGTTCGGTCCGACGGTGCGGGCGCGGGCGCTGCCGGGGGTTACCGACGAGTTCAAACGGCTGTTTCAGCGGAAGAAGCCGCGGAAGGCGAATGAATCGTCGTGAGCGGTGTCTCCTGGAAACGGCATCGGAACGCGGCGGTTCTTGAACTGCACGCAGCGCAAGTCGGCGCCGAATGTTCCGGCTGCTGGTACGAAGGACATCGGGCTGAAGGGCAATCACCCGTGGGCGCGGGACCGGTTTCCATCAAGCTGTGCGTATTGCCTGGTTCGCAAGCCTTCGCTTGGTTGGGCCTTTGATTGGAGGCACTAGCAACGATTGGCCGTCACGCGGCGGAGGCGTTGCGGGGCTGGTGCTGCTTGGCGAGGGCGACGAGTGCGTCGAAATCGCCGGGTGAGGAAATGGCGATTTCGCTCATGACCTTGCGGTTCAGTTCCACATCGGCGGCGATCAGGCCGTAGATGAACCGGCTGTAGCTGATGCCGCGATTGCGGCAGGCGGCGGTGAGGCGGGTGATCCAGAGGGAGCGGAACTCGCGTTTGCACAGCTTGCGTCCGCGGTAGGCGTAGACGCCGGCGCGAACCACGGCCTCTTTGCCGAGGCGGTAGTGCTTGCCGGGTGCGCCGCGGCGCCCGCGGGCAGCCTTGAGGGCACGGACCTTTTTGCGGTGGCGCGCTGCGCCGGAAGTTGCACGTCCCATGGTGTGTTGCTCCACTCAAGCGGTGCGCCGCGTCGGGGCGGTGCGCCGCGAGCCATCAGGCCTCGCCGAGGGCGGTCAGTATGCGCTTTTCAATGGCACTGTCGAGCACCCGCGGTTTGCGCAGGGCGCGGCAGCGATTGCCATTCTTGGAACTCATCAGGTGCCCGGAATTGGCGGCTTTGTAGCGAACTTTCTGCCTGGCGGTGATTTTTACCCGCTTCTTGAGGCCCTTGTGCGTTTTCATTTTCGGCATCGCGCCATCTCCAGGGTTATTCCGGACCAATCGGTTCAGAGCCCCGTATTATACTTGGGGCATCGGAGGCTGCAAGGGGCATTTGGGCGGCGCGAAAGCGGTCACGAATAGGCCCAGCGGGCCCCCCAAGTTGCCGGTGCTATCCGTCATCGATAGGATGAGCCCACACGCCGCGGGACGGAAGACCGGGCCTTTGGGGGGAAATAGTGTGATTGCGACCATGTTCTGGCACCTGTGGCTTCTGCCTTGCTGCGTCGCGGAGCCCGAAGCACGCTCGGCCATTCGACTGCCTCATCGACCCGAAGAGAAGATCGCGATCGACGGCAAGATATCTCCACAGGAGTGGCAGGGCGCGCATGAAATCGAAATTGCCGGCGACGCGAAGGCCCTGGTGTTCCAGACCGAAAGGGACCTTCTGCTCGCCATCCGGATCACCACTCCCTCGCCGGCCTATGTCGATGTTTTTCTGTTGCTGGACGATGGAAAGCGGATCAATCTCCATGCGTCCATGCAGGTCGGCGAGCGCGAGTTGCCTGCGGACGGTTGGGACGACCGCGAGCCACCGACCCACTGGGGCCGGCAGGCGCAATGGCGCGGCAACGCCGTTAAGAAGGCACCTGGCAAGGACGAATCGGCACCGATTGACGAGATGTTCCTCCCCTATGACGGGTACGAGTTCCGACTGGCCAAGGCGCGATTCGGCGGTCGTACCCTGCGAATGCGCATCGAAGTGCGGGACTTCGCGGCGCGGCGCAGCGATCTGGTCTATCCAGAAGCGTCCACACGATTCGACGCCGCGAGCTGGGCGGTCCTGTCACTTGAGCCATAGGCGGGGGCGCGCGGCCGGCGTCTGCCGTTCTGCCAGAGTCACTCTCCAGCCATACTGATGTTTCTATCGAACCGGGTGCGCGGATATATTGCCGGTGGGCGATGATTTGGCGGCCTTCTCTTCACGGTGATGCAATGCAACGCCGCTATCCGCCGGTTTCCAGTATCGCACGCCGGGCCGTCGAAAGTCGAGGCGATTGAGTTGCTGGAAGGCGATGCCGCCCTGCTCGACGCTTGTCTCATTGTAACGGCCGTTATTCTTGATGAGGGGCGATTGCATTCCCGACGGGAGAATCGTTGCCGTGATGGCCGATACGGCTAATATCGCATAAGGGAGAGGGGTGGCCGGCGCTGCCGGCGTCCATGGGATCCGGCGCGTTTGAGTCGGCGAACCGGAAACCTCAGTTCAAGAAACGGAGGCTTGTCAGTGAGGGGAATAGGGTTGTTACTCCTGGCGGGCGGGATGATTGGATTCGCCGGCTGTCACCGTGCCGAACCGGGTCGATTCCAGCACAAGTTGGTGAATCAGCCGGCGCCCGATTTTGAGCTGACGGCCCTGGATGGCGGGAAGGTGAAGCTTTCGGCGTTGCGTGGCAGGCCGGTGATCATCACGTTCTGGGGTTATGGGTGAGCGCCCTGCCGTGCGGAGGCTCCGCACTTGAGTCAATTAGCCGAAGCGCACGCCCGCGACGGGCTGGTGGTGCTGGCCGTCAATGCGTGGGACGAACCCAAAGAGCAATTAAAGCGATATGCCGAGAAGGAAAAACTGGCGCACCGAATCCTGCTTCAGGGTGGCAGCGTGGCCGAGGCCTATGGGGTGTCGGCCGTTCCCGTGACGTTGTGGATCAATGGGAACGGTACGGTGGTGGATTCCAAGTCCGGCTTCGACGGCGCGGAAGAAGTGCGGCAGAAGACGAGGAAGCTGCTCGCTGCCGGTTAACCGCCGAGCGGTCCACTCAGGCTGGGGTTGTACCCGTTCTTGCCATCGTAACGGCGCCTCGGCCGCAGTTCCCGGCGTTCACTACGCCTGTTGGCGCGTTGCCTGACATTGTGCCGATAGCAATGGCATGAGTCTGCCCCCGGCCGCGGGGGGAAGTCACCGCGCTCAGAGTCCCCATGACGATTTCCGTTGACGATCGGCAACGAGACAGCCTGCTCCGGATGCAGGCAGCTGAGCGTCCGTATGAGTTTCTGCCGCGCGCCGAAGCGTGGCTCAAGGCCCACCCGGATGACGATGGCGTGCGCATCCTGGCGGTCAGGGAGTACGTACAACTGGGGTTGATGCGGCGGGCGATCGAGCTGACCGAGAGCGCGGCGACTTCGGAAGAGTGTGCGGGGCAGCTTGCGGATATTCGCAGCAAACTCGCCGCGTTGCCTTCCGGCGTGGTGCCGTGGGAGAAGCATACGCCACGGTTCGAAACCAACCTGGACGCACTGCGGCGGCGAGGACATGACGTGGAGGAGGTCCGGGCCGCGTGGTACGGGGCGGGGGAGCGGTTCACGTTATTCTTGGATCGTCATCGACATCCGCAGGTTTGGCTGCGCGAGGAGGCAGGTCGCGGGCGGTGGATACCGTGCCTGGGCGACCACGCGGCCCTGGCCCGCGCATCATCGCTGCCGGACGGGGCGGGATGTCATTTTCCGGGCCCCTATTTGTTCGAGGGGATCGACCTCGGCTGGTTTTTTGAGCGGGTGTACCAAGCCACCGCGAATACATTCCTGAGTTACAGTTGCGCCTTGTATGTGGTGGAGACCGACCCGGCGGTCTTTGCGCTGGCCTTGCATCTGCACGACTGGGAAACGCTGTTGAGTGACGCCCGCGTGTTCGTCTTCGTGGGGTCCGGCGCGAGCGAGCGTCTTCGCCGGGCGTGGGACCAATCGGCGCGCCTGCCGTTGCCCACGCATGCGTTTCGGCTGAGTGCGTTTCGCGCCGCTGCGGCGCCGGGCGCGGTGGAAGTAGCGCGTGGGGAATCGGCGGCGCGCGGGCGTGCGAATGCGTCGATACTCGAGGAGGTCGAGGCCCTCTATGCGGGGCGCGACGTACGGTATTGGGCGCGACGGTTCGACGATGCGCTGAACGGCGGTGGGGAACCATTACGCATCCTGGCGGCGGTGTCGATGCACACGACGTTCCTACAGCATTCGATGCGCGACGCGCAGCGGGCGTTTGCGGCGCTCGGGCATCGGTGCGTGGTGTTGAAGGAAAATGCGCCCCATGAGGTGATTGCGCCGCGGGAGTATCTCGAAGCGATTCGCGTGCTGAAGCCCGATCTGTTCTTCAACATAGACCATTTGCGTC
Source organism: uncultured Phycisphaeraceae bacterium (assembly GCA_964569425.1). GTDB lineage: Bacteria > Planctomycetota > Phycisphaerae > UBA1845 > UBA1845 > JACQXM01. Next base: position 12,614 of record CAZMVD010000028.1, read on the forward strand.
CGGAGTTTGCCGGTGTGGTTCCCGCCAACCTGCCGTTGTTTACGTGGGACCAGGATCAGCTGCCGCAGGTGTTCACCGAGGCGCACATGCGCGGAGTGGCGGCACACGATTTTCTCGCCGGCTGTTCCAAGGGTCGCTGGGTGCTGGCGGGGCGGGACCCGCGGCAGTTTCTTCACGCCTACGTACCCACCTGTCCGGAGCAATTCAGCGGCGAGCTGCTGACGGCGGAAGAGGTCGATCGCTTTGCCTGCGACGTGTCGTACGTGAGCCACGCCTCGCAAACGCCGCAGCAGTTTCACGAGCAGGAGCGTGCGCAACATGGCTCGGAGGCGATGAAGCGTCTGCTCGATAGCCTGTATGAAATCGTCCCGGAGGTGCTGGCACGCTATCGCACGATGCGCGGACCGGTTCCTTCACTGCTGCTGAAGGAGGCGTGCCGGCGGACGGGCGTGTCGGTTTCCGACCCCGATGCGCGGGCGCGGCTCTCGGGATGGTACTTGTGGCGCCTGGGCGACCGGTGGTTTCGGCACGAGGCGCTGGCGTGGGCGGCGGCGTGGTCCCGGCGAACGGGGAGAACGCTGCGCATCTACGGAAATGGCTGGGAAGATCATCCGACCCTGGCCGAGTTTGCCGCCGGACCGGCGGCCAATGGGCGCGAACTGCTGTGCATTTACCGCGCATCGCGGATCAACCTGCAACTGATGCCCGCGGGGTTCATCCATCAGCGGGCGCTGGACGGGTTGGCGGCGGGGGGTTTTTTTCTGTCCCGGCTGGTGCCGACCGATGTGCTCGGCAAGACGCTGCGGGCGATGGTGGGGCGCGCTTGTGAGCTGGGGTTGGGCGACACGCGTGCGCTGGTCGATTGTCGGGACGGTCGATTGCGAAGTCTGTTGAGCGACTATTTCGGCGAGGGGTTGGCGCATGTCGATCCGGATGAGCTGGATTGGCTTCGCATACTGCAAGTGCAGGCGGAGCTGGAGTATCCCGACGAGCTGTTTCCCCGCTTCCAAGATGTCGTCTTTGATTCGGCGGAGGAGTTTGCGCAGCGTGCCGAGCTGTTTCTGGACGATGGCTCGGCGCGTGAATCGTTGGCGCGTGAAATGCGTGCGGTGGTGCTCGACAAGCTCAGCTATCGCGCGACGATGGACCGCTTTCTGCGTGCGATGGGTGATTATCTCAAGTCGGTGTCGGGGTAAGTGCGGCTGCGGCGGTCGGCAAGGCGGCGAATCGTGCGAACCCGTTGCCCCCAGAATCCTGACGAGCGCAACTTGCTCCGGTTGCCGAGCCGGCGGTAGCATGGTGACTCCTTGGTGGATGAGGATCAGTCCAGACACGGGGAGTCGACCATGTACAAATCGTCCAAGGCACTCTGTTTGCTGTCGGCCGTTATCGTGGCAGTACTCGTGGGCGCGGGCGCTCGACCGGCCGGCGCATCCGAACAGGTCGCCAAGTCCGGCGAAGGGCCCACGATGGAAGCGCGCGTCAAACAATATGCCACCGTGCGGTTGACGGCGGATCTGTCGTCGCTGACGTCGAACGAGCGGCGCATGATTCCGTTGTTGATCGAAGCTGCGCAGCAGATGGACGAATTATTCTGGCTCCAGGCGTATGGCGATCGCGCCAGGCTGCTCGCCGCAGCGCGCAGTGATGACGAGCGGAAGTTTCTGGAGATCAACTACGGTCCGTGGGACCGGCTGGCGGGCAATGAGCCGTTTGTCGCGGGGGTGGGGGCCAAGCCGGCGGGGGCAAACTTCTATCCGGTGGACATGACCAAGGAAGAATTCGAGAAGCACCTGGCCGATCACCCGGCGGATGCCGAACGGTTCCGAAGCGAATACACGGCCATCGTTCGCAGTCGCGACGGGGGCCTGACGGCGGCGCCGTACCATGGTCATTGGGATGCCGTGTATCAGTCGTATGTGTATCGCCGGCTGAAGGCGAACGGCGATGTGACTGAACGTGATGGAGCGGAGGGCGGCACGCGGGTGATCGTCACTGAGGCGGCGCGCAAGCAGCTCGATGAGGCGAAGCCCGTCGCCCGGGCGGCGAAGCTGCTGGATCAGGCGGCGGCATTGGCTGAGGACACAGGGCTGAAGAAGTACCTGGAGCTTCGCGCTACAGCGCTGCGTACCGACGACTATCGCCCCAGCGACATGGCCTGGCTGGATATGAAGGACAATACCATTGACGTGGTGATCGGGCCGATCGAGACGTACGAGGACCGGCTGTTCGGCTACAAAGCGGCGTACGAGGCGTTTGTGCTTATCAAGGACCGGGAGTGGAGCGACCGGCTATCGAAGTATGCGGCGATGCTGCCGGGGTTGCAGCGCGGGCTGCCGGTGCCGGATGCCTACAAACAGGAGATGCCGGGGAGCGACTCGGACCTGAATGCGTACGACGTGGTCTATTACGCCGGAGACTGCAACGCGGGTTCCAAGACCATTGCCATCAACCTGCCCAATGATGAGCAGGTGCAGCTCGCCAAGGGGACACGGCGGCTGCAATTGAAGAACGCGATGCGCGCCAAGTACGACAAGATCCTGGTGCCGATTGCGGGGGTGCTGATCGCCGAGGACCAGCGGAAGCACATCACGTTTGACGCGTTTTTCGCCAACACCATGTTCCACGAGGTCGCCCACGGGCTGGGCATCAAGAACACGATCAACGGGCGGGGTACGGTGCGCGAGGCGCTGCGCGACCAATACTCCGCCCTGGAGGAAGGCAAGGCGGATATCCTCGGGTTGTACATGGTGACCAAGCTGTACGAGCAAGGTGAATTGACCGGCGGCTCGCTGATGGACAACTACGTGACCTTCATGGCGGGCATTTTCCGGTCGGTGCGTTTCGGCGCCTCCAGCGCCCATGGGCGAGCGAACATGCTGCGGTTCAACTACTTCGGCGAGGCGGGGGCCTTTACCCGTGACGAAAGGACCGGCACTTACCGGGTGAATGTGGACAGGCTCCAGTCAGCGATGAACTCGCTGGCGGAAAAGATCCTGACGTTGCAGGGTGACGGGGACTACGAGGGCGTTAAGAAGCTGATGGCAGACAAGGGTGCCATCGGCGCGGGGCTGCAGGCCGACCTTGACCGGCTCTCGGGCGCGGGGATTCCCGTGGATATCGTATTTGAGCAGGGTGCCGCGGTATTGGGGCTGAGCGATTGAGCGGAATGCGCGTGGTTGGGCGACGGTCGGCAGGAAATGGGAGTTCTAACCGGCCGGCGCAGTGTCAGTCGCTCAGGATGCCTGTTCGGTCGCGCCTTCGGCAGCCGGTTTGTTCTTGGTCTTTTTCTTCTGGCGGTGCTCTTTCAAAGAGGCCGCAGCCTTCTCCCAGAGTTTGTAGGCCTCTGCTTTTTCGCCGCGCTTAAAGGCAATGGCGGCGTTGACTTTCTGGCGACGAAACGCCTTGGTGGGTCGGGGCATTTTTTCCCTTTCGGTGTCTTGCTGTAGGCCGGTCGCACGTCAACCGGCGAGCCGGGGAGTATAGCGACGGAAGGAGTGACTGCCAACCGGTGGGGTGCCTTGCCACTACAGGACGGGCAGCCGGAGGCCGTTGGGGCCATGGTCGGGGTCGTCGACGCCATCGCCGGCGTCCAGCGCCGAAGCGGCGACCGACTCGACAAGGGTCGCCACGTCGGCGGTGCGAATGGTCCGCAGGTCGAAGCAGACGGCGTCGTCGCGAATGCGCGCTACGACCGGCGTTTCCGCCTGCCGCAGGGCGCGGACCATTTGTTCCGTCGAGACTTCGGTGGGGCGCCATTGGACCACGACCGTGGGCAGCTCGGCCTGGGGCATGGAGCCGCCGCCGACATAACCCACGTCGGAACAGACCAGGAATTTCTCGTCGGGCAGGGCCTGGTGCAGCCGTTCGCACAGATCGCGGGCGCGCTCGGCCAGCTCGTCGGTGGAGGCGCGGAGCATGGCCAGCGCGGGGACGCTGCGAATCGCCTCCTCGGGATCCAGGTAGGCGCGGAGCGTGGCTTCGAGGGCGAGCAGGGTGAGCTTGTCCACGCGGTAGGTGCGCATCAGGGGGCCGGCGGTGAGCCGCTCGATCAGATCGCGGCGCCCGACGATGATGCCGCATTGCGGACCACCGAGCAGTTTGTCACCCGAGAAGCAAGCCAGGTCCGCCCCGGCGGCGAGAGAATCGCGCACGTGGGGCTCGGGAGGCAGGCCGAAAGCCGCCAAGTCGAGGAGTGCGCCGCTGCCGAGATCGTCCACCGCGATGAGGCCGCGGCGGCGGGCGAGGGCGGCCAATTCCGCCATGGGCACCGATTCGGTGAAGCCGACGATCCGGTAATTGCTGGGGTGCACGCTTAGCAGCAGCGCGGTTTGCGCGCCGATGGCGCGTTCGTAATCCGCCAACCGCGTGCGGTTGGTGGTCCCCACCTCGCGCAGCACGGCGCCGCCGGCGCTCATGATATCGGGCAGGCGGAAGCTGCCTCCGATTTCCACGAGCTGCCCGCGCGACACAATGACTTCTCGCCCGGCGGCGAAGGTCTGGAGAATCAGCAGCGTGGCGGCGGCGTTGTTGTTGACCACGCAGGCACTTTCGGCGCCGGTCAGCGTCTTCAACAATTCGACCACGTGGACGGTACGCCTGCCGCGGCGGCCGCTGTCCAGGTCATACTCGAGGTTGCAATAGCCGCTGGCGCCTTCGACGATGGCTTCGATGGCCGCGTCGCACAGCGGGGCCCGCCCCAGCCCGGTGTGCAAAACGATGCCGGTGGCGTTGATGACGGGGCGCAGGCCGGGGGCGGCGCGGAGCGCAAGTTCGGCTTCGGCTGCGGCGAGGATTTCGTCCTCGGTCAGGGGTTCGGCACAGCCGCCGTCCAGAATGCGCCGGCGCGCCGCCTCCACGGCTGCCTGTAAGGAAGCCACGACGGCGGCGCGAGGGAGCCCTTCGAGCCAGTGGCGCACTTCATCGTGTTCGAGAAGCGCGGACACCGAAGGGAGCTGACGCAGTTGTTCCTGGGTTTTCTGATTCATACTGGCGCCGCGGCCTGAAGTTCTTCGCTAACTGCCTCGGTGCGCGTTCACCCACTCGACCATCTTGATCAGCCCGCTGGATAACGGCGTCTGGGGGTTGTATCCCAGAAGCTGGCGGGCCTTGCTGATGTCGGCCACATAGCGCGTGACTTCGCCGACGCGTGCGGGTTCGTAGGTGACCCTGGGCTTTTTGCCCAACGCGAGCGACAGGATATTGACGACGTCCACCAGCGTGTTGCCCTGTCCGAAGGCAAGGTTGATGGTCTGGTCGGCGACGCGCCCGGCGACCAGGGCGTCGATGCCGGCCATAATCCCGGCGACGCAGTCATCCACGTAGGTGAAGTCGAGCACTTTTTCTTTGCCGAAGACCACGATGGGCTGGTCGTGCGCGATGCGCTCGTAGAACAGCGGGATCACGCGCTCCATTCGTTCGATGTCGTTGTCGAAGCGCCCGTACACGTTGCTGAAGCGAAACACCAGGAAGGGCAGGCCGTAGCATTCGCCGAATGAATAGATCAATGCTTCGCCCGCGATTTTGCTGGCGCTGTATGGACTTTCGGCGATGACAAAATCGGCGGCGGCCTCTTCGGTGACGTGGCGATGGATGTCGCCGTAGACCTCGCGCGAACTGGCGAAGATGATCGGCAGCTTGTGGATGCGGCAGTAGTTGAGCACGTTGAACAACATGGAGATGTTGTCCATGGCACGTTCCGGATGCTCGACCAGTTCAAACACTTTGGCGTTGGCGGCCAGATGGACGACGGCGTTGAACTGCCGCCCGTCGGGCAGGTCGGATGGCGCGGCGCGGGTAAGATCGAGGCGGATGGACTCAACCCGGTCGGTCCAGGTGTTGTCGCGCTTGTCGATGCCGAAGACGCGGTCGCCGCGTGCCTGCAGCGCCAGTGCGAGGTTGGTTCCGATCTGTCCGCTCGATCCGGTAATCAACAGGTTCATCGGTTCTCATTCAAACAAGGGCACGCTCAGGGTGAGCCGGCTTATCGACCAAGCAAAGTCGCCACCAGAAGTTATCGGCTGTAATGCCGCTCGATTCGATCGCAAACCAGATGATACGCCAATTGGTGAATTTCCTGAACCCGGTCGCTGGACTCGTGCTCCGCGACGAAGCACAAGTCGCACAGCTCCCGCAACGCACCGCCTCGAAGCCCGGTGAAAGCGATGCGGAATGCGTTCCGCGTGCGGGCGGCTTCGATGCCCCGCAATACGTTGGGGGACCGGCCGGATACACTCAGCGCCCAGACCACGTCATTCGTTTGAACCAGCGCCTCCACCTGGCGGGCGAAACATTGTTCGGCCCCAATGTCGTTGGCCACCGCCGTCAGAATCGAAGTGTCCGTGGTCAGGGCGATGGCGGGGAGCGCGCGCCGGTCCCGCTTGAAGCGGCCGACCAATTCCGCGGCGATGTGCTGGGCGTCGGCAGCGCTGCCGCCGTTGCCCAGGATCAGCACCTTGCCCCCGGCCTCAAAACAGGCGATCAGGCGATCGGCGATGCGCTCGAGGAGGGGCGCATGCTGTTGCGCCGCTTCCACGGCGCGGGCATGCGCGGCGAACTGTTCCAGAAACGACTCGGCCACGGGCTTATTCCCCACTGCGAATTCGGTTTACCAGGCTGGTGGTGCTCAGGCCTTCCATCAAGGGCATGAGCATCACGCGCCCGCCGATGGACTCCACGAAGTCCGTGCCGACCACGCCCTTGTCCGACCAGTCGGCGCCCTTGATGAGCACGTCGGGGCGGAGCCTGCGAAGTAGCACTTCAGGCGTCGGCTCGCTGAAGCCGACCACATAATCGACGCATTCCAGAGCGCCGAGGAGCGCGGCGCGGTGCTCGAAACGGTTGATCGGCCGGTCCGCGCCTTTGTTCAGCGTGCGGACCGAGTCATCGGTGTTGAGACCCACGACCAGAATGGACGCCTCGCGCCGACAGCGCTTGAGCAGGTCGACGTGCCCGGCGTGCAGCAGATCAAAACAGCCGTTGGTAAAGGCGACGGTTTCGCCGCGGTCGCGCCGCAGGGTCAGTTCAGCGGCCAGTTCGTCGGCGGAGCGTAGTTTGCCGTTTTCCAGGCGATCGCGCATGCGCAATTCCGCGAGCACCTCGTCGGCGGTGATGGGCACGCAGCCGAACTTCTCCACCTCCAGACCGCCGGCGATGTTGGCCAGGCGAGTGGCGCTCTCCAGGTCCGCCCCACCGGCCAGGGCGGCGGCGAGCATGGCCAGCACCGCATCGCCGGCGCCGGTGTTGTCATACACGCTGCGCGGCGTGGTGGCGAGGTGCTTCCAATGCCGGCCCTGCTCGACGAGCACCGCGCCGTCGCGGTCTACCGTGGCCACGACCGCTCGTGCGCCTAATGATTCCCGCAATTCGTCCGCGGCCCGGGCGAGGTCTTCCAGCGAGGCGAAGGTTCGACCGGTGGCCACGGCCAATTCCGCGCGGTTGGGTGTGAGTACGTCCACGCCGCGATAGCGGGCATAGTCATTAAGTCGCGCCGGATCGACGAGCACCGACTTGTTCTGGCGGCGGGCTTCGGCAAGCAGTGACGCCACCAAAGCCTCGGAAACGACACCCTTGTCGTAATCCTCGAGGCAGACGACGTCGGCGCCCGCGACGAGGGCGCAGGCGCGGTCGCTCAGGGCCTGGGCGGTGGCCGGCGGCAGGGGGGAGGTATCCTCTTCATCCACGCGCAGGAGCTGTTGCCGGTGGCGGTGCTGCGCCAGACCGACCAAACGGGTCTTGGTGGTCGTGGGACGACTGTCCAGTGGCAGGATTCCGCTGACGTCGGCACCCGATTCGGCCAGGAGCCGCCGGAGCGTTTCGCCGTTGCGGTCGCTGCCGATCAACCCGCAACAGGTGACCCGGCAGCCCAAGGCGACCACGCAGGCGGCCACGTTGGCACTGCCGCCGACCGCCTCGCGGGTTTCCACGGTTCGCAGCACGGGCACGGGCGCTTCGGGGCTGATGCGTTCCGCATCGCCGTAAAGGTAGCGATCGAGGATCAGATCTCCGACGAGCAGTATTCGCCGCCCGGGGAAGGCCTTGACCCATTGTGCGAGTTCGCGTGCCATGTTGTGTCCAATCGCGCCGGAATGCCCGGCGCACCGGTGGCCGGCGCGGCCGGCGCAGGCGCCCGGATTCATGGTCTCCAGACCGCAATCGGGTCATCCTATTCGGCGGTCGTTCGGCTCGTCAAATCGAGGGCGAGGGGGCGGCTCTTGCGTGGGCGAGAAGGGCGGCGGCGGCGAAAAGCGCGGGTTCCATGCCTGCGGCTTGTCACGTGTCGCGCGGGCCATTGAAATGGGGGCGAACGGGAGCAGGGTTATGGCCTATCGGTTGCGGGATCGAGTGGTGTTCATCACCGGGGCGTCCAGCGGGATCGGGCGGGCCTGCGCGGTGGCGTTCCACCGGGCGGGCGCGCGGGTGGCGGGCGTGGCGCGGTCGGCGGATAAACTGCGCGCGTTGGCGGAGGAACTCGGTGAAGACCGTTTGATCGTGTGTCAGGCCGATGTCACCATCGCCGAGGAGCGGGCCAGAGCCCTGGACGCGGTTCGTGCCCGGTTCGGCGCGGTGGACGTGCTGGTCAATAACTCGGGATGGGCGAGTTTCGGCCCGGTGGCTACGCTTCCGGCCGATCACCTCGAACGCATGTGGGCGCTGAACGTGGGGGCGCCGGTGGCGCTGATTCAGGCGCTGCTGCCGGAGATGCTGGCGCGGGGCGGCGGGCAGATCATCAACATTTCGTCCGTGGTCGGTACGCAGCCGATTCCGCGGATGACGATGTACAGTGCCACGAAGGCGGCACTCAGCGCGTTGACGACCGGATTGCGGATGGAACTGGTCGGGACCGGCGTGGATGTGCTGCTGGTGGCCCCGGGGTCTACTGACACCGAGTTCTTTACGTCTGCCGCCAGCGTGAATGTGAAGGCGGTGCGGCTCGGGCAGGCGCAGTATTCCCCCGAGCGGGTAGCGCGGGCGGTGGTGCGGTCGTCGCGGCGGCGGCGGCGCGAGGTCACGCTGACGCCCGCGGGGTGGCTTATCACCGTGGTGCGGCGTTTTTCCCACCGTGTGGCTGACGCGCTTATCTACCGGACCGCCCAATACGCGATGCCGGAATCACGCGCGCGCGAGGACAGTTCTTCGTAAGTTGAGTATTCGCAGCGCTCTCCATGGAGGCATCTGGTGGTTGGGTTTCGCACGATTGGCAAGCGAACTTAGTGAAACTATTCGCCTTTAGGGTCGGCGCCGGCGGCGTTCCGAAACCTGAACGCCGGGCCGTTACCAGGAAGCTGCATTCGCGGAATGTCCGAACCGGCGGCATCCGGCACACAGCGTGGATTCTCAGGTGCGTTGCGTCCAACTGAACGTGCGCACGCCGATCAGAAAGCACCCGGCTCCGATGGCCAGCAGCAACGTGCAGGGGAAGAGCATCTCCGCCGGGGAAAAACCGCGCCAGATGGCGCCCTCGATCACATAGATGCACCATTTCACGGGACTGAAGTCGCTGATGGTGCGCATCCAACTGGGCATGACGAACAGCGGTACCATGCCGCCGCCGGTCATGGCCATGACCATCAGAATTGCCCAGCCGACGCCCGCCGCGCCTTGCTCGGTCTTACCCAGCACCGACAGGAACATCATGATCCCCACGAACGCCAGCGATGACGCCACGATGGCCACGGCGAGCAACGGAAAAGACCCCGGGCGCACGCCGAACACGGCCATGGCCAACCCGAGCAGGACAATCGCCACGGCGGCTGTGGTCACGAAGCAGGCGACGGCTTTGCCGCAGAGCACCTGGATGGGGGCGATGGGGGCCATGCGCAGGCGGACGAGCGTGCCTTGGGTGCGCTCGGTCACCAGCGAAATGCCGAAGCCCGCGGCGCAGCCCAACATGCCCCAGAGCACGGCCTGGGGGAAGGAGATTTCGTAGGAGTTCTTCGGCCCCTCCCAGACGCGGGCGACGTCGGTGGTGGCGAGCTCGACGGGGTTGAGGCCGGCGAATCCTTCGCCGCCGGCGGGCAGTGAATCGACCAGCGTGGCGAGCGCGGGCAGAAAAAGCGACAGAGCCCCCTTGAGCATGGGGTCGGCGTTCTCCGCGGTTTCCAATTCTTTGAGCGAGGTTGCGACGTACGCCTTCATTTTGTCGCGGTCGGAGAAGATCGAGCCCATCTGCTCGAAGGCGGCGCGGGTGAGGATGCCCTGGAGGAAACCGGCCTCGGCCTGCCGCGCGGGGTCCAGTCCCACATCGAGTCGCAGCAGTTCGCCCCAGAAGGGGCGGTTGAGGCGCTCACCCATGCCTTCGGCCATGACCAGGTAAGCGACCGCGCGTCCGCGACGGACCATGTTGGCGGCTTCTTCGCGGGAGAGGGGGTGCGGGGGTTCCCCGGTTTCGCGGAGGAGTTCGACCTCGGCGGTCTGGTCGAGGGCGTCGAGGAACTTGCGGGTGGATTCGGAATGGTCTTCATCGACGACGGCGATGCGCAGGGCGCCGGCGCCGCCGCCTCCCGCGCCGGAGAAAATCGCGCCGAAGAAGGTGGCGTAGAGTATCGGGAAGAAGAAGGTGAAGAAGAATCCGGCGCGGTCGCGGAGCATGAGGCGCAGGTCCTTGGCGGCCAGTGACAGCACTTCACGCATGAACGCACCACCTTTGATCAGTCGCGCAGACTTCGACCGGTGAGATTCAGAAAGACCGCCTCGAGGTCGGGCCGATCGAGGTGGAAGCTGAGCAACCCGCCGGCGGCCTGAAGCTTGGCGAGTTCGGCGACGGGATCGTCGGTTTCCACGCGGACGGCGCCGCGTTCGGTTTCGGCACGGATAACGCTCTTGCCGCCGTGGGCGCGGATCAGGCAGTCCACGGTGTCGAGGGCGAGCAGCTTCCCCCGGTCCATGATGCCCACCCGGTCGCAGAGGCGCTGGGCTTCTTCCATGTAGTGTGTGGTGTAGATGATCGTACGGCCCTGTTTCTTGAGTGCCAGGATGTTGTCAAAGATCGCGTTGCGCGACTGGGGGTCCACGCCGACGGTGGGCTCATCGAGCAGCAGCAGCGGCGGGTCGTGGGCGACGGCGATGGCGAGGTTGAGGCGGCGCTTCATGCCGCCGGAATAGGTTTTGACGCGGTCGCGGCGGCGCTCGTGCAGACCGACGAAATCGAGCGCCCAGTCTACGCGGTCCTTAAGTTGTTTGCCGATGAGACCCTGGAGGCGGGCGAAGAAGCCGACGTTTTCTTCGCCGGTCAGCTCTTCGTAGATCGCCAGCGCCTGCGGGGCGACGCCGATCCTGGCGCGCACGGCCGGGTCGGTGGGCTTGCCGCCATCCACGGAAAGGGCGCCTGCGTCCGGCGAAAGCAGCCCGACGATCATGTGCACGGTGGTGGTCTTGCCGGCGCCGTTGGGACCGAGCAGACCGAATAACTCACCGGGGGGCAATTCCAGCGACAGAGAATCCACCGCGACCAGGCTGCCGAAGGTTCTGCGAATTTCCTTTAGTTTCAGCATGGTCTTTCGTCGCTATCCACCGCATGTCCTCCGACCCTGCGGCGATCGTTGTTATTCGCCCAGTTTATTCGCTTATTCGTCGATCAATCGCCGGACGTGCAACTCTACACAATCGGCCAGCGCTTCGAGGTGATACCCGCCCTCCAGCAAGCTGACCAGTTTGCCGCCGCAATGACGCCGGGCGACGTCGGTCAGGGCGTCGGTCATCCAGCCGAAGGACTCGGTTTCGAGTTCCAACGGGGCGAGGGGGTCGAGTCTGTGGGCGTCAAAGCCGGCGGAGATCAACACGAACTCGGGGCGGAAGGCGTCAATGGCCGGCAAGATAGGGTCGTCGAACGCGCGGCGCCACACGTCGTCGCGGCCGGGCGGCAGGATGGGGATATTGAGCGTGTACCCCTCGCCTGCGCCCTTCCCCCTTTCTTCCGCGTACCCGGTGCCGGGGTAAACGATGCCGGGGTGGCCGTGCAGGCTGATGTAGAACACGCGCGGGTCGGACTCGAAGGTGTGCTGGGTGCCGTTGCCGTGGTGAACGTCCCAGTCGAGGATGAGCACGCGCGACAGACCGTGGTGGTCGATGAGGTGCTGGGCCGCGACGGCCACATTGTTGAACAGGCAGAAGCCGAGCGACATCATTCGCTCGGCGTGGTGGCCCGGCGGGCGGACGGCGCAGAAGGCGTTATCCAGCCGGCCGGCCATGATTTCGTCCACGGCGCGGACGACCGCGCCGGCGGCGAGCCGGGCGATTTCGAAGCTGTCGGGGCAGATGCCGCTGTCGGGCACGTCGATGTACGGCCGGTGGTTGGCGCACGCTTGTTGAAGGCGATTGAGATACAAGTCGTCGTGAATGCGGCGCACGAGCGTCATGTCTACCGGTTCGACGGCGATGGTCGTGCAACGCTGATCGAGATTGGTTTCCGCGAGTCGCGCGGCGATGGCCCGCAGCCGTTGCGGCCGTTCCGGATGCCCGTGCCCCGTCAGGTGGTGTTGAAAGCGTTCGTCCTGTGCCAGACCGGTTCGATTCATGGTATCCTGAGGACGAATCTACCGCAGCGTCAGACGGATGTCGACGCGCGGTGCCTTTGTGCCGTCGTCGTCAGGAGGTCGGTGTCGGTCTAAGAGCCTAACCCAATAACTGAATGCGGGGCGTCCGCGCGGGCTGAAGCCCGCGGCTCGCGTTGATGCCGGGATACTTTTCTTGATGGCGTGTGTGCTGCGACACCACGGGAACTCGATCCGGTGAATCACGATCAGCTTTCGGACATTCTCCGCCGTGCGACGACGATGACCTTTGATTGCTACGGCACGTTGATCGACTGGGCGGCGGGTCTGCGCGGTGCGTTTGCCGACATTTACGGCGCAGCGCTGGAACCGCGAATGGCGGAGTTGTTCGACGCGTACGTAGAGATCGAGGCGGAATGCGAGCGCGGGCGGTATCGATCCTATCGGGAAGTGCTGGCCGAATGCGTGCGCGGTGTGGCGAAGCGCTTTGACGTTGAACTGCGGCCCGGGGGCGCGCATCGTCTGGCGGAGGCGCTTCCGGGCTGGCGACCTTTTGCCGACACGGATGAGGCGCTGGCGCGATTGAAACGGCACTACCGTCTGGGGATTCTCTCGAACATCGACCGCGATCTGTTTGCCGGCACCGCGGAGCACTTTTGCGTGGCGTTCGATTTCGTGATCACCGCCGAGGACGTGCGGAGTTACAAACCGGGACTTGCGCATTTTGAGCGGGCATTGGAGCGGCAAACGTCGCGCGAGGAGGTGGTTCACGTGGCGCAGAGTACGTTTCACGATGGAATCCCGGCGCGGGAGCTGGACCTTGCGTTCGTGTGGATCAATCGCTACAAGCACCCAAACGTGACGGCGGCAATACCCGTGGCCGAGTTTCCCGATCTGAAGTCGCTGGCTGATGCCGCCGATCGTGCTCGTAGCTGATAGTGGAGCCAACGCCAGATGACGCCGGAAGCGCTCTTTCCTCCAGGTACGCCGGTCTGCGTGCGCCAGACCATCGAATTGCGCGGTAAAGTTGTTCACAAAGAGATCGCCGGGGTGGTCGAAGCGTGGGAGGAACTGCCCACGGGCAGTTGGTTCGCCGGCGGCAAGAAGGACCGGCTGTGGCTCAAGCGCCTGCGGCTGCGCAAGGTGGACGGCGAGATGGTCTTGCTGGTCGTCGATTCGCAGGCGGCGATCGCCAAGTTGGAATCCGCGGCCGCCGCGTAATGGCTGGGCCGGGATGGTCATTTCGGAATACTGAGTAACCACGTCGAAAGTACTGGTAAACCGCGGTTCCGGGGCGTCCCGGCAGCAGCAAAACCCGCCGGGAACTGGTGGGCCGGACCCGCCGGAACCGAAGCCGCGCGCGGTTGCGCCGGCCGTTTAACCGCCCCGTGCCAGCCGTCGATAGAAAGGAATTGACCCGTTCGGACGAGGGCAGACTGTTGATGAGCATTGCTGCAGAATTGACCGTCACGCGAGAGGCGAGTGCCGAGCGCGCGGACGCCTTCTATGACGCGTTCTATCGCGACGGCGGTTGGAAGTATTCATACTGGCGCGAGTTCCTGTGGCATCGTCGGCACGTGGTGAAGCGCTTTGCGCTGCGCAAGGGAATGCGCCTGCTGGAGGTGGCGTGCGGCAACGGGTTTCACACCGACCTGTTCCGCCGCATGGGGTTTGCGAGCGTCGGGGTAGACCGCTCCTCGGCGGGTATCGAATGGGCGCGCGCGCACTATCCGAAATCGGTGTACCACCGCGCGGACATCACGGGCGACATGCCCGTGGAACCGGGATCCTTTGAGGTGGTGCTGGCGCGGGGGTGCAGCCACTACCATTACGACTTGCGATCGCCACAAGCCATGGACACCTCCCGGCGAATCCTGACGCTACTTCAGCCGGGTGGCGTGTTCATTCTGGTGATCGTCAGCGATCTGTCCGGGCGGCGCGAGCCGGACAAAGTGTGGCAGAACACGCTGGACGATTACGAGCGCCATTTCTCGTCATTTGGTGAACGCTGGTCGGTCGATTGGCACAAAGGCGTGGCCATCTGCGGTCTGTACCGTACGGCGTGATGGGGGCCCGGGCCCTCTCCTAATTCAAACTCACCGGCGGCGGCCATCCGCCCCCTTTCTTCCCTACGACGCCGCGCATCCGAGCGCGCAGGTAGCGCGTCAGAATGCGCACGCGAACGGACAGCAACGGCTCCGCCAGCACCTGTTGTTTCAACTCGCAGTCCTGCGCCGCCAACAGGTAATAGGCCAGGAGATCCACGAGCATGGCAAGCCCACCGCCGGACGTCTTGTTGGCGATGCGATCGAAGGTTTCGCGTGTACCCAGCGGTTCGAGTCCGCATTGATCAAGGAGTGTGCGGATGGTCTGCACCGCCTCCGCGGCCTGTGATTCGTCCACGTCGTGGACGGTCGTGGCCGCGCTGAGTGCGGCCATGCGATATGGTGCGGTATGCTCTTCTTCGACGATGCGGGCGCGAATGGTGCCCAGGAGCATGACGTTGTAGCGGCCGTCCTCCAGGCGCTGGTGCTCGATCACGCGACCTACGCACACGGTGGGATGAATGGGCGCGTGGTTGGTGAGATAAAGGGGTTCGAAGTCCCGTTGCAGCAGGGCGACGGCGATCAATCGCTCCGGACTCGGCCGGGCCAGTACGGCGCGCATCATGACGCGATAGCGCTCCTCGAACACGTGCAATGGCAGCACGACGCCGGGCAACAATACACAGCCGGGTAAGGGAAACAAAGGCACCAACGCCATGGGGGCTCCCTTTTGTGGTATGCGAAACAGGCTCGGTGCGGCGGTAGCACGCGCCGGCCATGAGCTTCGACGTCAATCGGCGTTTCGCCGCTGGATACAACACCTCCGTCGGCAGATGGTAGGAGCACTGCGGGGGCGACGGCAACTGTGGCTTTCGGGGCGTCCGGGTGCTCTTGGATGGCTCCCGTCGACACCCCATTGCGAGAACGTCGCCGCCGGTTAAGGTGAACGCGGCGCGGAGACGGATCATGGTTCAGGACGACCTGCGTCGCGCGGTGCGACAGCATCTGGTGACCGATCGACTGCTTGGCGTGCGGAGCATTCCCATGGCGCCGTTGCGGCGGGTGGTGGATGCCGGCACGCGTGAACCGGCGGCACCAACGGCCGGCACAAGTACGGGCAAGGCCGGTCCCGCTCGCCCGACCGTCGGCGGCCGCGTGCCAGCGAGTGCCGCGGTGCCTATTTCGTCGGCCCACACACGTCCCGGCGCCGACGCCCTGGCTGCCGCCGAGCGGCTCCGCGTGCTCGACGAGACTCAGGTCAAGGGCTGCCGCAAGTGTGCGTTGAGTGAAAAGCGAACGCAGACGGTGTTTGGTCAGGGACATCCGGCGCCTCGGCTGGTCTTTGTGGGCGAGGGGCCGGGCTACGATGAAGACCAGCAGGGACTGGCCTTTGTGGGGGCAGCCGGGCAGTTGCTGACCAAGATGATTTCGGCGATGGGGCTCTCGCGCGACGAGGTGTATATCTGCAATGTCGTGAAGTGCCGCCCGCCGGGTAACCGCACGCCGACGGCCGAGGAAATCCTCGCGTGCAACCCGTATCTGCGCGAGCAACTGGACATCCTGCGGCCCGAGGTGGTTGTGGCGCTGGGGGCACCGGCGGCGAAAACGCTGCTCCACACCGCGGAGTCGATCGGGAGGCTGCGCGGTCAGTGGCATGAGTATTTCCCCTCGGGAGTCCAAGGCATGGGGCCGTCGATTCCGTGCCTGCCGACCTATCACCCGGCGTATCTGTTGCGGACCCCCGCGGACAAGCGCAAGAGTTGGGATGACTTGCAGATGGTCATGGCGCGGCTGGGCCTTCCGGTTCCTGCGGCCAAGACGTAAGGGCATCGTTGAATCGCAAATCCGAGCGTCGGGCCGTTTAGACGGCGCCCGGGCGCACCTGTAGAGCGACCGTCGGGTTTGCGTGTGCCGAGAGGGGCCGGTATATCTCAGCCCGGGAGGTTAGCATGAAAGTCATTCGACAGCCCAGCGTGTTTCTGGTGGGGCGCCAGGCCTTGGATCAATCGGAAATTTCGCGCTTTCTGCAGGCGCATGGGGTCGATCATTGGTCCACCGACACTGAAGTGCCCGCTGAGGTTCTGCCGGAAATTGCCGGCCGGCTCTGCTACATGAGTTTCGCACGCCCCCGGCCCGGCGGCAACGACGCCTATCTCGGCCACATTAAAGAGGTGGGCCACGGCAGCGTGCTCGAACACACGGTGTTCAATTTCATTATCACCGGCGTTTCGCGGTCGTTCACGCACGAGCTGGTGCGGCATCGAGCGGGTTTCGGGTATTCGCAGCTCTCGCAGCGCTACGTAGATGAATCGGTGGCCGACTTTGTGGAGCCCGACTGCATCGGCGACGACGCGGAGCTGCACGAAGTGTGGCGGTCGGCGGTCGAACACGCACAACAGGCCTATGTGCGGTTGGTGGACGGACTGCAAGCGAAGTTCGCCCAAGTCGAGGACAAGACGTTGCGCCGCAAGTTGGCCCGGCAGGCGGCCCGCTCGGTGCTGCCTAACGCGACGGAGACCAAGATCTTCGTGACAGCGAATGCACGGGCTCTTCGCCATTTCGTTGAGTTACGCTGCAATGAACATGCTGAAACCGAGATTCGCGTGGTGGCCGCACTGATGCTGGAAGTGCTGCGGCGTGAGGCACCCCATTTGTTCAACGATTATGAATTGATTGATCTTCCTGATGGTACGCGAGCGGCGCGGACGCGACATTCCAAGGTGTAGCCGCCGTGGTGCTGGTCCTGAGGTCTGAGATTCCACCCGTTTGAAGATCAGCCTCTGAGGAGTATTGCAACCGCGATAGGCGGCGACGAGGAGTTGCAGATAAACCTGAAGCGGTCGTTCGGTTACTCAAGCCTGATTCATGAACCGCATTCGGCACGGAACTTGCAGGGGGATTGGGTGTCTCAGGCGGTGCGGGATGCTGGGGGATGCCGAATCATTGGCCTTGAAACGATCGATCTTGCCGGGGTAACCGATATTCAGAGACCGGGATTCAGTCTCGATGGCTTGGACAGGAGTGGTGCACCATGCTGGGGATCAAAACGGAAGGCAGTGCGGATCGCAGTGGCGATGGCTGGATCGGTCCTGCCCCGGCCATTCAAACGGCGCTGCCCGGGCCGCTGGCGAAGGGCCTGATACAACGCGATGAAACGCTTTGCTCCCCAGCCAATACGAGGGACTATCCCCTGGTTGTGCGCCGCGCGCTCGGCTCTGTGGTGGAAGACGTGGACGGCAACCGCTTTCTCGATTTTGCCGCGGGAATCGCGGTGTGCGCGACCGGTCATTGCCATCCGAAAGTAGTGGCGGCGATCGAGGAGCAGGCGCGCAACCTGATCCATATCTGCGGCAGCGACTTCTACTACCCTGTGATGGTCGAGTTGATGGAGAAGCTGGCCGAGATTACGCCCGGCGCGCCGAAAAAACGTGTCCTCCTCACCAACAGCGGCGCGGAAGCGGTGGAAGCCGCCTTCAAGATATCGCGACACCACACCAATCGGAAATGGGTGATTGCGTTCTACGGCGCGTTTCACGGTCGAACCATGGGGGCGTTGTCGCTGACCAGTTCGAAGGCGCGGCAACGGGAACGATTCGGCCCGCTGATTCCCATGGTGGCCCATGTTCCGTACGGATCTGTCGAGGCGATAGAGAAATACCTGTTCCGCACGCAGATGGCGCCGAATGAGGTCGCGGCCGTCTTTGTCGAGTCGATTCAGGGAGAGGGGGGGTACGTCATTCCCGACCCCGCGTTCCTGCCCGCGCTGCGTGCCCTGTGCGACAAGCACGGCATTCTGCTGGTGTGCGACGAGATTCAGTCGGGCACCGGCCGAACCGGAAAGTGGTTTGCCTTCGAGCATTTCGGCGTCGTGCCGGATATCGTGCTCATGGCCAAGGGACTGGCTAGCGGAATGCCGTTGGGGGCGGTCATCACCAGCACCGACATCATGGATTGGCCGCAGGGGGCGCAGGGGAGCACCTTCGGCGGCAATCCGGTCTGCTGCGCCGCGGCGCTGGCGACGTTGAAGCTTGTCGAATCCCAGTTCATGGCCAACGCCGAGAAGCTGGGACATCGGCTGCGTACGCGGCTCAACACGATCGCAGAGTCACGCAAGGTGCTTTCCAACGTGCGCGGGCTGGGACTGATGTGCGGCGCCGACGTGGTCAACCGCAAGAGCGGCCAGGGCGACGCGAAGCTTCGGGAACGAATCCTCAAGGGCGCGTTTGAGCGCGGGCTGGTCCTGCTGGGGTGCGGGGAATACAGCATCCGCTTCTGTCCGCCACTGTGCATCAACGAAGCACAACTGGATGTGGGCTTGACTTTGCTGGATGAGACAATTGCCACACTAACTTGAGGACGGCTCACTTCCTCGCGCGACCGGCTGTGAGGCAGATTGCTTCGGTGCAAACTGCGTTCAGCAGCGAGTGCAGCCAGTCATGCCAGACTATTTCCGGGCTGACGTTTTCGCTCGTATGTACCGTGAATATCTGAACATCGGCGTTTCGGCCGGTCGTACCGTTGACAGGTGCCGACGGCGGACTACAGTCATGCGCAGTAGTCCCCGTGGCACAATTGGATAGCGCGTCGGCCTCCGGAGCCGAAGGTTACAGGTTCGAATCCTGTCGGGGACGATGGACGTAAGTGGCTGAGAACGCTGAAGTTACGGCGTTAACCCGCCAGTGTGGCGGCGCGGCTCTGATCGTAGAATACCGGGTAGTACTACCCGGGACGATTGGAGGCCGCGACTGTGGCAAACAACGAGCAACCTGTACCACCACTCAAGCGTCACAAACCAAGCGGACAGGCCTACATTCTCATCAAGGGAAATCGTCGTTACTTGGGCAAGTACGGAACCGCAGAGGCGACGGAACGCTACGGCCGGATCGTGGCCGAACTGGCGGCGAACGGCGGTGCACTTCCCGCGCCCGCGGGAGAAGCAACGGTGTCCGAAGTTGCCGCGGCGCATCAGCACTACGCGGACGTGTACTACAGCAGGCCGGATGGAACGAAGAGCAACGCAATCGTGAAAATGAGGCTTCCCCTCCGCCCGATGGCGGTGCTGTCCAGCCGACCTCCTGCGTGTACAGAAGACGGCCATCGTCGGCATTCGCCCGGGCCCATGCCGCAATCACCGCAGCACGTAGAACTGTGCGAACGCGTAGTCGTCGTTGATCGGTATGGGTATACCGGAAAAGTTGGGAATGTTCAGCCCGGTGATGATCACCGCGCTGACGTTCCTGTCCGACGCGCACAGCGACATGGCGTCCTCCGGTACCGGCACACTGATGGTGCGAGTATCCGGCCCACCGGCCGGAAACTGAATGAGGCCGCTGGCCTGGATGCCGACACCGGGTCTCGCCCGAACGAGTGGGTCGCTGCTCAGCGTCGTGATCCCGGTCGTCCGGATATCGTCCGTGGGCGATGAAACGATCGGCGCACCGTCCAGCAGAATCAGACCTTGGTTTTCGTCATTCCTGAGATACCCGACCTCGGAGATACTCAGAAATTTCACGCTCACCGTAGCAGGATTGATGGAGTACACCTCTGTCGCCTCGCGGTTAATGGTGATCGTGAAGGTCAGTGTGCCGCCGGCTTCCACAGTGGACGGCACGTCCAACCGGACAAGAGGCGCTTCCGGCTGGTCGGACCAGCCGGGTAGCGCTTCGCAGGGACCGGGCTCGACGCTATCGTCTTCGCGGTGGCCGCTGACCTCGGCGCTCGCCTGGCCGACGAAGGTGTTGCCATCGAAAACGCGCACGGAAACCGTCGCCAGCGCGCCGTCGACGACCAGCGCCGGATCGGACACGAAGTAATCGACGCTACCGACGTCACTCGTAAAATCCATGCCGGACAGCTGCGTGCCGTCGGAGTCCAGGCCCAGCAATTCACCGACGTCACCGGTCAACGACCATTCATACGTCAATTCGTCTAGGTTTGCCTCTGCGAGATCCACGTTGAACGTCACGGATGTATTGTTCTGTGTGATCGTCGCTTCGTCCGGTGAGAGGAGCACGTTGGTCAGCTGCGCGTTCCAGACCTCGGCCGAACGTGAGTTGCGAAGGTCGAGCAGCACGCGGCCCACGTCGCGGGTTATGCCGGACTGGATCGCCATCCGAATGCTCTCAAGTTCACCGAGACGGGTGAAGAGGGCTTGCAGCCGATTTCGACTGAATCGTTGCCCGGACCCTTCGTCGTATGCGGTCACGATCGCGTCGATCAGATTCTCGCGATACATCACATTATTGAGCGCGCGGTCGAGGACGACGTTGACGGCCTCCAGGTAGCCGTCGGTCGTTTCCAGCGAAATCCCCGCGCCCTCAACAATCGGCTGAACAAGCTGGGTCAGCGAGAACGTAGCGTTGGGCTGGCTGTCGAATATCGCGATGTTGAGGCCGACGCAGAGCGACTCGGCCAGTGGGACCATGAACTCCATCGTGAACGTTTCAGCCTGCAATTCCGCGAGCTTGGTCTGCCATTCCTGCTGGACCAACACATAGTCGGGATCGCTGAGGATCGCCGCCGGCGACGACTCGTCGAGTGCCGGACCGATGAGCACGAGTGTCAGTTCGGTTCTCGATGCGCCCTCCACCGATGCAAGCGCGACAAAATCGCTGATCGCCGGTTGGTAGAATGGTGCCGTGGCGGGGTCCAGCACGTCGTTCATGTTGATCTCGGGCCGGACGCGTTCGACTGGTGCGACTTCGAACACGGAGCCGAGTTGTTCGACAGGAGAGAGTTCAATACGCGTGCCGGTTTGGTCATCGAACGCCGACTGGAACACGTAAAAGCATGCCCGGCGCGCGTACGCGTTCGACAGGTTCACCTGCGTGGTGCCCGCCGTCATCAACCGGGCGCCGCTTTGCGACTCGCGGTCATCGGGATCGATCGTGAGAAACCCGTCTGCTCCATTGATGGACTGCTGCGTGAGCGCGATGGACTTGATTGCCTTGGCTGATGCACTGCCATTGTTGCCGTCGAGCAGCGTGATTGCCGCGCCCGCCAGCGCAGCGTCGATCGAAGAGTCGCCGTCGCGCAGCGCCATGGCATTGGCGGCGACTGCAGTTTCGATCACGGTTGCAAGATCTTCACACTCAGTCGACGACGAAATCTCGTTCAACAACTCAGGCATGCGATTGGCAGGCAGCGTCCAGCCGCCGATCGCGAAGTACAGCAACGCGGCGGCCGTGGACTTGGCATCGATATCCTTCGGGTTGTCGCCGATGCCGATGAAACCGAGCAGGACGGGCGTGTCGTTCTCATCGACGAGCGCGGCCAGGCCGGGCAGGTTGGTGAGCGACTCCGCATTGTACATGCCGTCGGCGTTGACGGCGGCGCTGCCGGCATGTGTCTCGACGCGGAGCGTAGCTGGGTCGAGTTCGCTGCCCGCAGGAAGCTGGGCTGTGCCGACGATCGGCATGGGATCGCCGACTACCGGTTCAACTTCTTCGAAGTCGGGATTGTCGTTAATTGCAGGCCGCATAGGGTCGGCACAACCGACAGCCAGAAAGCTGAACAACAGACAACCCGACCAGCGTCCGAGCGCTTTTCTCATACCTTGAACTCCTCTGCAAAGATCGCGGGGCCCAGCGCAGTGCCAAGAATGACGACCATCCCGAGGTGCTCATCATCCGGAAATTTCCCATTGGCCACACCTCGACCGGTCATTGTACTGACACGAGCTACCCGACTCCAGTCAATACGGCTCCGATCGGTTTGAATGTGCTGATTTGTTTCAATCAGAGTGAGACAACCTGCTTCCTGGAATAAGGGTGTTCCTCGGGGGTCCACAGGATCAGGCGTTGTCGCCGGAGCAAAGCCTCGGCAGCCGAACGACATGGCTTCGTTCGACGTCTGCACGGGGATGGCCGGAGAACGAACGCTTCTCGCGTAAGCGAGACGAAGCATCGAAGCAACGGATTGGCGTGATGCCGGTCACTCCGTTAATGTTCGGTCGTTTCGACATAACCAGGCGGGAGCTTGGACCACGGGTATCCATCGATCGCCAGGTTGAACGCTACGGCGAACAGCTTCTGCATGTACACGCGGTCGAAGGGCTCATTGGGAACGAGGTCGAATTCCCGCGGGATGTGAGCGAGGTTGAAGTCCATTCCGTCACGCCGCGCGGTCATGAACATACGATCGAGATCGCCCAGCCCCTGACTGTGAATCA
Source organism: uncultured Phycisphaeraceae bacterium (assembly GCA_964569425.1). Lineage (GTDB taxonomy): Bacteria > Planctomycetota > Phycisphaerae > UBA1845 > UBA1845 > JACQXM01. The sequence continues at coordinate 35,320 of CAZMVD010000028.1, forward strand.
AAGCGGAGATGGCGCGCCCGGCGATGCTCAGGGTGCGGCGCTCGACGGACGCCCAGTCGGGATCGACGCGCGAATTGCGGACGATATAGAGCCGCCGCTCCGGTGGGGCGCCGCCCTCCGCCGTGTTCATAGGCGTATACGAGGTTGGATACAGGAAGACTTCGTTCAAGCAGCCGCCGTCGACGTGCATTTCCTGAAACTTCTGACCGTCCGCTTCCACGTCGATCATCACCGGTGGGAAAGCGGCTGGAATAGCTGCGGAAGCAACCAGGATACTGTGCACCAGATCCAGAGAGCCGGGCTGCCTGCTGGCGGCGATGGCGCCGATGTCCCAGATCACCGCTCGCCTGGCGTCCAGATTCACCGTGCCGATGAGCAGCAAACGCCCTTTGGCATACTCGGCGGCGATGGCCTCGAGCATTGGCTGGTCAACGTGCTTGCGCAAGAGTTTCCACATCGGAGCGTTATCCGCCAGCGCATCGCTGAAGAGGCCGCCCAACATGCCGCGCCTTTTCAAAATGTTCGATGTCGACGTTGTGGTGTAGACGTCGCGCAGGACGCGATCGTAGGCCGGGCCGAGGAAAGCAAAGGGCGCGCTGAGCGCTCCCGTGCTGATGCCGGTCACCACCACAAACTCGGGGCGATCGCCCCGTTGCGTCCAGCCGCACAGGAGCCCCGCCCCGAACGCGCCATTGGCCCCTCCTCCGGAAATGGCCAGCGCGGTCGCCGGCGAATCCTCACTGGTGGCAGAAGCCAGCCGGTGCTCTTTTCGCCGCTGCGCGGCTTGAGCTAACCGCTGCTGAAATTCTGGGGAAACGTGGTCTCCCCAGGTGCGTACCACGGGAAGGCCGGGCACCATGGCTCGATCCTGCAAGTCGCGGGGGACGGCTGAGCCACGGTGCATGCTGGAGCAGCCCGCAGCCGTGGCGATCGCCAGGAATCCGATGAATAGAACTCGACTAACCTGACATAGGTTCTTGTACATTGGAATAATGCCCAGTCTGGGACCGGCGGACCATGAGTTCAAGGCGCGTGACTCATCAAGGCGCGCGAACACTTACCAGCGTCAGGTCGTCATCAAAGCGGACACGCCCCGTGTTTCGCAACCTGCGGCTGTCGCGGCGTCTTTTCGTGGAAACAGGCGCCCCGCAAGCGTTTGCCCGAGGTTCCTCCGAAGCTAAGTGCCTGCCCGCTTTAATTCATCCAGACGCTCACCGGCTGCCTTGGCCCATTGGTCGATGGTGCTCTTGACATCATCGATGGTTGAGAACGGATTGAGCTCAAAACCCTTTCCCTTGCCGGCGCGGATGGCGGCGGCCAACTGCTGGCCGGTCACCGAATCAACCACTTCTGCTTCCATGGAGGCCTGGGCTCGTCCCGCTCCCGTGAGCTTGGTAGCAGGGTGAATGTTAAGCCACCACTTGGCGTCTTGAACATCTGTAATAGCAATCCGCAGCCGGGCCACATCGGCGCCGGAGGTGTTCACCACGGCGTAGTTGCGCTCTTTCAGTTGCTTTATCAGCGCATCGCGCAGGTAGTTCGCCACCTCTGCGCGTTGCTCGGGATTGAGGGCCTTGGCCTTCACCTTCATTTCGACCGGGTCGATCATGAATTTCGAGTAACTGCGAAGCTCGGTCGAGATGTAGCGCATCGCGCCGTCATCGACTTTCTGGAGACGTGAGTAGTCGCTGAGGAAGCCCGTGGGGCCGGGGGGTTTGGCTGCGCAGCCGAGGAGCCCCGCCCCGACCACCATCAGTCCGAAGCCAGCCGCTGAAAAGAGCCGTCGCAAGATCATGTTTCACACTCCGAAAAAACTCTGCCACTCGCCAAGCCGCACACGCTGCTTGGCCGTAATGAAGCCGCGAAAGAGCTGCGCGTCAAATCGTGCCCACGCCTTGGTTAGTCAAGACGACTCGGTTCGACCGGGCTGTACCGGCCGACCCGACCCACCGTTCGCCACGCGGCAACGGAGCGGCTCGTCCAACTCATGCGCCTGCCGAAGTTCCACGATCATCCTCGCGACTTCGCACTCAATCTCCTGGAAGTTTTCCGAAATACTCGCCGGCACCGTTTCGAACGTGAGCGGCGCCTGCGATTCTTGTTGATTTCGTCCGGTTCAGGATCCCTCTGCTTTCACTCTCGCAGAGGCACTCCGCGCCGAAATACCTTCGAAAGACGGCCCTTGCAAACGGCGTGCCATGACCAGGCGGGTTTTCCAGGCTGGTGGAGTCGTTGCACAGACGCCGGTCCGCGTCGGTCTTACGCGCCCTCGGCCGGAGAGCGGCCGGTCGAGTCGTCGATTCGCGCTCGAACCTCCTCCAAGTAATCTAGCCCCCTGACCTCGGTGATCCAACTCAGACGGAGAGTCGGCGGGAGGGCGGAATTCTCCATCACCTGCAACAGCCTTTCGAAGTGTTTAGACCTGATCTGCTCGTGAAGGGCCTGGGAATCTTTCCACTCCTCGATGTAACACAGTTCATTCTGGTCCTGCGTATCGAGAAAGAGATCGCAAGCCAGAAACCCAGGAAAGGCCTGGAGTGGGAGCATGAGCACCCGAAGCGTTTGAATGGTCGCCGCCACGCGCTCCGGTTGGACTGATATCCTGAGCGTTACCTGCACCATCGCGGGAATGCCATGCACGAATGGCGCCAATTTGTTTTCCGAATCCGGCGCACAAGAAACGGCCAACATCTCGGAAGATCGCGGCAACCGCGCCCCAAAATGGTCCAGAAGCCGCAAAAAACTCCGAAATATCGGAGCAGCGTCCGTTATTTCGTGCGAACGGCCGACGAGCGGACGATGCCGAGCTTGGCCATTCGACTTTCGAGCGTGGTGGGCTTTAGACCGAGGAACTCGGCAGCCCCGTTTTTGCCGCGGATGCGCCACTGGGTCATTTTCAGGATTCGGAGGATATGGTCACGATCGATGTCTCTTAGATTAAAGCCGGACGCGGGATTGGCACCCGCTGCCCCGGGCGGGTCGATGCGCAGGATGGGGCCCTTGGCGACGATCATGGCACGTTCGATGACGTTGCGCAATTCGCGAACATTGCCGGGCCACCCGTAGTGCTGGAGGGATTGGAGACTTTCTTTGTCGATGGCTTCGAACTTCTTCCCGAAGCCGGCGCCCAGTTCACCCACTATCGCGCTGACCAGCGCGGGAATATCTTCCAGCCGCTCGCGCAGGGGCGGTACCTGGACGGGAAAGACGTTG
>CAZMVD010000029.1:0-36653 GCA_964569425.1 uncultured Phycisphaeraceae bacterium
GGCGGTCGGGGCGGCGATCGCGGGCGGCGCGATCAGGGCGGACGACCGGACGGTCCGCGGCGCGATGCGGGCGATCGGGGCCGCGGGGGTCCACGGCGAGAGGAGAGTCGGTCGGAGCCGCCGATGCGGCGCGACGAGCCGGCAGCGCGGGAAACGGCGCGGCCCGCCCCGCGACCGGCGGCGCCCCCCAAGCCGCGTGAGGCGGCGACGACATCGGAGGGATTCGGTGCCGGGCTGGCGGAGCCGCGACGCGAGGAGCGGGTGGAGAAGGCCCCGGCGCCGCGTCCGGCCCCCGTGAAGCCGGCAGCGCCGGCGGCGGTCGAGCCGGAGGACGATGCGCCCTTCGGCGCCGGGATTCTTTAGCGATTGAGCGGCGAATGGCGAATCGGGCATGGCGGATGGGCGTATGGACGGCTTTCATTCGTCAATCCCGGTTCGCCATTCTTCATCTTTGGTTTGAATGCGAACAGTTACCTTTGGCCACAGGAGTCTGAACCGTGCCCCCGCAAACTGACGTGATGGAGAGAATCGTGGCCCTTTGCCGGCGGCGGGGGTTTATCTTTGGGAGCAGCGAGATTTATGGGGGCATCGGCGGCTTCTGGGATTACGGCCCGCTGGGGTGCGAGCTGAAGCGGAACATCAAGGACGTGTGGTGGGAGGACATGGTCCGCAATCCGCCGCCGGGACCGAACGGGCGGGAGTACCAGATGGTGGGAGTGGACTGCTCGATTATCATGAACCCGCAGGTGTGGGTGGCGAGCGGGCACGTGGGGGGATTTGCCGATCCGATGCGAAAATGTGGTGGTTGCGGTCATTTTGTACGTGCAGACCAACTTTGGGAGACTCTGGCGACGGCATCGCCATGGCTCGATTCTCTTCTTCAGGTATTCACTCCGATCACGGGGCACTACGATTCTCCACGCCTCCTCAATTGGGCCAAGACTAAGGGGAGGAAACTGGCTCCGAATCTGGCACTGGTGCGAAATCCCGAGGTGACGCTTTCTTGGTTGGCCACGCGGGTTAACGGCCAGCCGGATGCGCCGCCTACGATGCAGGAGTTCACCCGGTACATCGCTACAGAGCAATTGCATCAAACGGGGCTTCAAGAACCGTGTCCCCGCTGCGGTGCGCCTCTCGGTCCGCCTGCACCGTTCAAGCTCATGTTTGAGACGCATACCGGCGTCGAGCAGAATGAAGATAGCAAGGTTTATCTCCGTCCGGAGACTGCGCAGGGTATTTTTGCCAACTTCCGGAACGTCATGGATTCGACACGAGTCAAGATTCCCTTCGGCATTGCGCAGGTGGGGAAGGCATTTCGCAATGAGATTACGCCGCGGAACTACACCTTTCGCTCGCGGGAATTCGAGCAGATGGAGATCGAGTTCTTTTGCCACCCGGACGAATCGCGGGCGTGGTATGAATATTGGCGCGACGTGCGGATCAACTGGTATACGTCGCTGGGGATCAAGAGCGGCAACCTGCGCCCGCGGGAGCAGGGGAACGAGGAGCTGGCGCACTACAGTTGCGGGACGACGGACATCGAATATCTGTTTCCGTTCTCCGAGGAGCCGCAGGAGTTGGAAGGGGTGGCGCATCGCGGCGACTTTGACCTCAAGGCGCACGGAACCCATTCCAAGAAGGACGAAAACGCCTTCGCGGTGATCGACGATGAGACCAAGGAGCGCTTCGTGCCGCATGTGATCGAACCGTCCGCGGGGGCGGACCGCTTCGCGCTGGCGGTGATCTGCGAGGCCTATTCGTACGATGAATCGCGGGCGAGTCCGGAGTTTCTCAAGTTTCATCCGCGGCTGGCGCCGGTAAAGGCGGCGGTGTTTCCGCTGGTGGCCAAGGACGGGTTGCCGGAGATCGGCGAGCCGATTTATCGCGAGATTCGCAAGCATTTCCCGTGTCAGTACGACGCCAAGCAGTCGATCGGCAAGCGCTACGCGCGGATGGACGAGGCGGGCACGCCGTTCTGCTTCACCGTGGATGGGCAGAGCAAGGAGGACGGCACGGTGACGGTGCGCAACCGCGACGACGCCGGCCAGGTGCGCATCGACAAGACGCGGTGCCTGGAGTATCTGCGGGACAAGCTGCGGTTGTAAACGGCGAGCTGCGCGGTACGCTTCGGGTACTCCGGCGGCGCGGATTTCGCCGCGGCGCCGGGCATTGCCTTGCGAGGCAGAAGGCGGCTGATCCGTGACCTCCGACGCGCCGCACAACGCAGAGCCCGTCACTTCCGGCCCGCTTGCCCCTGCTCGCGCGCATCCACCCCTATCCGTTGAGAAGCTTCGCTGGCGTTGCGATGCGGAGTCGCTGGCATTCGCCTCGACCGCGGAAGTGGAGCCGGTGCCGGGGGTGATCGGTCAGGACGCGGCGATGGAGGCGCTGCGATTCGGATTGGAGATTCACGCGCCGGGTCAGAACGTGTTCGTGCGCGGTTTGACGGGCACGGGGCGGATGACGCTGGTGCGGCGGCTGATGGAGGAGATCAAACCTGCCTGTCCGCTGGGGTTGGACCGGTGTTACGTACACAATTTCGCGCAGCCGGACCGGCCGCGGCTGATTTCCCTGCCGCGCGGTCAGGCGCAGGCTTTCCGGCGGCGCATCGACGAGCTGGTGGCGTTCATCGACACGGAGCTGGAGGCGGCGCTGAGTTCCGAGGTTGTCCAGGCGCGGCGGGCGGCGTTGGATCAGGATGCGCAAAAGCAGATCGACGCGCTGGTGGAGCCGTTTGAGAAGTCTCTGCGCGAAGCCGGTCTGACGCTGGTGAGTTTGCAGGTGGGGGCGGCGACCCAGGCGGCGCTGTTTCCGCTGGTGGATGGCAAGCCGGTTCCGCCGGAAGAGTGGGAGGCTATGCGCGCCGCGGGGCGCATCAGCGATCAGGACGCCGAGCGGCTCAAACGGGCGCGAGACAACTTTCAGAATGACCTGCGCACGGTCATGCAGAAGGTCAACGAGCTACGAACGCGGCACGCGGAGGCCGCCCTGTCCCAGCGCCACGAAGCGGCCCGTCTGGTGCTCGATGTGTTCATCCGGCGCGTGTCCACCGAGTTTCCGCAGCCGGAGGTCAAGCGGTTTCTCGATGAGTTGATCGAGGACGTGGTCGCTCATCGGCTGGCGGGGCGGGAGGGCGGCGAAGACGACGGCGGCCGACGATATCGCGTGAACGTGGTGCTGAGCCACGCGGGTGACACTTCGTGTCCGATCGTCATTGAGAACACGCCGACGGTCAACAACCTGCTCGGCACGGTGGATCAGCGGTTTGACCGCGGGGGGCGCGGGCAAAGCGACCATATGATGATCCATGCGGGGTCCATCCTGCGCGCGGATGGGGGTTACCTGTTGCTCGACGCGCGCGACCTGCTGCGCGAGCCGGGGGCGTGGAAGGTGCTGGTGCGCACGGTGCGAACCGGGCGGCTGGAGATCGTTCCTCCGGAGTTCATGTTTCCGTGGTGGGCGCCTTCGCTGAAGCCCGAGCCCATCGACGTCAATGTCAAGGTGATTCTGCTGGGCGATGCGTGGACTTATTACCTGCTGGATGCGTACGATCCGGACTTCCCCAATCTGTTCAAAGTGCTGGCCGACTTTGACAGCGTGATCCTGCGCGACGCGCACGGCATTGCCCAATACGCGGGAGTGCTGGCGCGGATCGCGCAGGAGGAGAAACTGCTGCCGTTTGACCGGGGGGCGGTCGCGGCGCTGGTGGAGCACGGGGCGCGCATCGCGGACCGCAACGACCGGCTGACCACGCGCTTCGGCCGATTGGCGGATATCGCCCGCGAGGCTTCCTTTGTGGCGGCGAAGCGCAGCGCGAAAGCGGTGACGCGGGAGGAGGTCAAACTCAGCATTCGCCGCTCCAAGCAACGGGCCGATCTGCCGGCGCGGCGCTATCGCGAAATGCTGGCGGACGGCACGATCCGGGTGGCGACTTCGGGATCGGCGGTGGGTCAGCTCAACGGCCTGGCGGTGATTCACGCCGGCCCGCTGGTGTATGGGTTTCCGACGCGGATCACTGCGACGATCGGGCCGGGCACGGTGGGCGTCATCAACATCGACCGCGAGGCGGACCTGAGCGGGGCGATTCACACCAAGGGGTTTTACATTCTCAGCGGGTTGCTGACGTATCTGCTGCGCACCGATCACCCCCTGGCGTTTCGTGCGTCGGTGGCGTTTGAGCAGAGCTATGGCGGGATCGATGGGGATTCGGCCTCGGCGGCGGAGATGTGCTGTCTGCTCAGTGCGCTGACCGATGTTGCGTTGCGGCAGGACCTGGCCATTACCGGGGCGATCGATCAGGTGGGCAACATTCTGGCGGTCGGCGCGACGAACGAAAAGATCGAGGGGTTCTTCGATGCGTGTCGGGACGTGGGACTTTCGGGGACGCAGGGGGTGGTGGTTCCGTTGGCCAACGCGCGCGACCTGATGCTGAGAGACGACGTGGTCGATGCCTGCCGCGCGGGCCAGTTTCACGTGTACGCGGTGGATACGCTGCACGACGCGTTGGAGATTCTGACGGGCGTATCGACCGGTCGGCGCGAGGCGGACGGCGTGTACCCCGAAGACTCACTGCTGGGGATGGCCACGGCGCGTGCGTTTCTCTACTGGGTCAAGTCGTCGCAAAACGTGGAAGGGCTGGCGCTCGAAACTGGGGTTGAACCTGGCGGCGCGCCGGAAGAGGGCGGGAATCTGCCGCCCGCTCAACTGCGTTCCCGCCAACGCCCGCAATCGTGAGCGCGCGTTTCGACAAGCGCGGAAGGCCGCGGGTCCATTGGCCGTCACCCGGTGATTGCCAGTGGTTGACGCCGACACTGCCTCTATAAGTCAGGCGGCGTGAGCGCGTACGATCCCCGCGCCCCCGCCGCCGACCAAAAAAGACACGTTAGTTGGTGGGCCAATGATCGCCCCGCGCGATTACGCGCCCTGATCGGGAACGGCCTGCTCGAAGACGAGAGCGCTTAAGCTGTGGCCGAGGCCCTCATACAGGCCGCGCTGGAAGTTCAGCGCTGCTTTGTCACAGCGCATGACCACCGCAGGCAGTATTCCCGCAGACGCCACCAGCATGACCCAACGAGCGAAACGAGTACGCCCCTTCATGACATTCCTCCTTTTCTGCAAGGGAAACGACTGGTCATCTCCGTCGTTCCCGCACCGACACGACGGTAGTACACATGTTGTTTCCTTTCGTACGCCTCATGGTTGATGGTGGTTCGGCGGCGCAGCCGGAATTCGGCGGGAATTCGCAGCGTCGTTTAGCGCGGGTGAGTGCGCGAGAATTCGCGTAGGAGTTTGGTGAGTTGCGGACGGCGCCGCATCGCCTGATTCAAGCCGCACAGTAGAGTGCAAGCAGCGCCGACAACAGCGCGGATACAAGTCCGATCCATGCCGCAGGGTACCCGGCGCGCCCGGCCACGGCCAGGCTCCAGACAGACTTGAACAGCGCCCCGCCAGTGAACACCCATAACCCGAACACTAAGCTTCCGCGCCACAAGGCCCAGGTTACACCGATCAGAAACAACAGCACCAGCAGAGCGCCGGCGAGTTTCTCGAACGTATACGGGGGTGTTACGAAACGGCGCTCGATATCGATGAACCGGTCGATATGCGGTAACACGCGTTTCGGTCGCGGGAACCAAAACCAGCTTGTGGAAAGGGCGAGGGTAGCGAGGAGCAACAGGGCCGCGCTTTGGCGCCACGCGCCATACAAGTAAAGGGCGCCCAAGGGGGGCCGAACCAGCCAACTCAAGGGGTTCTTGTGTCGTTCCCAAAGTCGATCGAAGGTCGAGACCGGCTGGATTCTCGTTTGTCGGTCGAGCGTCATACCGAAGTTCGGGTCAAGTGGCCGGATCACGGGGCGATGGGGGCGGTTCGAGTCTGCGGGTTGAGCGAGATCGTCATTCCCATAGCCTTGTAGTGCGCCGGTAGAACACATTACAACGGGAACCGGCCCAGTTCAATTCCGTGCAGCACGGCTATGCCCAGACCAATTCGATGGGCGTGCGCCAGGTAGGGGATGCGCGCGGGGGAAGCGGACACGGGTGGCAGGCCGCGCAGGCGACGACGATCGTTGAGGGTCAGCAGGCCGATGGCGTCGACAGCGACGGGGTCGGTCGAGGCCAGCAGAATGCCGGCGTCGGACAAATGGTCTCCGGTGCCGTCGGGCCCGCCTTCGACCATGACGCGCAGGGCATCGACAATGGTCAGCCGGAGTTTGTCGCGAATCTGCGGGAGCGCGACGATATCGGCGATGTAGGGCGAGCAGTGGTTTGCGTGGTAGCGGGCGGGGTGTTTCACCAGGGCATGAGAGAGGTTCTTGAGTCCGCAGGTCATGCCGGCGATGTTGTGCGTCTTGAGGAAGGGGATGTTGATGAGCGCGGTGATCTGTCGGAGCACGCCGGCGAGTTGATCTGCGCCGCTGTGGAAGTCGGTCGGCGTTTCATCGTAGCCGGGTGCGGGGAGGGTGGTTCCGAACTCGAGGTCGGGCCGGCCGGGCGCCTCGATACACACGATCTGTTGCGGTTCAAATCCGGCGTTGGTCAGCGAATGCACGAGCGCGGCGAGCAACCAGGGTGACGTGCCGATGACATCGCTACCGGAGCGGTTGAACTTGAGCCCAATGACGTCGTCGTCTCGCATCAGCGAGCGCCATGCCTGTTTGGATGTAGGCTGTTGTGTGACTTCGCGAAGCAGGGTGTCGAGCATTTCGGCGAGGAGGTTGCGGTGCACCCTGGGTTCGATCAGCACGTGGGGCGAATCGACCTGGACGACGCGGGAGCGCGGGGCACCCGGTCGGAGAAACAGCGACGCTCCGCGCGGGGTGGCATCGCGAGCCAGGGCGAGCACCGGCGCGCCGGCGGCGGCCAGCGCGCTCAGGAATGCGCGGCGTGACCATCTTTCGACCTGCGGATCGGCGGCGCCGGGGCGCCCATCGTGTCTGGGCGGTTGCACAGGTGCTTATCGGATGGCCGGCGCAAGCGTCTGAGTTTCGGGAATGTGCGGGAGCCGAGGGGAGCGCGGATCGGTCGAGAATCAGGGTGTTTCGGGGACGAGAACGATGAGCCCCGCATGACGGAGGGCGGCTTCGGCCTTGGCGCTCCGGCCGTTGGCGATGCGCAGGTAGAGGGTCGGCTCCACACCGTCGCGACGCATGGAGCAAACGGCGGCGCTGACCAGTTCCCCGGCAAAGGGCTCCAGGGCTTTGAAGGCGTAGGCGAGGTCTTCGCCCATGTTGGGCAGGGCGACCTCGATCCGGGTGCCCTCGCGATCGAGCCCCAGCGTCTGCCCGAAGGCGCGGAGCAGGTCGTGCACGGTGATGATCCCGACGAGATCGCCATGGTGCACGACGGGTAGTGCGTTGAAACGCCGGCGCGCGAACGTGCGCACCGCTTCGTCCAGCGAAGCCTCGAGGGCGATGGTCTGCGGGTTGCTGGTCATCGCTTCCGCCACCGTCAGCGCCTCCTGCGCATGGCCGTCAAATCCGATGGTCGAGCGAATGTCGCGGTCGGTGAGGATGCCGGTGAGCCGGCCGGCGCTATCGAGCACCGGAAACTGGTGGAACGCCGAGCGTTTCAAGCGCTGGTCTGCGTCAACCAGCAAGTCGGTTTCGCAGACGGTGACGACGCTTCGGACCATGTAATCAGCTACAAACATGCAGCGTATCCTCCGGCCCAGACGGCTATTGACTCGGCACCAGCAATCGCGCCAATGCAGAGAGAGAGAACGGTTTTTCGATGCGACGAGTTCTGGCTCGTTCCGGCGTCCTGGCGCCCGGTTGGGTGAACATGCGTACCACGGTCGTGTTCGGGTTGGCGGCACGGGCGCGATCCTCGACATCGTCCGCGCCGTGTCCCGGCAGGTCCTCCGCCACCACCACCGCGTCCACGGCGTGCTGATTGAGGACGTTGATGGCGGCCGCGGTGTTGTCGGCGGCATACACCTCGAACGTCGCGTGGAGATACTCTCCCATGGACCAACGGGTCAGGCGGTCGGGGTCGACGATCAGGAGCCGCCGTCGCGCGGATTCTCCCGAATCCGGGGGGCTACCCGTCTGAAGGGCTGATGGTCTGCGTTTGGGCACGATGTCCTCCGCCGGTTCCTATGCATATCGCGTGCCACGGGGTTGCGTAGGACCTGCCAGTTCATGTGGTCCTGAAATGGTGGGCTGGCATGGCGGTAGAACCTGCTACACGAGTCCCGAGGGGTCGCCGAGTCGAATGTTGCAAATGCGAAAAACGGGGTAGCCGGCCGGAATTGGGTGAAATCGCGCGGGGTGACCGCGTGAAATTGCGCAGTGCAGGGTCCGGCGAACCACCAGCGCCGGTACCGGCGCCAACACGTTGGCAGTGATCTGAATTGTCAGGTAAGCTCTGGTGGTGGGAGCGAGTTTGTCGAAGTCCGGAGGTCGAAGGGTGTGAGGCAGGATGAATTTTCAAGGCCACTTCGCGGATGCACTAAGCTGATGGGGCTTTGAACATTGGTACGGCGCTCCGGGCTGGTTTATCCCGGCACCGGTCGGATGGCAAGGCGAAAGGGACGAACGCCGCGTCCCGGCCATGCCGGATCGGCTACCACGGCCTACCGGTTGAAGGAGGAGTTGCCGGGTGCGGACCGGTGGCGGTTGAGTGACGGCCCTGTGACTTTCGTGTTCGAGATCGGGACTTGTGAGAACTTCAATCGCGTGCCGCTATTGGTGAGGGTAGCCCGAACCACTCGTCACATGTTTCAAGATGACCTCTCGACTTTCGGAACTTAAGCGTCTATTCGACCTGGAACAGGCGGATCTCGATCGGCTGGCGGCGTTGGCGCCGCGGATCGAACCCATGCTGCCTGACGTGGCCGGACGGTTCTATGACGAAATGCTGCGCCATCCCGCTGCGCGGGCCGTGTTCACCAGCGGCGAGGAGCAAATCAAGCGGCAACATCGGCTGTTGAATGCATGGTTGGTGGAGTTGTTCGCAGGAAACTGTGACGCGGAGTATTACGAGAGACGGTCCAACATCGGTCGGACGCACGTGCGCGTGGCGTTGCCGCAGCATTTCATGGTGTGGGGGATGGAGATCATCTGGCGGCACCTGCGAGAGGCGGTGGCCGTCGCAGCCCCCACCCCCGAGGACGCAGCCATCCTTCAGGTAGTGGTACACAAGCTGCTGATGTTCGACCTGGGGATCATGCTCGATACTTACAAGGAAGGCTATGCGCAACAGGTCCGGCAAACGGAGCGTGACCTGGTGGAAGAACGCCTGACCCGGGCGGAACACCTGGCGGAGATCGGGCACCTGGGCGCCTCGCTGGCGCATGAGATCAAGAACCCGCTGGCAGGGATCAGCGGGGCGATTCAGGTGATTCGCGACGGCTTGAGCCCGGAGGATCATCGACGCGGGATACTCGAAGAGATACTCGCCCAGATTCGGCGGCTGGATGCGGCGGTGCGTGATCTGTTGCTGTACGCCCGGCCGGCGGCACCTCAAGTCGAGCATTGCGCACTGGATGATCTGGTGCGGCGCGTTCTGGTGGTCTTGCGCGAAGAGCCGGCCATGCAAAAGGTTCGTGTGGATCATGGCGACGGCTTTCAGCGTGTCGCCCTCCTGGCCGACGCGGGGCAACTTGAGCAATTGATGATAAACCTCATCATCAACGCGGCGCACGCGTCGCACGAGGGCGGCGTGATTCGGCTGGCGACCGAATCGGATACCTCGTGGGTCGAGCTGGTGGTGCAGGATTTCGGTCGCGGCATGCCGGATGCGGTGCGCAAACGGGCGTTCGAACCGTTTTTCACGACCAAGGCCAAGGGGACGGGATTGGGACTGTCGATCTGCCGCCGTATCGTGGAGGCGCATCGCGGCCATATTCTCCTGGACAGCCGCGAAGGAAAGGGTACGACCGTGCGTGTTCGGCTTCCCCGTAGGCCGGGCCTGGCTCAAGGAGAGGAAACCACGATTTATGAGTAGTCCGGCCAAGGTTCAAGTGCTGATTGTGGAAGATGAGAAGCTCATCCGCTGGTCGTTGCGGCAGAAGCTGGAAGCGCGGGGCTTCGCGGTGGAAGAGCGGGAGGACGGCGCATCGACCGTCGAGGCACTGGACCATCAGGTGTTTGACCTGATCCTGCTGGACTACAAGCTGCCGGACATGACCGGTCTGGATATTCTGCGCCATGTTCGGGAGAAGGACGCGGACGTGGTGGTGATCATGATGACGGCGTATTCGAGTATCGAGAGCGCGGTCGATGCGATCAAACTCGGCGCGTATGACTACCTGACGAAGCCCTTTGACATGGTCCAGTTGCTGCGGATCGTCGACAAGGCGCTGGAGACGACCCAACTGCGGCGGGAAGTTCGGGAGTTGCGGCGGCATTTGCAGCATGAGTATGCGATCGGGCGGATCATCGGGCGCCATCCGTGCATGCTGGAGCTGTTCGGGGTCATCGAAAGCGTGGCGAAGAGCGGCACTTCCACGGTGTTCCTGCGCGGTGATTCGGGTACCGGCAAGGACCTGGTGGCGCGGGTGATTCACTACAATTCGGACCGCGCGCCGCGCCCGTTCATGAACATCACCTGCACCGCGCTGTCGGAATCGCTGCTGGAGAGCGAGCTGTTCGGGCACGAAAAGGGGGCCTTCACCGACGCCAAGGCGACCAAGAAGGGGCTTTTTGAACTGGCGGACGGGGGGACGATTTTTCTCGATGAAGTGGGCGACATGCCGCTGGGCTTGCAGGCCAAGCTGTTGCGCTTTCTGGAGGACCGGATGTTCCGCCGGGTGGGCGGCACGCAGGAGATTTCGGTTGACGTGCGGGTGATCGCCGCGACGAACCGCAACATCGAAGAGGCCATTCGCCAGCATACGTTTCGCAGCGACCTGCTGTTCCGGCTCGATGTGATCGCCGTTCACCTGCCGCCGCTGCGGGAGCGGGGCGACGACATCAAGCTGTTGGCGCAGCATTTCGCAGCACAATTTGCCAAGGAGTTTCGCAAGCCCATCGGCAGTATTACCCCGGCGGCCATGGAGCGACTGATGAAATACCCCTGGCCGGGAAACGTTCGCGAACTCCGCAACGTCATCGAGCGCGCCGTGCTGCTTTCCAAGGAAGACGCGATTCAGCCGGCCGACCTGGTGCTGGGGCGTCCGCAGCAGACCCATGTCCTGGTCAACAACACGATCGTTCTGCCGCCGGATGGACTCGATCTGCGTGAACTGGAAAACGGTCTGGTGCGTCAGGCGCTGGCGCGCGCCAACAACAACCAGACCCAGGCAGCCAAGCTGCTTAACCTCAGCCGCGATTCCTTCCGCTACCGGGTGGACAAGCTCAACCTGCTCGAGGAGTAGGACGGTCGGTCGTGGGGCGTGCCAGGCGGCGCGCACAGATCTATCTGGGTTCTCTGTTCGGGAGCTTTCGTGCGATCACGAAGGCCCCTGCGATCATCAGAAGCAGTACCGACGGTTCGGGAATGGGCGCAAAGTGCAATTCAGTAATCGAAGTAAGCGATGAGTTTGCATCGATTGTCGCGGTTACAAGGTACTCGTCAGAAACGACTCCAAGAAAGCGGTAGTCCGCCATCGAAGGACTGCTTTGGATTGAGGCGATCAACTCATCGTTTTCGGCAAAGACAGATAGCACGTTTTGCCCTCCGAAGAATATCCCAACCGCCGACACCGGCACCGCGAAGTCCGCGACGATCCAGTTTCGGAAAAACTCAGGATACGAATAGGCGCTCAGGGTGAAGCCGCTTACCGGATTGCCCGCCAGGTATAGTTCAGGGACCGGCGACGAAAAGGCCACCCCCTGGTTCGTGTAGTTAAAATCCGGCGTGATCATCGTTCCCGGCAGGCTCGGGCTGCCGTCGGGCAGGGTCTCGAAGTCGATGGTCTGCACCGCCCCGGCCGCCGCCAGGAACCCCTCGTAATCGTTGACGAAGGTGATGGTCCCTCCCAGCACAACGGGCGAAAGCCCCCCGTGGATCAGGAACACCACCGCCATGGTCGTCAACAGCTTGCTGCGCATGTTCATGGCGTGTCCTCCAAAATGTCGTCCTACCCCTCCCCGGCCATAATCCTATGCAATTCGCGTGCCAGAAGTCCCGAAAAACCGTCGAATTTCGCCGGGTTTCCGATTGCGATCGCCGCGATTAATGGCTGGGGCGAGTACCCGTCCCATGAAAACCCGATTCCCGCTGGAAATCGCGGTTTTTCCCCTGAAATCCGCCTGTCTCGCCCGCCACCCGGCGCGCGATTCACGGGCTTATGACCCGCGTTGGATCGAAAAGCCAGTACGTATTTTCCCCTATAGGCCCCGAAACCCGAATTGCGTGATTTGCCCCACTTTGCCGGGTGGTATTGCGCACAACCGCTGCTTTGGGCCGCGGAGCCACGGCGCGGCCAACAGGGAACGCCGTGCGCGATGAGTGTGGTGGTTTTCGGCCCCGACTGAACGAACTGGCCGGAAAGGAGCCACTCCTTGCATTTTTTTTCAGACGTTGCGCGATCTGGAACGTCGTTTGCTACAGAAATCTGCTGGAGAGGGGCCGGGCTGATGGCAGACTGGTGGAGTCGGCCCACGGCGCGGCGAACTGGGCGTGTTCAATATCGACCCCAAACCACGGCAAGTGGACGGGCCTTCTCGGCGAAAGGTGAGATTAACAGCCATGGAGCGTCAACAAGTTACGATCGACGGCAACGAGGCCGCAGCTTCGGTGGCCTATCGTTTGAGCGAAAACATCGTGATCTACCCGATCACGCCGAGTTCGCCCATGGGCGAGTGGGCTGACGAGTGGTCGTGCGTGGATCGCGTGAATATCTGGGGGTCGATCCCGCATGTGATGGAAATGCAAAGTGAGGGCGGCGCGGCGGGCGCGGTTCACGGGGTGCTGCAAACGGGATCGTTGGCCACGACGTTTACCGCGTCGCAAGGGCTGCTGCTGATGATCCCCAACATGTTCAAGATCGCGGGGGAATTGAGCGCGACGGTGTTTCACGTGTCGGCGCGGACGGTGGCGGCGCATGCGCTGTCGATTTTCGGCGATCACAGTGACGTGATGGCGGCACGTTCCACCGGTTTTGCCATGTTGTGTTCGGGCAGTGTGCAGGAAGTGCACGACCTGGCCCTGATTGCGCACGCCGCCTCGCTGGCTTCGCGGGTGCCCTTCGTTCATTTCTTTGATGGTTTTCGAACGTCGCACGAGGTGGCGAAGATTGAAAAGCTGACGGACGACGACTTGCGGGCGCTGATCGATTCGCGCTTTGTGGCCGAGCACCGCGCGCGGGCGCTCAACCCGAATCGCCCGGTGCTCCGCGGGTCGGCGCAGAACCCGGATGTGTATTTTCAGGCGCGGGAGGCGGTCAACCCCTACTACCTGCGCTGCCCGGGCATCGTGCAGCAGATGATGGATCGCTTCGCCGCATTGACCGGGCGCAGCTACCGTCTGTTCGACTATGTGGGGGCGCCCGATGCGGATCGGGTCATCGTCCTGATGGGGTCGGGGGCCGAGACGGCCGACGAGACCGTGGATGCGCTGCGGGCGCGCGGCGAACGAGTGGGCGTGCTGAAAGTGAGGCTGTTTCGCCCGTTTGACCCGGCCGCGCTGGTGGCGGCGCTGCCCGGCAGCGTGCGCGCGATCGCGGTGCTCGATCGCACCAAGGAGCCAGGCTCGGCCGGTGAGCCGTTGTACCAGGACGTGGTGGCGGGGCTGCACGAACATCGGATGGGCGGCGGCAACCACTTTCATGCGTTTCCGCGCGTGGTGGGCGGGCGCTATGGACTGTCGTCGAAAGAGTTCACCCCGGCGATGGTCAAGGCGGTGTTCGACGAATTGGCGACGGCCGCGCCGAAGAACCACTTCACCGTGGGCATTGTCGATGACGTGACGCAAACGTCGCTGCCTGTCGATGGGGGGTTCCAGACGGAAGACGCGGACGCCGTGCGCGCGGTGTTCTACGGACTGGGGTCCGACGGCACGGTGGGCGCCAACAAGAACTCCATCAAGATCATCGGCGAAGAAACGGCGGACCACGTCCAGGGTTACTTCGTCTACGATTCGAAGAAAGCCGGTGCCATTACGGTTTCGCACCTGCGCTTCGGGCGCCGGCCCATTCGATCCAGCTATCTGGTGCAGCGGCCGACCTTCGTCGCGTGCCATCAGCAGAACCTGGTCCAGCGATTCGAGATGTTGGCGTCGGCGGAGCCGGGGGCGACTTTTCTGCTGAATGCGCAGGAATCGGCGGATGGGGTCTGGGCGGCTTTGCCGCGCGAAGTTCAGACACAGCTCATTGACAAGCGGATGCGCTTCTTCGTGATCGACGCCTACCGCGTGGCGCAGGAAACCGGGATGGGCGCGCGAATCAACACGATCATGCAGACGTGCTTTTTTGCGATCTCCGGGGTGCTGCCGCGCGACGAGGCGATCGCGAAGATCAAGGGCGCCATCGAGAAGACGTACCGCGCCAAAGGAGAGGCGGTGGTACGCAAGAACTTCGAGGCGGTGGATCGCACGTTGGAAAACCTCTTTGAGGTTTCGGTGCCCGCGGCGGTCACCAGTGTCGCGCGTCGCCCGCCGCCCGTGCCCGGAGAGGCGCCGACTTTTGTGCGCGAGGTCACCGCACGCATGATCGCGGGGGAAGGCGACCTGCTGCCGGTCAGCAGCATGCCGATCGACGGCACGTTCCCCACGGACACGGCGCGCTGGGAGAAGCGGAACCTGGCGCTGGAGATCCCGGTGTGGGATCCGGCGGTCTGCATCCAGTGCAACAAGTGTGCGCTGGTCTGTCCGCACGCGGCGATTCGGCCGAACGTGTACGAAGCGTCCCGCCTCCAGGGAGCACCGGCGACTTTTCGATCGGCCGATGCACGCGGGCCGGAGTTCAAGGGGCTGGTCTACACACTGCAGGTCGCGCCGGAAGATTGCACCGGTTGCGGATTGTGCATTGAAGTGTGCCCGGCGAAGAACAAGAAGGAAACGCGGCTCAAGGCGATCAACTTCGCGGAACTGCGACCGATCCGCGAGGCCGAGCGAGAGAACTATCGCTTTTTCCTGGACCTGCCGGAATATGATCGCGCGCAGCTCAAGGCCGCGAGTGTCAAGGGCTCGCAATTCATGCTGCCGCTGTTTGAGTACAGCGGCGCCTGCGTGGGCTGCGGCGAGACGCCCTACGTGAAGCTGCTCAGTCAGCTCTTCGGCGATCGGGCGGTCATTGCGAACGCGACGGGCTGCTCGTCGATTTATGGGGGTAACCTTCCCACCACGCCGTGGGCCAGGAATCGCGACGGTCGCGGGCCGGCGTGGAGCAACTCGCTGTTCGAAGACAACGCGGAGTTCGGGCTGGGCTATCGCCTGTCGATCGACAAGCAAAACGAATATGCCCGGGAGTTGCTGGGGCGGATGGGCGACCGGCTGGATTCGGCGCTGGTGGCGTCCCTGCTGGGGGCGGATCAGACCGATGAGGCGGGCCTGCGGGCGCAGCGCGCGCGGGTGATGAAACTCGAAGAAAAACTGCGCGCGATGGACGATCTGAACGCGCGCGACCTGCTGGGTGTCGTGGAAGCCCTGTGCCGCAAGAGCGTGTGGATCGTGGGCGGAGACGGCTGGGCGTATGACATCGGGTACGGCGGGCTGGACCACGTGCTGGCGACGGGGCGCAACGTGAACGTGCTGGTTCTCGATACTGAAGTGTACTCGAACACGGGCGGTCAGATGTCCAAGGCCACGCCGCTGGGGGCGATCGCCAAGTTCGCCGCGGGCGGCAAGCCCTCGAACAAGAAAGACCTGGGGCGACTGGCCATGAGCTACGGAAGCGTCTACGTGGCCCAGGTGGCGCTGGGCGCAAACGACAACCAGACGGTCAAGGCGTTTGTGGAGGCGGAGAGCTACGACGGACCGTCCCTCATCATTGCGTACAGTCACTGCATTGCGCACGGCATCAACATGCGGCAGGGGCTCAACCAGCAGAAGCTGGCGACGGAATGCGGGCACTGGCCGCTGTATCGCTTTGATCCGCGGCGGGCGGCGGAAGGGCTCAACCCGTTTCAATTGGACTCGCACGCTCCGACAGTGCCGTTGCGAAAGTACGTGGAAGGGGAGAACCGGTTCCGGCTGCTGCTGCAGCAGGATCCTGATCGTGCCACGGGGTTTCTCCAGCGGGCGCAGGAAGCGGTGCGGACGCGCTTTGCAGAGTATGCACGACTGGCACACGCGCCGGACCACGAAGAGAAGTCTCCGGTTGTGGTAGAAAAATCACCGCCGCCGGAGAAGAAGAGCGAGGCATCGGTCGCGGTCAGCCCATAGTGTCGGACGGCACGGAACCGAGGAAGGACAACGGACCATGAACGGCGCAGACTATTCCACGCATTCCGGGCAGGCGGACCATGCCCATCAGGGGCGCATGGGCGCACACCGTGCGGACTTATCTACCAACTACCTTGGCCTGCGTTTGAAGAACCCGCTGATCGCGGGCGCCTCGCCGCTTTCACGGAGCGTCGCGTCGGTGCGCGAACTGGAAGACGCGGGCGTGGCGGCGGTGGTGATCTACTCGGTGTTTCAGGAGCAGATTGAGCATGCCGCGTCCAAGCAGGACCATTTCGCGGACTTCGGGACGCACAGTTTCGCCGAGGCGATGACCTATGCCCCGGCAGCGCCGGCGTTTCCGCGCGGACCGGAGGAATATGCGGCGCACGTGGCGCAGGTGAAACTGGCGGTGGACATCCCGGTGATCGCGAGCCTCAACGGCGCGTCGCTGGGGGGCTGGGTCGAGTACGCCCGCTTGCTTCAACAGGCCGGAGCCGACGCGCTGGAACTGAACGTGTACCACATGGCCACCGACCCGGCGATGTCGGCGCGGGACGTCGAGGATCGCTACGTGGACATTGTGACCGCGGTGAAGCGGGCGGTGAGCATTCCCGTGGCTTTGAAGCTCGGCCCCTATTTCAGTTCACTGGCGAATTTCGCGGTGCGGTTGGATCGTGCGGGGGTGGACGGGCTGGTGCTCTTCAACCGGTTCTACCAGCCGGACATCAATCTTGAACAGCTTGAGGTTACGGCGGATCTCACGTTGAGCGCGGCGCATGAAGTTCGCCTGCCGCTGCGGTGGATAGCGGTATTGGATCCGCTGGTGGAGGCGAGTCTGGCGGCCACGACGGGGGTTTATGCGTGGTCGGACGTGGTCAAACTGCTGCTGGTGGGGGCCGACGCGACCATGCTTTGTGCTGCGCTGCTGCGCCGGGGCATGGGTGTGGTGCAGGAGATGCTGCTCGGCATGTCGGTATGGCTGGCGGAACACGAGTATGAGGGCGTCCACCAGCTCCAGGGAAGCATGAACCACCGAACGTGCAGTGATCCGGCGGCATTCGAGCGAGCCAATTACATGCAGGCCCTTCAACAATACAGTTGAGTATCGTCGGATCGCCGACACAGCACCTCAACATCCAATCAAAAAAAAGTGAGGCCCGGCTTGCGCCGGACCTCACGAAAGGGGTTCATTTGCTTGCCGATCGCGCGACCGGCCGAGCCTTTCCCAACGGAGGGGGGTGGGCTCGGGGCTCGCAGAGAGCCCACCCCGACTCCATGGGATCATTAACTCCTATTCGCCGTTACCGGGCCGGTCAGCGGAACCCATCGAGCCATCCGCATTGACCGTTCCATTAAACGGCGCGGCTCATCACATTACCTGCCTCACGGAGTGAGGTTGCAGGTTCCCGGACAGCTGGCCGGCGTTGTCCGGAACGACGCAAACGGGTAGTTGTTGCCCTGGAACGCCTGGAGCAACAGGAACACGTCGGCGATGTTCGTGATGTAGTTCAGACACGGGTCAATCGAACTGACGGCCTGCACATCGACCCACGAAATATGCGGCGCGGTGGGCAGGTTCTGGAACTTCTGCAACGCCGCCAGGAAGTCGTTGGCGTTGACGATATTGTTCGGAATCGTCCAGGCTACGCCGTCAAAGCTGCCGACGGTGTCGCCCCAGAACTTACCGCCACTGGGCAACGCGATGGTGGGAACCACTAACGGCGCGGCATCGAGACTTCCATCCGTGGCGATGATCGCGTAATCGGCCACGACCGGCCCGATTTCGCAGTCACCGAGGTGGATGACCGGTTCCGGCCAGACACGCAGGCCCGGATCGGCCGTGACCACCATGGCCAGGGCTTGCGAGTTCGGGTTGCCGACCCAGCCGATCTGGGTGGCGCCCTTCATGACCTTGAACTTCACCGGTGTCGCCCCGTTGTTGGGAGCGAACGAGACGTAACGGTTCTTCGGTCCATGATGCGGCGGGGGCGGCGTGACCGCTGGGTTCACGTCCGGCACCGGATCGCAGAGCAGACCGATGTCCATGGCCGAAACGCCGCGTCCGGCATCCGACGGGTTGCCCGCGTTGGACCAGCCACCGACGCGAATCATGTAGCACGCGTCCTTGGTTACCTGGGCCCACACGCCCGACGTGGTCGAACTGCCCGGGCAGAAGTCGTCGTCGCAGAAGCGCAACGGCATCGTGTTGTTCACCGGGCACAGACCGGCGCACGAGGTGGCCGGATTGTGCGTTCCGTAGATGGCCATCATCATGTCGTAGTTGGCGTCATTGCACGCTCGAATCGTCAGCGAGCCGGTGCACGGCGCCGTGTACGAATACCAGACGTCGGCCTGGAAGCTATTGGTACCGGAGCCGAAGCACCCGGTTCCCTGCGTGTTGGGCCCGTCGGTGGTGGCCAGCCGGTTGTCGGTCGGCACATCCATGCAACGGTACGCGTCGGTGCCCGCCGTGCGCGGCACACACGTAGCCCCCGGCCAGAAGCAATCCTGACCGGAAAGGCTGCACGCTTCGCCCGGCTGCGGCGGGTTGAACGTCGGGTTGCCGCTGCACTGACCGAGATTCGCATCGCTGACCGCGCCCACACACACCGGCGTCGCGTCTATGCAATCGTCGTTGTCGTGCTCCGGACAAGTGAACGAACCGCAGGTCTCGAACGGGAAGAACACGCCCGGTTTCGGCACGGAGGGCGTGCCCACGCACGACAGGTAGTTGCTGTCCGAGCAGACCGGTCCACTGGAGGTCGCCGAGCAGCAGGCTCCGTTAATGTTGCCGCAGCCGCCGTCCTGACTGACCGGCGGGTTGCTGGCGCCCTGGATGCCGCTGTCGAGACACCACGCAATATCCACGGTCTGCTGATCCGAAATCTCCCAGATACCGTTGGAATCGCGTACCGAACGGTTGTTGCCGTCCTGCGTGTCGACCACGAAGACCGTGCAATAACCGCTGCCCTGCGTTTCGCCCGCACCGGTGATTTCCATCCAGTAGCACTCGCCTGGTGTGACCGCGAGCGCCGGGGTCAGCGGGGCCGTATAGCGCCAGCAACGGCTGTTGCCTACGCCGCCGTCCGAAGGCAGCTTGCCATCCGGAACGAGGTTGTAGGTCGCCAGCGGGGTGTTGCTGGGGATGCCCATGTCGTCCTCATAGAAGACGGCAATGAAATCATCCGGAGGGGGCGTGCCGCCGGTGTTGCCCGAGCACTCGAACGAACCGCCGGCGAGGTCGTCGCCGACGTAGCACGGGAACCAGCAAAGCCGGCTGATCGTGTTGGAATCGGGTCGGAAATCATCCGCGATCCGGCGTCCGATGGTGCGGTCGCTGGGGTGGATGAAGTTACCGGTGGCCGAAAGCTGGCAATGCGCCTGGTCCTCGATCTCGCAGATCGGGCACGGATCGCCGGTCGGCTGGCAGAGGACACCGCCAAAGTAGGAACCGCTGGCAAGGTCGCACTCAGCCTTGGTGATTCCGTTGCCCATGTTGTCCTGGCACTGGCCGGGGCCGGTGCAGCAGGCGCCTTCGGCGCACGGATCGGCAAAGCAGTCGGCAATGGCGGGGTCGTCATCACCCAGCCACTGACCGCCCTGCGACTCGCAGTCGAACTTGTCGGTCGTGCTGCACACGTCCTGCACGCAGCAGGCCGCAGGTACGCAAGCGCGGGCCGCAATCTGCATCTGGTACTCGCTGCGGCGCCGCTGGCACACGTCGCCCGGCAGGCAGTCCTGATCGGCATCGCACTGCTCGGCCGTCGCCACGCAGCGCTTCGCATCGCCGATCAATTGATAGAAGTAGGTGCCGGCGCCCAGGGTGAACTGGCCGGACCAGTTGCCGTCCTGGCTGCAGCAGCGATCGTTGTTGCAGCCGGAGCCGAAGCCATGCTTGGCGCCGTTGATGTCCTGATCGGCGAAGATGGTGACCGCCCCTGTGCAGGGGCAGCCGTCCTGCACCCACGCCGTCACCGGCGAGCGAATCGGCTCGTTGGTGCACAGGCTGATGGTGACCACGGCGCAGGCATCGATCTCGAACATCTCGATCCAGCCGCCGTCGTCGCCGCCCAGAACGCAGTCGTCCACATAAATCGCGTCATCGGTATCGCCGGAAATATCGACGATGACCGGCGGATCGAGCGGATCAAGCGGCACAGTGATCTGATGGACTGTGCTGGGATCGTTGGCGCCGTCGGGACCGTCGCAGGCGATGACACACGACTCGCCGCCCGGACAGGCGGGACTCATCGGATCGCAGGCCACACCGCTGCCGACACAGGCCACGGGGGCATTCGGCGGATTGATCGGTGTGTTGGAACAGCACGCATAAGTGTCCTGGCAGCAGTCATACCCGGAGGGAGGCTGCGGGCAGGCGTTGGGTTCACAAGCCACGCCAAAGCCCAGCAGAACGTTGGGCCCCGTGCAGGCGCCGGCCGAGGCGACCTGAGTGCAGGTGCCGTCCGGCGCACAGCAGGCGGCGGTGGCGCAGACGTTGTCAGAGCACAGCTCGCCCCCGCCGAACGTGAAGTCGGCCGCCGTGCGCGGTCCGTTCCAGTCGCGGGTGCTGCAGCGCTGGACCTGGCTGAGGCCGCAATCCCGTGCCCGGTCGCAGTGCGTGCCGGAGCCGGTGCAATTGCGGCATTCCCAGATGAGCGTGTCGGTGCACGCATTGGTGTCCCGATCGCAGCAGGCGCCCAGCGGGGCGGCGATCTTTTCGCCGACCAGCTCGAACACCAGGATGTTGTTGTTCGTCGGATGACCCGTCAGGTTGGCATTGAAATCAAGCGGCGTTCCATCGGTCCGCTGGACGACCATGCGCGTCGCGTCGTTGGTGCCCACATCCGCCGCGTTGGTGGTGATCCAATGGAAGTTGGAATCATGTTCACCGAACTGCTGGCTGATGCTGCGGCCGGCCCGCGCCACCACATACCCTTGCGGGGGAATAATGAACGGAGGATCGGTTCGCTCTTCCTGGAACAGCCCCGCCGGCTGGGTGGTGTCGCAATCCGGGAAGCAGTCGACAATGATCGTCTGATTGCGAATCCCCGGGTGCTGGATACGCCCGCCAATGGTGCCCACCAGGATCGGCGGGCTCGAGTTGTCGTAGAAGTCGAAGAACACGATCTCGTCCGGGTTGTCGGTTCCACCGCGGAAGCGGAATTCTTTCAACCGCAGGTACGAGGAGTTGTCGAGCGTGTAATCATCGCCGAGAGCGATGAACTTGTCGGCGCCCGAACACTCGTCGGGGTCGGTCTGACAGACGTTGCCCGACGCGCCGCCCACGGCGCAGTTACCGCTGTCGCAGTCAGCCGCGATGTCGCAGCTCTGGTTGGCGTTGGCGCCGCCGATGCAACGCGGCCAGCAGTCCGCGTCAATTTCGCAGACGTTGCCGCCGATGACGCAGCGGCGGTTCGATGTGACCACGGTGCCGAGGTCCAGTTCAAACGCACCTTCCGGCGCCACGCCACTGCTATACTTGGGGCAGCCCAGGCTGGCGTCGCAGGAATGAAGCATGTCGTCCGGGTCTTCATAGCGCAGCCAAAGTCCGGCGCAGCCGCCTTCGTTCGTTTGCGAACAGACGCCCGCGACGCAGCAGCGGCCGAGCAGGCCGGTGACTTCGCAACGATCCAGCGTGTCGTTGCACACGCCGCCGGGCTTAATCACGCACTCTTCGACGCCGGGACAATCGGTGGCGAGGATGCAGTTCTGGCCGCTGATGCTGCAGTTCTTGGCACAACGATTGAGTTTGACGAGCGAGGTGCCCGAAATGGTGCGCGCGGTACATGTGCCGGTGTCGTTGCAGCGGTCGTCAGTGCAGAAAAGACCGTCCAGATCGCACCGCATGTGGACCGGGGCGTTGGTCGCCACACACACACCGCCGACGCAGTTGGACACCTGGCACTGGCCGCCTGGATTCGCGCAGTCGTTATCGCAGGTGCAGGCGCCGCCGGGCGGAACGGAACCGCCTGTGAAGGCCAGCGCGCCGGAATCCGCGCCCTCGCCATAGCTGACGACGCGACCCCAGCGCACATCCGCATCGGTGACGGTGTACGGGTCGCCGTCTGCCTCGATGGGCAGGGGCGGCTGGGTGAGCGCGGTGCCACCCAGTGATTCTGAAGTCATCGTGGCCGCCTTCTTGCTCGGCTGGACCGACGGGACCTCGGGTGTGGCGGCGACTTTGTCCTTGGGCACCGGTGCCAGCCCGCCGTCAACGGCTGGTGCGCCCTGGATCGCCAAGCCGAACACGACGACGCACGCGGCGACGCCCCCGGCCAGGCACCATGTTTGGTAGACTCTACTTCTCATTCCGTTCCTCCCTAAATAAACAGAAACCGACACGATGGATCGGTACGAGCCCCGCGCGGACACCGCGCGCAGCAAACGAAGTTATTTTCCTCGCCGATCTGAAACCGCCCGTGATTAGTTGATGCTCGCCCGGCAGTTCGCAGACGCAACGCTATCACGTAAATCAGACCCCCTGTCAGTGACTTCGCACACAGTTCCTGACAAACCCGAGTTTGCGCAGCGGGCGCCGCGCCAGGGCGGCTCACCAGCCTATTTTGCAAACCACTCGAACGTCGTTTTCCGTGCAGCGATGCGGACACTAACGCGACAGGGCCCCGACGCCCGCTACCAATCTTGCACTTTTTGCAAGTCCAGTAACTCGCGCATATTACCAAAAAAACCAAGCCAAGGCAAGAAATAAACCCGTGCCACCGGGAATCATTGCCCAGCCGGTTTGTGTCAAGTGAATCTGGCTTTATTGAATGGTTGGCAAATGTCATCGATTCCGTCGCCGAAGTGGGGATCAGGCTCCCGAAGGACGGGCGACTTCCCAAAGCCGGCCGGCGGAATCGTTCGACCTGCCGCGCGCTGGTTGATTCGGGGCGTCATTTGAGCTGGGATTGCCAACGGCGAAGCGGCCCTAACGCACGCTGCAAGTTGAGCGGGATTCCTGGTACTGCGTTTATCGGGTCGCGCAATGGATCGGAACTTGGGCAGATCCCGACTCCGCCATCCGCGCGGAAATGTATCTAATGGTACATAACGTATTTGCGACTTGACAATGTCTCTTTGGGGTATATAGTAAGTGAGTGGTCAACCATGGACTGTTGCGGAGGCTGGCGGACCTGCGCGGAGTTTCCGGCACCGTTTGCGGGCACCTGAACAACTTGTTTTCACGGAGTGCGGATCCAGTGTGCAAGCTGCGGGCTGTTGTAGGACGGCTAAGTCCTGGTCGGTTGGGCGTTTTGCTGGCGGTTGTCTTGGCCCTGCCGGCGCGCGCCGACGAGGCGGATTCCTGGGAACGCGGCGTGCTGGGCTTCCGCGCCGCCCCGTTGGACGAGCCGTTGGTGACCGACCGTCCCGATTTCACGGAGAGCACGGACGCGGTGCCGCTGGGGCGGGTGCAACTCGAGATGGGCTATACGTTTACTTATGACCGCGAAGGGGATGAGCGGCGGCGCGACCATTCGGCCCCGGAGTTTTTGGCACGAATCGGCATCGCCGAAGGCTGGGAACTGCGCATCGGGTGGGCCGGTTACGCCTGGACGCAAGAGCGGCAGCGCAGTGAAACGCAAGTGGGCCGGCCGATTACGCGCGAGGCATGGAGTCAGGGTGCCAACGATATGTCACTTGGTTTCAAGGTCAAACTCGCGGAACAACGGGGGTTGATCCCGCATCTGGGGGTGATCGGAGAAATCAGTGTGCCGACGGGGTCGGCGGGCACGGGCTCGGGGGACGTCGATCCGGCCGTCAAGCTGCTGTGGGCCTATGAGTTGAGCGAGAGGCTCAGCGTGGCGGGCAACATCAACGTGGCGGTGCCCACGGAAGATGCCCATCGGTTCGTGCAGGCCTCGGGGTCGGTGACCACGGCGCTTGCGGTGAGCGAGCGGTGGGGCGCCTATCTGGAGTATTTCGGGTTTTATCCGAACGCGGACGGCGCGGACTGCGCCCATTACGTCAACGGAGGAGTGACCTATCTGATCAACGACAACCTGCAATTCGATTGGCGGATCGGGGCGGGATTGAATCGCGCGGCGGACGATCTGTTTACCGGTGTCGGGTTTTCCTGGCGGTTCTGATTCCGCCGATTCACCGCCGGCGGGCATTGCGCCCGGTGATCGCTGAATAGGAAACAGGCGCGGGTGGCGCGCCGTTCTTTTGGAAAGGAAGGATCGTGAGACATTTTTCCTGGGCGGTCAGTCGGAAACTGGCGGCTGTGGTGCTCGCCATGGTCGTTGGAGGCTGCGGGCTGCGAAGCGCGGTGCTCGACGGTGTATACCTGGCGGTGAGCGAGACGGTGGCCGCGGCGATCACCGGCGCGCTGGCACAACCGTGAGCCGCATCATGGGAAGTGGGCGTCACCGGGTGCCCGACCCGTGCAGCCATGGGCATGAACCGCTTCGAAGTGTCGAACCGATATGATAACCGGAGGAACTGTGCAGTGAACGTGCGTGTGGGCAGGAAGAGTGCGGTTTACGGGGCGCTGAGTATCCGTGGGGCAGTGCATGGCATGCGGCCGATCGCCTTTGCCGCGCTGCTGGTGTTCGCGGTCGCCGGTCAGGTTCGTTCCGAGGAATCGCAGCGAACCTATCCTTATAAGGTCGTCACGACGGTGGGCATGGTGACGGATATCGTGCGCCAGGTCGCGGGGGACCGGGCGGAGGTGTCGGGCATCATCGGCGAGGGGGTCGATCCGCACCTTTACAAGCCGACGCGGAACGACGTGGCTGCGCTGATGGGCGCGGACGTTGTTTTCTATTCCGGTTTGATGCTCGAAGGCAAGATGGCCGACACGCTCGTCAAACTGGCGCGGACCGGCAAACCGGTCTATGCGGTGACCGAGCAGCTCGACGAGAAGGACCTGCTGGAGCCCGATGGGTTTGGGGGGCACTTCGACCCGCACGTGTGGATGGACGCGGGGGCGTGGCGCAAAGCCGTCGACGTGGTGGCGACGGCGCTGAGTGAATTCGATGCGGATAACCGCGCGGCCTATTTGTCGCGTGCGCGACAATACGGCGGGGAACTGGAGCGGCTTGACGCGTATGTGCGTGAGGTGATCGCCACGATTCCCGAAGGGCAGCGCGTGCTGGTCACGGCGCACGACGCATTCCATTACTTCGGTCGCGCTTACGGCATCAAGGTGATGGGCATTCAGGGGATCAGCACGGAGTCGGAAGCGGGCTTGCGGGATATCAATCGGCTGGTGGACTTCATCGTGACCAACAAGGTGCGGGCGGTGTTTGTGGAAACGAGCGTGGCCGATCGCAACGTGCGTGCGCTGGTCGAGGGGGCGAAGTCCCGCGGGCACGAGGTGATCATCGGCGGAACGCTCTTCTCCGATGCCATGGGGCGGCCGGGCACCTACGAAGGAACGTACATCGGGATGCTTGATCATAATGCCACGACCATCACGCGGGCGCTGGGCGGCAACGCGCCCACGCGCGGCATGTTGGGGCGGCTGGCGGAGTAGCGTTGGACCCGCGTGAGGAGCCTCCCATGTTCCGCCATTCGGACGACGGGCAACCGCGGCGAGCGGCCGACGAAACGACCATGGCTCATCAGGGCAAAGCCGCACCACGATCGTCCGCCATGCCTCTTATGGCGACCGGGGATGAGCACCCCTCGACGGCGCCCCTGTCCATTCACGACATGACCGTGGCCTATCACCGCAAGCCGGTGTTGTGGGACGTCGATTTTGACGCGCCGGAGGGCAAGCTCATCGCCGTGGTCGGGCCCAACGGGGCGGGCAAGAGCACGCTGCTCAAGGCTGCGTTGGATCTGCTGCCGCTGGCCTCCGGGCGGGTGATGTTCTACGGCGAGCCATACCGGCGGCACCGACACCTGGTGGCCTACGTGCCCCAACGTGAGAGCGTGGACTGGGACTTCCCGGTCAACGCGCTGGACGTGGTGGCGATGGGGCGGTACGCGCGAATCGGGTGGTTCCGGCTGGTGACGCGGCGCCATAAGGAAGCGGCACGCGAGGCACTGAGCCGCGTGGGGATGGCGGACTACGCACGACGGCAGATCAGCCAGCTTTCCGGCGGCCAACAGCAGCGTGTGTTCCTGGCGCGGGCATTGGCGCAGGATGCGCAGCTCTACCTGATGGACGAACCCTTTGCGGGGGTGGATGCGTCGACGGAGCGAACCATCGTGGACATATTGCGTCAATTGCGCGATGCGGGGCGTACGGTCATGGCGGTGCACCACGACCTGCAGACGGTCGCTGAGTATTTTGATTACGTGGTGCTGCTGAACATGCGGATCGTGGCGCACGGACCGACGGCGGAAGTGTTCACCGCGGAAAACCTGCAGAAGACCTATGGCGGACGATTGACGCTGCTGGAGCAGGCTGCGCAGGCGATCGCCCGTGGGGGGCGGCGCACGTGATTCAAGATCGCTCCACAGTAGCCCGCAGCGCGTGGGAACCTTCGCCTGCGTGCCGACCCACGGCGCGGCGGGGACGATCTCGCGCGACACAATGGCGGTTTGGCGTGCCCTGGCTTGCGGTACTTGTGTCACTGGCCGCGCTGATGGCGCCGAACGCCGCCCATGCGCAGGCGGGCGGTTCGATTACCGACACGTCGGTGCACCTTCCGACGGGGGACGAACTGCTGCGCGTGCTGTTTCTGCGAGACTACAACACGCGGATCGTGGTGCTGGGGACGATGATCCTGGGCTTGGCCGCGGGTATCGTCGGCGTGTTCCTGCTGCTGCGCAAGCGTGCGCTGATGGGTGACGCGCTAAGCCACGCGACCCTTCCCGGGATTGGTCTGGCTTTCATTCTGATGGCTTCGCTTGGAGGATCGGGCAAATACCTTCCCGGACTGTTGTTGGGGGCGGTGCTGTCCGGCGCGTGCGGGTTGGGGTGCGTGCTGTTCATCCGCCGCTGGACGAGACTCAAAGAGGACGCCGCGCTGGGGATCGTGCTGAGTGTCTTCTTCGGGCTGGGCGTGGCAGTT
Source organism: uncultured Phycisphaeraceae bacterium (assembly GCA_964569425.1). Lineage (GTDB taxonomy): Bacteria > Planctomycetota > Phycisphaerae > UBA1845 > UBA1845 > JACQXM01. The sequence goes on from CAZMVD010000029.1 coordinate 27,236, forward strand.
CTCGGGGTCATCCAGAAGATGGATGCGGGTCACGCCGCCGGTTTGGAATCGTTTATCTATGGAAAGACCGCGTCCATGCTTGCCGCAGACGCAAGGATGATCGCCATTGCGGCAGCGATTGTGCTTGTGGTGTGCTTGTTGTTTTTCAAGGAGTTTGAACTCCTCTGTTTCGACCAGGCACAGGCGGCGGTGCAGGGCTGGCCCGTTCTGATGCTCGACGCGCTGATGTTAACGCTGGTCGTATTGGTGACGGTGATCGGGCTTCAGGCGGTGGGACTGATCCTGATGATCGCGCTGTTGGTAATTCCCCCGGCAGCCGCGCGGTTCTGGACCGATCATCTGCCCACCATGGTGGTGGTTTCGGCGTTGATCGGGGCGGCGAGCGGTTTCGCCGGGGCGGCGTTGAGCGCGCTGGTTCCGCGTCTGCCGGCCGGGGCGATCATTGTGATCGTGGCCAGCGTGCTGTTCGCCGTTAGTCTATTCTTGGGAACCTCGCGTGGGTTGCTGCGGCGCGTGGTGGAGCGTTTCCGTCTGGAGCGCCGGGTGATGCGGCAGCACCTGCTGCGGGCGCTCTTTGAATACGCGGAGTTACAGCAGGCCAAGTCATCTGCGACGGCGCGCGCAGGGGAAGACATGGGCGCCGTTTCGGTTTCTGCATTGCTTGAGATGCGCTCCTGGTCGCCTCGGCGACTGGCTCGGGCGCTGCGAAGTGTGGAATCGGCGGGCCTGGTGGTTAGGCGGGCTCCGGGGAGATTCTCGTTAAGCGCCGCCGGCGTGTCCGAAGCGCGGCGCGTGGTGCGCAACCACCGGCTGTGGGAGCTGTATCTCATGACGCACGCGGACATCGCACCCAGTCACGTCGATCGCGGTGCGGACGAAGTAGAACATGTGCTGGCGCCCGCGATGGTGACGGAGCTGGAACAGGAATTGGTGCGCAGCTATCCCGACCTGGGCATGCCGGATAGTCCGCACCGGCTGGCGCGCGCTGCCGCGGTGGACGTGTCGGGAGGAGCGTCCGCGCCGTCGCGCTAATCGCGCGCACGGGTGCGGGCTGCGGCGAGTAGGAATGCCATGAACTGGACCGCCCTGGATACCTGGATTGTGGTTGCCGGCGTGCTCTGCGCGATGTCTTGCGCGCTGGTGGGCAACTTCCTGGTGTTGCGGCGCATGAGCATGATGGGCGATGCCATCAGCCATGCCGTGCTGCCCGGGCTGGCGGTGGCCTTCCTGCTCACCGGGTCGCGTCATGGTTGGGCGATGTTTGTGGGCGCCGCGGTGGTGGGGGTGTGCACGGCGCTGTTTACGCAGTGGGTTCACACGCTCGGCCAGGTCGAGGAAAGCGCTTCGATGGGCGTGGTGTTCACGGTGCTGTTTGCCGTGGGATTGGTGTTGATCGTACGCGCGGCGGACAAGGTGGATCTGGATCCGGGGTGTGTGTTGTACGGGGCCATCGAAATGGTGCCGCTGGATACGACGCGCGTGCTGGGCTTTGCGATTCCCCGCGCTGTGTCCATGCTCGGAGGCATATTGGCCTTCAACCTGTTGTTTGTCGCCTTGCTCTACAAGGAGCTGCGCATCGCCGCATTCGACCCGGCGCTGGCCACGACACTGGGCGTCAACGCGCGCCTGATTCACTACCTGTTGATGACCCTGGTGGCGGTGACCGCGGTCGCGAGCTTCGAGGCGGTGGGCAGCATTCTGGTCATCGCCATGCTCGTGGTTCCCCCGGCGACCGCACACCTGTTGACCGACCGATACGGCGTCATGCTGGGGCTGAGCATGGTGATCGCAGCGGCGGGCGCCGTGCTGGGCCACGTGGGAGCGATCACGGTTCCGGCGTGGTTCGGTTACAGCGACACGAGCACCGCGGGAATGATGGCGGTCGCCGTCGGAACGCTGTTTGCGCTGGCCATGCTGCTGGCGCCGCGCTACGGCTTGATCAGCAGAGCGTATCACCGGTTGAGTCTTTCGTTACGGATCGTTTGCGAGGATATTCTCGGCGCGCTCTATCGCCAGGAGGAATGGCAGCAGGGCGCGCCGAAAGTAGCCGTCGCGACGCTGCCATCCCGGGTTCCGGGTTCGAAGCTCGCGGTGCGCATCGGGGCCTGGTGGCTGCGTGGCCGGGGTTTTCTGGCGATTTTCGAGGGGCAACTCATGTTGACGCCTGCGGGCAGGGAACGAGCCGTGCAGCTCATCCGCGGACATCGGCTGTGGGAAAGCTACCTCGCCAAGCACCTGGAACTGCCGTCGGACCACCTGCACGATTCGGCGGAATGGGCCGAGCATTACCTTACGGATACCATGCGCCGGGCGATTGCCGCCGACGTGGATCACGCGCCGCGCGATCCGCACGGCAAGGAGATTCCCTGATGGGTGCTCGAGTGGCGCAACGTCGTGCATTCGCCCGCCTGATCGGAGCGGCCCGATGACAAAGACCTCGGCACGGCGGAATTCTGAATCCGACCCTGCGGGCGAACGAGTGTACCACAGCATTACCGCGGGGTTCGCGCAGACGCGGCGCGACCACGCCACCGAACTGGCCGAGGACTACGTCGAGATGATTCAGGGGCTCATTGACGAGCATGGCGAGGCGCGGCTCGTGGACATCGCCGAGCACCTGGGCGTTTCTCACGTGACGGCCAACAAGACCATCGGCCGCCTGCAACGCGACGGGCTGGTGCAGAAGCGCCCGTACCGCTCGGTGTTCCTGACCGAGCAGGGCCGCAAGCTGGCGGAAGAAAGTCGCGAGCGGCACCGCATTGTCGTCGAGTTCCTGTGCGCTCTCGGCGTCGGCGAGGAGCAGGCATGCATCGACGCGGAGGGAATCGAGCACCACATCAGCGCCGTGACGCTGAATGCCATGTCGGCGTTTCTGCGGCGCAGCACCGCCAAGTCGTAAATTTGGGCGAATTCCGGCTTTCAACCCGCGCGGCCTTCGCCTAGAATCTTGCCCGGGCTTGATACGTCGCCCTTTTTGCGAGGGGCGGACTGGGGCCAGCGGGGTAACGGCCGCAGCAAGCCGGGAATCGATTAGTCACCGGACCCTGGGGGATCCATGTTGAGAGCCTTGGACTTCTGTTTTGATCGTTCATACTTGCGCGCGTGTGTCCTGGTGGCGAATTTCGGCTGGTTGACCGTGGCCGCTGTCGCTGCGCCGTTCGATACGGTCGCCGACGCGGTGCTGGGTCAGCCGGACTTCGCATCGAACGTACCGAATGATCCGCCTCCGTGGGTGCCGGCGGCGGACAACCTCGCCTTTGAATTTGCCGCCCACGCGGCCATCGCCCCCGGCGGGCGGCTTTATGTTTCGGATTCGGGCAATCACCGCGTCCTGAGCTGGCCCAGCGCCGCGGCGTTCACCAACAAACAGCCCGCGGATCTGGTGCTCGGGCAAACGGACATGACCACCAACGATGCCAACCACGGGGGGCTGGGGGCCGGTGGTTTTTTTCTGCCGCAGGGACTTTCCGTTGACGACAACGGCAACCTCTGGGTGTGCGATGCGTTCAATCACCGGGTGCTGGTTTTTCACGACCCGGTGACAACCGACCGGATAGCCGACCTGGTCATCGGTCAGCCGGACTTTGTCAGCAACGCTCAGAACCTCGGTCTGTTGGAGTCCGCCTCCACCGCCGACGGCCTGAACTTCCCGGGGCGCGTGCTGGTGCGCGGCGGCGACCTGTGGATTGCCGATTCGGGCAACAGCCGCGTGCTGCATTACACATTGCCGGTCGGAAATAAGCCCAGCGCCGACCGGGTGTTCGGACAGTTTGACGACTTCACCAGTCCCTTGAAGAACAACGACGGCAGCGGTACCTGCACGAACGACGGAGAAACGCCCTGCGGACCGCCCTCGGCCCACAACCTGTTCAACGCCATCGGCATCGCCGTCGATCGTCGGGGGTCGCTCTACGTGGCCGACTGGATTAACAACCGCGTGCTGCGCTATGACAACCCCTTGACTTCGGACAGCGCCGCCGACGCGATTTATGGCCAGCCCGATTTCACCGGCGGGCATCCCGATCAGGGCGGGCTGGACCGCGGGTTGCAAATGCCGGTCGACGTGGCGATCGACGCGTTCGGGCAGTTGTTCGTGGCCGATTCGGTCAACCACCGGGTGCTCATGTACCGCAACCCGCGTCGCAGCGCGCTGCCCGATGAAGTGTTCGGGCAACTGGGCAATCTGACGAGCGACCTGGCCAATCACGGACTGGGCAAGCTGGTCGCCGATGCCGAAGGGCTCTTCGGGCCCACCGGGGCGATTTCCGACGCGGCGCACAACGTGTACATCGTCGATGCCGGCAATAACCGTGTGCTGCGCTTCGACAGGCCCTTTACGCCGACGATTCCCGGCGACTACGACGGCGATTTCGACGTGGATCTCCACGACCATGTTGTTTTTCCCGATTGCCTGCGGGGTCCGGGCGTTGTTCCACCGGCGGAGGAGTGTCTGGCGTTTGACGCCGATGGCGATGGCGATGTGGATCTGTGGGACGCCGCAGCCTTCGGGCGCTGCCTGTTCGGCGAAGGTGTCCCCGGAGAAACTTCGTGCGCGGATTAGACGCGAAGACCTGCGACTACACCGCCGGCGTTTGCGGGGCGCGGGCGGCGCGCCGGAGCCGGCAGGGTCCACCCGCGCCGGTTCCACGGGGGCTTACCCTGGTGGAACTGCTGTGCGTTGCCGGTGTCATCGTGCTGCTCGCCGCGCTGGTCCTGCCCGCGTTCTCCAAGGCGCGACACCAGGCGCGCGACGTACTCTGCAAGAGCCACCTCAAATCGCTGGGCGCGGGGCTGGCGGCGTATGCAACGGTCCACGATGACGCGATCATCCCCTCGTACAATATGCGCGGCATCACCGGCAGCCGGCTCAATCCGTTCGACGGCTGGGGCCCCATCCTCGACCGCGACGACTTCGTCACCGGCAACGCCACCCTGGTGGACAACCCCTTCGTCTGTCCGGAGACCGCCGATCGGACGGGCCTGGCCGTAACCAACCGCGGCGCCTCCGACGACGACCCGCTCGGCTACATGGACTGGCCCGCGGTCATCACCTTCACCGCCGCCCTCGCCACCACCATTCCGGAGCGCGGCTTCGAGAAGATCGTGCGCGTTTCCTATTGGATCAACGGCGAGAACCCGGTGGGTGCTCCGCGCGAGGTTCGTCCGGGCTTGTTCTACACCGCCTCCGCAGGCTACGGACCGGACGGACGCGGGCGGTTCCTGCCGCAGAACTCCCTGCACCAGCTCGCCACCCCCGGCCGGCTCATCGCTCTGGCCGACGGCATCTACGCCGGCAACCAATTCGCCACGCGACCCGGACAAAAGGGCCTGCGCATCGGCTATCGCCACGGCGCCCGGCTCGGCCATGCCAACGTCGCCTTCGCCGACGGCCACGTCGCGCCCATCGCCGCCGATGCCTTCCCCCGCGCCCCCGGCCCCGGCGTGAGCGCAGACCAGGCCCGCGCCGAAAACCTGGGCGCCGGACCAACGCTCTTCGCCAAGCCGGATCATGCGCTGGCCAAGTAAAGTGCCAATCATGTGGCACTATCGCGGCCATGGTTGACACCCATGCAGGGTTATTCTATGGAAGAGAGAAGCCGGGACGGGGTGTCCGACCTGTGCCAATGCCAGAAACGCGGCCCGCGCCGTGCGCCAAGGAGAAGATTCAATGACCGACGTTCGAACGCCGGAAGCCCGGAAGCTTTGTACCGCATCGGAGCTGGCCCTTTTCCTCTCGAGTCTGCCGCGTTCCGTTCAGAAACTCGGCGCGGCACAGTTGCGCAAGAAGGTGGCGCTCGTTCGACGCGCACGCGATAAGTATCGGGCCCTGGCGCACAGCCAGCGCCGCGAGGCGCGGGGCAAGCAAGAGGCGCGGCGGACCAGGCCCGCCGAGGGAAACCTGCGAACGCGACGCAAGGCGGAACTGTTCACTCAGGCGTTGGCGAGGTTGACACTGCGACTGGCTCAAGTGGAAGACCAGGAGGGTGCGGCCAAAGATCAGGTCGCACCACGGGCCAAGGGAAAAAATGGCCGATCAAGTGCGAAGCCTTCGCCTAAAAAGTCTGCCAAGGTGCCGCGCGGTCGCGTCGTCGCCAAGAATGCGAAACCACCCGGCGTGGACGACGCCGCTGCGGATGAGCCGGACTTTCCTGCCGGGCGAAATTCCCAATCCAAAGGACGCGCGCCCAGGGCATCGCTGCTGGCGGCCAACCTGCATGGCTCGTTGGAGAAGATGCAGCTTTCTCGCAAGGCCATGAGCAAAGCCACGGAGGGGCTGCGAAATGTGCGGTCGCAAAAGCGCATGGGGGCGCGCCGCGTTCAGAGCCACCTGGCCGCGGCTGGGCGGCGCAAACAGGGCAAACGCGACAGCCGGTAAGGGCTTCGCAAGAACGAAGCCGGGGAAAGAGTCGGCGTATCACCCTGGCGCCCGTCGAGGTGCGCGACCGCGGGCTAATCGCGTTCGGATCGTTCCGGATTCGCGGTCCGCGGCGACGCCAGCGACATCTGAAACTCGACCACCTCAAGGAATCTGCGCGCAATGTTTTGTTCGTCCCGGAGTGCGAGGTATTGCATGGAAGTACCTCAGCTCGGCGTCCGGTGGACCGCTTCAGGCAAGTTGCCGTGTTGGCTGGTTCGTACGATGCAGGCGTTTTGACGGTCACGCGAGGTCTATCTACCATGTCGCAGTTACGGAAACCTGTTCATACCTACCAAGAGGCCGTCCATGAACCTGTTGATCACCGCCGGGCCGACGCGCGAATTTCTCGATTCGGTCCGGTTCCTGTCCAACCCCTCCACCGGCAAGATGGGCTTCGCCATCGCCGCCGAAGCGGCGCGCCGCGGGCACCGCGTCTCGCTGGTGGCCGGCCCCGTCGAGCTGCCCGACCCGCCGGGGGTGGACATCGTTCGCGTGATTAACGCCCACGCCATGTTCCGCGCCTCCGTGGCCCTGTTCGCCGAGTGCCAGGCGGCGGTCATGACCGCGGCGGTATGCGACTACCGCCCCATGCGCCGCCAGGACAAGAAAATGAAGAAAAAGAACCGCCCGCGCACGCTGCTGCTGGTCCCCACCGAGGACATTTGCGCCCACCTCGGCCGCGACAAAGGCGAACGCGTCGTCGTCGGCTTCGCCATGGAAGACCACGAACACCACGCCCACGCCGAAGACAAACTGCGCCGCAAGAACTGCGACGCGATGGTGCTCAACGGCCCGGCCAACGTCGGCGCCGACGATGCCGAGATTGAAGTCCTTCGGACCGACACCGGCTGGCAGCCCGCCGTTCGGGGTACCAAGGCGGAATTGGCGGGGGGCATCGTCAGTTTGGTGGAGGAACTTGTGGAAGCGGCAGCGGCGGCATTCAGCAAGAGCGCCACGCCGGCGAAGCGCGTTTACTGAGGCGAATCACTCCGTCCGCACATGGACTTCCAAAGCCGGCTTTCCCTTACTCGGTTGTGCTTTAAGTCGTCCAGGCTTCCACCGGCTCAAGTTTACTCGGCACGCCATTGTTCCATAATCGATTGTCAATAAATAGTTTGCGTGCGGTCTTGGATCGCGCCTCGGGCTGGGAAGAATCCATCCCGTGGGAGTTGCGACGGCCACGGCGCGCCGCAACCGGCGAATAATGCTCAAGGCAAGTCGTAACCGCCGCCGATGAAAAAGGGAACTCTCTGCGCCGTGGCGAAACCCGGCTTTTAACGTTGCGGATTGAGCTGGGAACGGAGGCGGAGGGCCGGGCGAAGAGAAAATTTCGGGATAGGCTGTTGACTAGACTTGGCCGATACCTACAATTCGCCCGCTATAGGCTTTGCGACCCGGGACTTCCGTTACGAGAATGCCGGAAGTTGGGTCGATCAACGCAGTGCGGAGGAGCATTTTGTTCCGGATGGCGCGTTTCCGGAAAATGCGGCCCCCAACTCACCACCGCGTTGACGTCTTCGGTCGATTCATGAAGGGCTTTTGTCCGTAAGTGAAGCGGCAATTGGGCGACTTGGTCAAAGGACGATCAGAATTACTCACCGGCTCGACAGTTGTTACCGGACTTGCTGAATGACGCGGTTCAGGTTGGCAGTCGTCGGCGGTGTTCTTGGGGACGTGCGGTATTGCGTCGTGAAAACAAGCGTGTGACCAGAGGATCACGCCACAGTCTTTTAACTGGAGGTAAAAAGGTAATGCTGAATTCGACGGTGAAGTCTGACACTCAGGTTCGCACGCTGGTGCGAGGCGTGTCGCGCTGGGGCACGCTATGTGGCGTGCTCGCCATGGTGATGTTGTCGGCCGGCTGTCCCCCGGTGGTGATGCCGCGGTGCACGGTCGACGCGGATTGCGACGACGGCAACTTCTGCAACGGCGCGGAAACTTGCTTGATCCAGAACAACACAGGTACCTGTCAGGCCGGCACGGCGCCCTGCCCGGACAACGAAACCTGCAACGAAGAAGCGGATCGTTGCGAGAACTGCGACGCCGACGCGGATTGCGATGATGGCGACGCCTGCAACGGCGCCGAGACCTGCACCAACGGCCGCTGCGCCGACGGCACGCCCGTGAATTGCGACGACGGCGTGGCCTGCACGGATGATTCGTGCGATCCGGCCACCGGTGATTGCACCAACGCCGACAACTGCCCGGCCGGTCAGGTCTGCGTGGAAGCGACTGGCGCCTGTGCCGACTCCTGTGCGGACGACGCGGATTGCGACGACGGCACGTTCTGCAACGGCGCCGAGACCTGTGTCGATGGCGCTTGCACCGCGGGCACCAATCCCTGCCCGGACAACGGCCTGTTCTGCGACGGCACCGAGTCCTGCGATGAGGACGCCGACGCCTGCGTGTCGTCCGGCAATCCGTGCATGGCCGGCGAGACCTGCAACGAAGACACCGACGCTTGTGACGTGGCCCCCTGCGCCGACGATGCCGATTGCGACGACGGTTTGTTCTGCAACGGCGACGAGACCTGCGTCGACGGCGGCTGCACCGCGGGCACCGACCCCTGTGCGGCAAACGAGACGTGCAACGAGGCGACCGATGCCTGCGATCCGATCGCGGGCGATATGTTCGACTTCACGCTCGGTCAGGATTCGCTGACGGGCACCGCGAACGCGGACATGTTTTCGGCTCCGTTGATTTTCAACGCCCCCACGGGCACCAGCCTGCCGTCGCTTCAGACGGGCGACAGTGCCGTTGGTAACGGCGGCGCGGACACCCTGACCGCGACGTTCAACTTCACCGCCGGCACCACGGTTTCGGCGACGTTGACGAACATTCCGACGATCACGATTTCCGATCTCGGTACCGCTGCCACGACGCTGTCCGGAACGACGGTGACCGGCACGACCCGGTTCAACTTCCAGAACAGCATCAACACCAACGCGTTCAACCTCACCAACATGGCCACGCTGCCGGACCTCGGCATCAGCAACCAGG
>CAZMVD010000030.1:0-35975 GCA_964569425.1 uncultured Phycisphaeraceae bacterium
AGCTGAAGAAGACCATCTTGCGCTCCTTGGCCGCGGCGGCCTTGGCCGCGTGGTAAGCGCCCAGCGCGTTGACCGCGAAGGCCTTGGCGCCGTCATCCTCGCAGCCGTTAACGTCGTGAAAGGCGGCGAGGTTAACAAGCACGTCGAAATCAAGCGCGCCGAGGCAGGTGGCCGCGGAGGAGGCGCAGGATACGTCGACATTCGCGCGGGTAAGAGAAATCAGGCTGTCCGCGGGGAGCAGCTTGGCGAATTCCTGACCGACCTGTCCGGCGGCGCCGATGACCGCGAGTTTCATGCTGTTCCTTTCGGGTTCAAAACACCTGGCCGCCCATGGCCTTGAGGCGCGTTTCCATGTCGCACAGCAGTTCCAGCCAGCGGATGTTGTAGTAAATGGGATTGTCGATATCGACGCCGGACTCCAACGAGTCCCACATGGTGTCTACGGAGCGGCCGATTTCGTGCACCGGTGTGTAACCCAGTGTCTCGCGGATGCGCGAGCCGTCGACGCGATAACTGCGGGATACGCCGACCTGCTGCAAGTCCAGGTCGAGGCGGATGCCTTTGTGCCCCTCGAGGATGCGGCGGACTTCGTGGGCAAGGTGGACGACCTGGAAGTTGTCGGACAGCACGTTGAAGATCTGCCCGCGAATGCGCGACTCCGGGGCCTCGAGCACGGTCGTGTAGGCGAGGACGGCGTCGTCGATCTGGAGCATCGGGCGCCACATGCGCCCGCCGGCGTGGAGCGTGAGCCGGCGCTTGGCGTAGGCGTCGCGCGTGAAGGTATTGATGACCAGGTCGTAGCGCATGCGCGGCGACTGGCCGAAGATGGTTCCTTTGCGCAGGGCGACGGGGCAGAATCGCTCGTCGGCCATAGCCAGCAGGCCGATTTCGGCATGACGCTTTGACCACGAGTAGGGCGCCTGGGGATCGACGGGGTAATCCTCGGTGCGGATCTCGTTGTCGGGCGAGAGGGTGTAGTAAATCGAACAGGACGACGCGAAGAGGAACTTGCGGACGCCGTGCTCCTTGGCGAGCTGGGCGAGGCGGATGGTGGCGTCGGTGTTCATGGCCTTGTTGGCCGCGGGGTTGTACTCGGCGGTGGGGTCGTTGGAGAGGCCGGCGAGGTGGATGATGGCGTCGATGTCCTGAATAGTCTTGCGGTCGATCGCACGGACGTCGGCGGCGATGAGTTCGATGCGATCCTTCACCGGGGCGAGCCCTTCGGCGCCGAACATGAGTTTGTCGACCACGCGCACGTGATGCCCGGCCTCCAGCAGCGCCGGCACCAGCCGACATCCGATGTACCCCGCTCCACCCGTCACCAATACGTTCATTCCATCACCCTTTTCACAAACAACCCGGATCGAATTTCGCTTCGAGTTCCTTCTACTTGTCATCGGCCATGACGGAGCGCCGGAACCCGTCAGGGTTCGCGCCCGCCGGCCGGGAGGATGCGTGACAGGACCTTGTTCCAGTCTGCCGCTTCGGCGGCGGTATCCTGTGCGGTACCCGAGAATTGTTCCCACAACAACTCGGCAATCGCAAGATTTCCGGACGTGTTGAAATGGGATTGATCGAGATAGAGTCGCTCGGGTGCATGCCCCGCGGCTCGCGACAGGCGTGCCAAACCGGGCTTGAGATCCAGAAACGCGACGCCACATGCCCGCGCGTATTCGGCCAGGCGGCGCTGCGGCACGTCGGCCTCCGACCCCAGCGCATATTGACCCTGGTAGGGCGCGACGGCGATGAGCAGGCCCATCGCTTCGGCGCGGCACAGGTCCACGAGTTCGTCCAGCTCGCTCTCCGCCTGCGTCCAGGCGGCCAGAACATGGGGCGCGTCGGGCGTCTTCCAGAGGTTTTCGACGGCGTACGCCTCGCGCCGTTCGGCATCGACCCGGGTCGGCGTGAGTGCGGTTACCAGTGAGCTGTACCGGCGGATCGCCACCAACTGCTGAAAGACCCAGCTTGCCGCACCGTCGGCCACGCCCTGATACCCCAAACCGGTGCCGCCGAAACTCCGCAGGGCGATGTACTTTTCGGTAACGTCATTGAGGCAGAAGAGCAATACGACCATGTCGGGGCGATACTTCAGGCAACGGCGCAGTTCCGCGGTCTGCTGGAAGGTGCAATAGCCGGATACGCCGGTGTTGATGACTTCCCAGCGGCGCTGCGACAGCCGTTCGTTCAGGAGCCGCTGCAACAACTGCGGAAAGGCGAAGCGCTCTTCCACGCCGAAGCCAAAGGTAAGCGAGTCTCCGAGACAAACCACGCGGGCGGTGCCCTGCGGCTTGGCTTCGGTGATGGTGGGCGAACGGTGGCCGTCGGGATTGGTTCGCAGCGGAGCGCCGCCGAAGTAGCCGTCGAAGTTGCCGCGCATCCGCCAGCCGATTTCCGGGTCGGACTCGTAAGGCGTGTTTCGCAGCGGCTCGCGGAGGTGCCGCAGCCCGGCGCCGAGTTCAAGGTAGACGAAGCCGCTGGCGAAGATCAGCACAGATGCCAATAGCTTGGCACCGGCAAGCCACAGGCGCGATCGCACCGGCCAAGCAAACGCCCAAGCAGACAGAATCATCACTGCGGCGTGGAGACCGGCGATCCAGGCGCTGATCTGGCTGTTGTAGCCGAGCCGTCCGCGCGAGCGCTGGACCAGAAAGAAACCGATGGCCACCAAGGTGATGACCAGCGAAAACAAGCCGAGCAGGAGCAGCGCCGCACGGGGGCCGCGAAGCGGGCCGGTTGGATCGGCACCGCCCGGGTTGCCGGGAGATGGACGGGCGGTCGTGGCAATCGGCACGGCAGGCGCTGTCATGGGTGGTGAGTCAGTCGGTGGCACGGAACATTCCCCCAGGCCCGGCAATAATCTGACGGCGCAGCGGACGGACCGCTGCCGGTACCGGCGCATACGCAGCGCGCTGCGCGTGGGAGCGCATGGCCACGAGTTGGGTCATCACCCCGCCGCAGAGCATGATCTGGATGGGGTCCAGGAAGGCGTTGAACAGGAAGTTGCAGGCCTGCAATCCGATGGCAACGAGGAGCACCATGGCCGGGGGATCGCTTTCGAGTACGCGGCTGAAGCGGACGCCGGCCAGCACCGGCCAGCACCACCACAGATAAAAGAGGGACAAGCCGACGACGCCGAACGCACTGATGTAGATCATCCACAGTCCGTCGCTGGCCATGATGCTTTGGCCCTGCGCGTCGGTGGGACGATTGCGGCCATGGGTTCCCCAACCGAACCAGGGTTGTTCCTTGGCGTGATTGAGGTAGAGGTTCTCGGCGTCGATGCGATACTGGAGGGAGGAGGCGCGTTGTTCGGACAAGCGCGCCACGCCTTCGGTGAGCCATGCACCGTCGGTGGCGCCGGAAAAGCGGGTGACCATCCAGACAAGGGCGAAGGCGGCGGGGAGCAACGTTGCGCGGCGCCAGTGCATTCTTCCCCAGAGCCACAGCAAGCCCAGGCCGGCCAGGAACATGCTCCAGGGCCCGAAGGACATGGAGGTGAGCAGGCCTATGACCACCATGCCCGCGAGCGCCCAGGGAGGGACCGGCCCGATGGGGCGTAGCAGCTTGGCGCGGAAGAGCCACACGGCGAGCAAGGCAGTCCAGGAGAAGTATGTGCCCAGGGCGAGCGTGGAGGGCGAGCAAATGATCGGTCGGTAGAAACCCCAGCGCGGCCCCAGGTTCCAGCCGTGGGGAAAGAAACCGTAGAGGATGTTGTGCGTCTGGGGGCTCATGCGCCATTCCCAGAGGGCGAGGAGCCCGTAAATGGCGGAGGCGATCACCACATAGCGTGAGGCGGTCAACAAGTCCTGCCGCGTCTTGAGAAACGCGCGGCCGAATAGGAAGGGCACGCCGTATTGGAGAAGGTTGCCAAAGATGGAGGACGCACCGTCGTAACTTCCCAGTTCGTTTTCCACTGAGGTGATGAAAGTCCCCACCGCGAAGAGCACGACCAGTAAATCGGCCAGGCATGGGCGGAAGCCGCGAAATACGCGGTTGCAGAAGAGCGTCATGCCGATGGCGGCGCCCAGGCTTGTCGCCAGCACCTTGTTGATATCGGGCATGCCGGGCAGATTGATGCTGGCCATGGGCAGCGCCAGCCAGCCGATGATGAAGGCCAGCACGCATGCGCGCACCGGCGGCATGACCGCGAAGAGAATCGCACACAGGGGAATCCAACCGATCAGGGCGACGACGGTGAAGGACAATTGGAAACCTCGGGATCGGAAACAGCCTCAGGTCGCTGGATTATGGGAGAACGGTAGCGGCGCGTGCACTCGCGTCTTTCTCCAAGGCGCGATGCAGCGCGGACTCGAAACGCGCCGCGGCGTCTTCCCAAGTGTACCGGGTGGCGGTGGTGCAAGCGGCGTCGGACATGGACCGCCATTCCGCTTCAGGCATTTGGGCAATCCGGACGATGGCCGCGGCCATGTCTGCCGGGTCGTCGGGTTTGACAAGGATGCCGCCGCCTTCGGTGAGCAGCTCGGGGGCGGCGCCGGCGGGCGTGGCAATGACGGGCGTGCGGCAAGCCATGGCCTCGAGGATGGGCAGGCCGAAACCTTCGCGCCGGCTGGCGAAAAGCCAGGCGTCGCATCGGCCGTAGATCGTACGCAATTCATGTTCAGGCGCTGACGCGAAGTACTCGGTGCGATCCGGCAACGTTCGGGTCGGTTCGGAACCGAACGCAATGAATTCCAGTTCAGGCACCTGGCGCTGCGCTAGGCGTACGGCTTCCAGGGCCGTTTCCACGCCTTTTTGCGGGCGTTCGGAGTAGGCGGTACCCACCGTGGGTCGCGGCTGCTTACCGCGCGGCGGCGCGTAGAACTGGCCGGTATCCACGCTGTTGGGGACAAAGGACACATCGCGGTCATCCGCATGGTCGGCCACCAATTGCTGTATGTAGCGCGAGATTACGATCTTGTGCATGGGCAGTCGCCAGGTGGGCGCGAGTTTGAGCAGCGGCTGTCCATCGTGCGCGCCGTAATCCTGTACGAAATAAACCTTGGCACCTTTGGTCTGGGAAAGGCCGTACACCCACTCGGCGGTTTCCCACCAGGTAGCGATGACCACGTCGCCGTCGGGCACGTCGTCATCGGTGATGGGGCGCCAGCGGTCGATGACACGGTGCTCAATATTCAAGCCGTCGAGGTGTGACGGGCCGAGGGGACGGTCCACCGGCCAGCCTCGGCCGCGCAACAGCGACAACACCCTTCTTCCCCAGGGGGGGGTGCGGCGCGGCGTGGAAACCACACGGACCGTGTGACCCTTGCGGCGCAGGCGCTCCGCATAGATGGCGATCACGCGGGTTCCGCCGAGGAGGTTGGCATCGGGAAGTACAAAGGTGATTACCACCGGCGCCAACCTGCCTTTCGCAGTGCCACAAGCATGGCACCACACCACACGATAGCCAGTAGACCGCTGACCGACAGGACGACGGCGCCATCGCCGGCACCCCGTCGGCCGAGCCATTGACCGAGCAGGATTCCCAGGGTCGCCCCGGCCGCGGTGAGTGCGCTCCAGGCCAGATCGTGGGCCGGCCCCGCCAATCGCTGGCGATGCACTCCAGCGGCTGAAGTTGCATATTTCAGGAGTTCCGCGGCGACCAACCCGCCGACGGCGCCGGGAAAACCGGCGAGGAAATAGCCGAGTATCATCAGGCCGGCGATACCGATTAGCTTCATGACGTTTCCCGCGGCGACCCAGCGGGGCCGGCCCATAGCCAGCAAGGCGCTGCCGTTAGTGCATTCCAGGATCTGAAACCACGAAGCGACTGCCAGGAGTTGAAGCATCCAACCGGCGGAGTAATAACGGTCGTCGTAAAGGAAGCGTACGAGCGAGGGCCCGCTGGCGATGAGCACGGCCACAAGCCATGCACCCGCCGCCATGAGCCTGGAGCGCACTCGCAGGTAGACTTCGCGGAGTGCGCCATCGCGCCGGACGATGTTGCTGTACAACGGAAAAACCACGGTAGAGCCGATGCGCAGCATGACCTGCGTCGGCATGGTGGCCAGCATGAACGCGATGCTGTACACACCCAGCATCTCCAAGGAAATCAACTTGCCGAAAACCAATCGATCTGACTGAGCCGCGAGGAAGGTCGTCAGCGTGCTGACGAATATCCATTTCCCGAAGCCGAACAGTTCCTTGCGCGATGTCGAATCCCAGCAGAAACCGTTGCGTTCGCCGGGGAGCATGGCGTGGGTCAGGATCGTCTTCACCACTGCGCCGATCAGGCCGCCGAAGACGAGGGACCAGACGGTCCGCGAGTGCCAGGCCCATAGCACCGTGAGGGTGAGGCCGACGGCCTGGGCCAGCAGTTCGACCATGGTCAGGCGGCCGAGGGCGAGGCGACGGTTGCAGGTAAACAGCCGCGTGGAGTTGAACCCGGCGATCAGGGCGGACAAACCGGCGACGGGGAGCAGCGCGGCAAGCTGCGGCTCGCCGTAGAACTGTGCCACCGGCCAGCCGAGCAGCAGAGCGCACAACGAGAGAATCGCGCCGCGGCCTACCTGAATGGTCCACGCGGTGTTCAGGAAGCGCGGTTCCTCGCCGCGGGGGTTCTGGATGATGCTGGGGCCGATGCCGATGTCCGAAAACATCGCCAGCCCCTGCATGAAGACCTGCACCAGAGCCATTAACCCGAACGCCTCAGGGAAGAGCAGACGGGTGAGCACCAGGTTGCCCGCCAGCCGTAGTACCTGCCCGCCGGCATAGCCGAGGACCGTCCAGATCGATCCGCGGATGGCCAGCGAGCGCAAGGAAACCGCCGATCCCGAGCCCGCAGCGGCCGCGGAATTCGGCATGGCCAGATCCGGCTGGTTGACTGTGGTGCTCAAACGGGTTTTCGCGTCCCGTGAATCGGGTGGGAAACCGACTCTACATGGAAGTCTTGGCGCTGGGCGTACGGTGAGCGATAAGTGCCTGCGCAGACTCCGTCCCCGTCATGTGCCCGCAAAAAGGCGCACAACTCCTTGAAAATTAAGCACTTACAGTGCGGCATGCGATCTCGCACGAATCTCTTGCAGCAATGTCTGCCGCACCCCGGCGGTTCCGACCGGTATCGTGCGCTCGGATGCCCTTATCCTATCGGAAGGTCCGCGGATGTTCCCCGGATTGACGCCGACGGCTTTGAACCCATAACGAGCCTCCCCCGGCGCATCGGTGGTTTATAGTCCGATAAACCGAATCGGCGGCCAGTTCCCGGAATCTGCGCGATACACGGACCTTGCGCAATCAGCACACGATATTCTACTTGCGCTTTGACGAGTCACAAGAACGAGGCCGATGTACGGCGGAAATCGTGACGAAAGTGCGACGGGGAAGCGTTGGCCTTGGAGGCAACCGTGCCGTTGGACACGGCACGGGTCAGGGAACTTGAAGCGCGGCGGCCAGCACGGCCCAATCGTCGAAGTCGATGGCGCCGTTGGCGTTGTCGTCGAAGATGCAAAGGCAGGCAGTCGCCCAGGCGGGGTTGGCTTGCGGGGCGGCAAAACAAAGTTGGAAGTAGGCGGCGTCAACCAGGTCGATCAGGCCGTCGTCGTTGAAGTCGCCCGCGAGCGGGACGTAGGGAGATTCGTAGGCGCCCTTGTCCACGCGGCAACCCTGCACACGAACGGCGCCGGCGACGTCGATCGCAGCGGTTGTCGGATCGAAGGCGGGATCACCGGCATTGATGGCGGGCGATTCGGTTTGCAGGCGCAGGTCGTCGTCGGCGGTGCCGGGGATGCCGTCGGGCCCGGCGGCGTTTACGAACAGGGGATCCGCCCCGGACATGCCGAAGCCGCCGAAGAACTGGCCGGTATACGCGTGCACGATGCTGTAGCTGATGTTCAAGGTGCCGGTGCCGGGGTTGATCTGTGCGCCTTCGACGATGCCGCGATTGTCGGCGTTGGCCCAGAGGATGGAGTTAACGACGGTGGCGCTGCCTCCGTCGTTGAAGATCCCGCCGCCGGTGGGCGCGGTGTTGGCGAAGACCGTGCAATTGAAGAAACGCGGCTGTGCGGCCGGGCCGAAGTTGATGACCCCGCCGCCGTTGTTCAACAACGCACGGTTTCCGGCGAAGACACAATTGATGAACGTTGCCTGGGTGTCGCCGTTGTACACGCCGCCGCCGCGCCGGAGTGCCATATTCCCACGAATGATGCAGTTACGAATTGTAGGTGCTCCGGGGGCGAAGTAGTTGCGAATGCCGCCTCCGCGATCGAACGCATCCGCTCCGTTGGCGTTGCCGCCGGTAATGGTGAAGCCGTCGAGGATGGCCGAAGCGTTCGCGCCGCCTCCCTGCACGACGCTATAAGTATTTTCCGCATTGTTGGCGAAGTTGGGTCCGTCGTCCCCGGCGAGGTCGCCGCTGAGAATCGTGGGAAAGGCCGCGAGGTCTCGGGCATCGGGGTCGGGTGCCGCGCAGCCGGCGAAGCCGCCGTAGATGGCCACGCCGGATTTCAGTTGGAAAGACACCTGTCGAAGCGTTCCGCCGGTTGGCTTGTAAGTTCCCTGTGCAACGCGGATTTCATCGCCGGCCGTTGCGGCCGATAACGCGGTGAAAAGTTCCAAGTAGGCGGAGCACCAGCTTGTTCCGTCATGCACGGGTCCGGCGGCGTTTCGGTCGACGTAGAGAATACCCGCCTGGGCAGCGCCCGTCAGCCCAAGCACCAGGCACAGCGCCAGCGCAGCCCCCCACCGTTGTCCGTAGCTCGACAAGGAATGCGTCTCCCCTCGATCGCCGACCGGGGCCTTCGAACCGATCGCGCGATCCCCGGCCTACGATTATAGCCAGGCGATGAGGCGCGACACAAACGTCCGGATAAGTAAAGTTCGCGGCCGAACAACCGTCAGGGAACGTGTCCGGTTCGACTTCGGCCGAGGGACCGATGAGTGTTCTCTCGCGGACGGTCAGCGCTTTCGTGCCGGGCGTCGAGCGGACCTGGCCGGCGATTTGCGGGCCGCGGAACGGGCGCCGGCTTTCTTTGCCGACGTGCCGTGGCGCGGCGACCGAGCCACCACCTCGGCCTTGGGCTTGGACTTGGGTGAGAATCCACTGAGTGTGTGGCTGCCGTTGCGGATGGCGGCCTGTGCGGCGGCGAGGCGCGCCACGGGCACACGGAAGGGACTGCACGAGACATAGTCGAGTCCCGCCTGCTCGAAGAAGGCGACGGAGGGTGCATCGCCGCCGTGCTCGCCGCACACGCCCAGCTTGAGATTGCGACGCTGCAAACGGCCCTTGGCACAGGCCATCTTGACCAGCGTGCCCACACCATCGGCGTCGATGGTCTGGAAAGGATCGTGCGGGAAAATAGAACCGACCGGCGCACTGCGTGGGAGCGACTGCCCCTTCGACGATGCTTGTACACCTTCGAGGCGCGCCAACGGCGGCGCCTCGGACAGGTAATCGGGCAGGAAGCGTCCGGCGTCGTCGCGCGACAGACCGAGTGTCATCTGCGTGAGATCGTTGGTTCCGAAGCTGAAGAACTCGGCGCTTTGGGCCAATGCGTCGGCCAACAGTGCGGCGCGCGGGGTTTCGATCATGGTTCCGACCAGATAGGTCAGCTTTCCGCTGCCTTCTCTCAGAATGGATTCGGCGACGGCGCGCGTGCGGTCGATGAGCAGACGCAGTTCGTTGCCGTCGATGCTGAGGGGAATCATGATTTCGGGCAGCACTTTGATGCCGCGTTGTGTGCATTCGACGGCGGCCTCGATGATGGCGCGGACCTGCATGTCGAGAATCTCGGGGAAGGTGACGCACAGGCGACACCCGCGGTGGCCGAGCATGGGGTTGGCCTCGTGGAGCTGTTCCACCCGTCGCTGAATATCCGCGACGGTGAGCAGTTGGGCTTCGAGCTTGGCGCGCAGGTCATGGTCCCACGGGGCGACGTCGGCCAGGCGCTGTTGCACGGGTGCATTGAGGTCGTCGACCACAGCTTGCTGGGCCTCGGGATTGTCGTGCCGCGGGAGGAACTCGTGCAAGGGCGGGTCCAACAGGCGAATGGTGACCGGCAGGCCGGCCATCGCCTCAAAGATGCCTTCGAAATCGCGCCGTTGATAGGGCAACAACTTTTCCAGCGCGGCGCGGCGGCGTTCTTCGCTGTCGGCGAGTATCATCTCGCGCATGGCGCGAATGCGCTGTGGCTCGGCCGGGTCGAAAAACATGTGTTCGGTGCGGCACAGGCCGATGCCTTGGGCACCGAGTTCGACGGCCTTGCGGGCATCGAGGGGTGTGTCGGCGTTGGCGCGGACGTGAAGGCGGCGGCGCTGATCGCACCAGTTCATCAGGGTGTCGTATTCGGGGGGGGCCGCCGGACGCACCAGGTCGATCACGCCGTCATAAATGGCGCCGGAAGTGCCTTCCAACGTGATGGAATCGCCGGCGCGCAGCGTACGCCCGTGCATGGTCATGGTGCCCGCGTGATAGTCGATCGAAAGCGCGTCGCAGCCGACTATGCAGCACTTGCCCCAGCCGCGTGCGACCACGGCGGCGTGCGACGTTTTTCCGCCGGTGGCGGTGAGAATGCCCGCAGCGGCGTGCATGCCGCCGACGTCTTCCGGCGAGGTTTCTTTGCGCACCAGAATGACGGTGGCGCCCTCGTGCGCGCGGCGCTCGGCCTGCTCGGCGCTGAAAACGACTTCGCCGCATGCGGCACCGGGGACCGCACCGATACCTTCGCCCAGCCGCCGCGCCGCGAGCTCCGCGGCGGGAACGTCGGGGTCGAGCACCGGGTAGAAAAGCCTTTCGACGTCTGCCGCCTGAACCCGGCCGACGGCCTGGTCACGGGAGATGATCGGCTTGGAGGCCGGCGCGACGTACTGCTTCGGGAGATAACCCTTCTTTGCCAGGCGACTTGCTTCGGCCTTGCCCATCAACCCTTTGGTGGCCTGTTCGACGGCGATGCGGAACGCGGCCTGGGGAGACCGCTTGCCCACCCGACACTGAAGCATGTAGAGCTTGCCGCGCTCGATCGTGAATTCGAGGTCCTGCATATCCTTGTAGTGCACTTCGAGCATGACGCGCACCGCCTCGAGTTGTTCGAAGACTTCGGGCATGAGGGTTTCCAGGTCCGACAGTTTCAGGGGTGTACGAATGCCCGCGACCACATCCTCGCCCTGGGCGTTGATGAGCAGGTCGCCATAGAATATGCTTTCACCGGTGGACGGATCGCGCGTGAAGCAAACTCCGGTGCCGCTGTCGTCGCCCATGTTGCCGAAGACCATCTGGCAGACGTTGACGGCGGTGCCGGGCAGGCCGGTGATGTTTTCCACCCGGCGATAGGTGACGGCCTTTTCGGCCATCCAACTATTGAACACCGCGTTGATGGCTCCGCGGAGCTGCTCGAACGGTTCCTGCGGAAACTCCGATCCCACGTGCTTGCGGTAAATCACCTTGAAGCGTGCCACCAGTTCTTCCAGCTCCTCCGCGTTAACGTCGGTGTCGGCGATTTTCTCCGCCGGGGCACGGCCGAGGCGTGGGCGGGTAAGCGTGCCTTTGACCTCGTCAAAGGCATGGTCGAACAGTTCGCGCGAAATGCCCATGGCGGTGGCGCCGAACATCATGATCAGCCGGCGGTAGGCGTCGAAGGCGAAACGGCGGTTCTGCGCGATGGTTGCGAGCCCTTCGACCGAGACATCGTTGAGCCCCAGGTTGAGAATGGTCTCCATCATTCCGGGCATGGAGCGAGCGGCGCCGGAGCGCACCGACACCAGGAGCGGATCGCGCGCGTGGCCCAGCTTTTTGCCGCA
The DNA here is from genome assembly GCA_964569425.1 of uncultured Phycisphaeraceae bacterium. Classification (GTDB taxonomy): domain Bacteria; phylum Planctomycetota; class Phycisphaerae; order UBA1845; family UBA1845; genus JACQXM01. The sequence continues at coordinate 11,728 of CAZMVD010000030.1, forward strand.
GACTTTTTCCAGCCGTGCGATGTGGGCGCGAATTTCCTTCTCCAAACCCGCGGGCCAGGTCTGCTCGGCTGCGTTATAGGCTGCGCACGCTTCGGTGGTGATGGTAAAACCGCCGGGGACCGGCAGCCCGATGCGGGTCATTTCGGCAAGCCCGGCTCCTTTGCCGCCGAGCAGTTCCTTCTGGTCGCCGCGACCGTCGGCCTTGCCGCCGCCGAAGAAATAGACCCAGCGGCGAGACTTGACCGCCTTCGCCGCGCCGGTTTGCCTTTTTGCCTTCGCCATCGTGATCATCCTTGCAGGTTGGCCACGGTCCACGTCAGGGCAGCCGCGTCCAACGGATGCCGGATGGGTGAACCGAATGATACTCTCCGCATGACTGCGAAAGATCGATGATACGGCGGCACTCGGCACGGTCAATTCGGGGCGGTTGACGGGTCAGGGCCGACGGCGGTCGGCAACGGCAACGAGCTTGTCGGTCAGTCGAGGCTGGCGGCCCATGAGGTGAGCCAGGTGATAATCGAGGGTAGAGAACGCTCCCACGATTCCTGCGGTGCGCTGATCGGCGGCATGTGCGGGGTTGGGCACGTTGGTGCGGCGTTCCGCGGTCGGAAAACGGGTCGAATTCGCCTGTTGAATCATCGCGGAAACGCCTTGCAAAGCCTGCCGAGTCAAAACGGAGACCTCGCGCTTCTCTACCTGTCCAGGTTCACAATGTCGGCAGACCATGCCCCCTTCGAACGACGAAAAATGGGTAATATCTGACGTACGATCGCACCGCATGCACGATTCAAACCGCGGGAGAGAGCCGATCTCCACGAGCAACAGCCATTGGTAGGCGACCACGTCGGTCAGGACGGCTTCTGCCCCGGCAAGTGCGCTCCATGTGTGCACCAGTGCGTCGAATGCGCGGGGGTGTGGATCCCAGTCCTCGGTCAGGGTGGCGGTGATCTCGGCCGTGTACAGCGCGGCGTGCAGGCGCGGCAGCCGCTCGCGCAGGCCGGCGAAATGGTGGGTCTGCTTCCATTCAGTGAGATTTGCCAGTGTGGCGGCGCGCTCCTGGCGGGCGGAAACGACCAGGCGCCCCACCTCAAGCAGATCGATCCCCGTGGCGAAGCGCGTTTTGGTGCCGCGGCGGAGTCCCTTGCCGATGGCACGGACCTTGCCGTGCTCCCTGGTGAAAAACACCAGGACCTGCGAGGTTTCGGAGTAATCCAACCGGGTGAGCACCACGGCGTTGTCGGCGATGGCGGACATGGGGGCATGGTACGCGAAAACTACGCGGCGGTTGAGCGGGCTGAATCCCTGAACGCGATCACGAGACGCACGACGCAGCGGCCGCCCTTACGGCGATGCGGACTCCCCCGCCTTATTGTCCGGCGTCTCGCTGCGGCCAAGCCATCCTTCTCTCATGAAGAAGTCGAACATCTCGCGGGCGGCGACCTCGTGGCCCTCGGCAGTGGGGTGTACGCGGTCGGGCATGATGGCCAGGCCTTCCCACCGCGGCGCGGTGTTGCGAATCACTTCCTCGCGCAGGCAGAGCGGCCGAAGCGCGGGCAGCAAGTCGAGAAACGGGATTTGCTTTTCCTGCGCGAATGCCGCGAGCGTTTGCTGCGGGGGCGAGGAATCCGGCGCAAAGGGCGAAAGTTGGTCGGCATAAGGAAACACGACGATGCCAAAAGGAATGCCACGCAGCCGACACCGTTCGGCAATTCGGGACAGGTCTTTCAGCGCCATGGCCCAGGCTTCGCGGATTTCCGGCGCATCCGGCTCGGCGATCATCCGCTCGACGGAGTAGATGCTGCGGATGCGCTCCAGTTCCTGATCCACGCCGCTCAGCCGATTGGCCACGGTCGCGCGAAACATCTGAAACAGTCCGGACCAGTCCAGCGGCGTGGGGGGCACGGGGGCGATTCCGCGGGTCGGGCCGCCGAAGCGTTCGTGCTCGAAGACAGCGACCACGTCGTTGAGACAGAAGATGTGTACTACCGCGTCCGGCCGGAACTGGAGGCACTCGGATTCCAGCAAATCCAGTTGCTGCCAGGGCGCATAGCCGGGGACGGAACAGTTGATGAATCGGACAGGCAGACCGGCATGTTCAACCAGCCCGGAGAGGCGACCCACGAAGCCCTCGTGCTCGTCAATTCCCAGGCCATAGGGAAGTGAATCGCCGAGGATGACGATGCGAAGTTCGCCGGGCGACTTTTCCGGTGCGACTTCGGGGCCGCGGAAACCCTGGCTGTTGATGCGAACGGTCCTTTCGCCCACGCGCTCCGACCAGCCCGGGCGGTTGGTCCAGCCGCGGGTGAGGTGGGCAGCGATCAGGCCGGGGCCGGAGATCGGCGGATAGCTGATGGACGCCAGGCGGTCCAGCGACGCCAGCAGGACGAAGGGCATGGCCGCGAGTGCCAGGCGCGCGGCACGCGCGGAGGCTGGACGGTCCATCCGGAAGTAGGCCAACAGACCGAGGATCAGGGCGAACGCGGCCGCGTGGGCCGTCAGGGCGATGATCAGGGCGCGGAACTGAATGGGCGCCAGCTCGACGGCGAACAGACTCAGCCCGGCAAACAACGCGAGCAGCACGGTCACCAGGGCCAGGTAGACGGCCATCGCGGCCAGGCAGCCGCGCAGCCGGCGGGCATTCACCGCACCGTCGGCGCCGGTCATGGGGTTGAACAAACGGCGCGTGCCAGGCTCGATTCCCGATCCATCATCCGCACCCTACCAGCGCTCGCAGATGCTCTTGCCCTGGAGAAACAGGGGAAGATAGTCGCGTCCGCCGGCCTTGGAATCGGTCCCTGACATGTTGAAACCGCCAAAGGGCTGCACGTCGACCAGTGCCCCGGTGCATTTGCGGTTGAAGTATAGGTTGCCCACGTGGAACTCGTGGCGGGCGCGCTCCAGGCGCATGCGATCGTTGGAGAAGAGCGCGCCGGTGAGGCCGTATTCCGTCCCGTTGGCGATGCGCAGGCCCTCGTCGAAATCCTTGCACGGGACGACCGCCAGGACGGGCCCGAAGATCTCCTCCTGTGCGATTCGCGCCGTGGGCGAAACGCCTTCGATGATGGTGGGCGGGATGAAGTACCCGTTTGCGGGCACCTTGGTTTCGCCGAGGACCATTTTCCCTTCGCCCTTGCCGACCTTGATGTACTCATTGATCTTGGCGTGGGCGGCGGAGTCAATCACCGCGCCCATATAGAAGTTCTCCGGCGTCACGGTATCGCCCACAGTCAGCCCGCGGGCGCGGGCCACCACGCGATCGAGCAGGTCCTTGTAAATGTCCTGGTGAGCGATCAACCGGCTGCACGCCGAGCACTTCTGCCCCTGGAACCCGAAGGCCGAGGCGACCGCAGCCTCAGCCGCGGCGGCCACGTCCGCGGTTTCGTCGACCACGATGCAGTCCTTGCCGCCCATTTCCAGCACGGTGCGCTTGAGCCAGATCTGCCCTTTGTGCACCTTGGCGGCTTTTTCGAAGATGCCCACGCCCACGTCGCGCGATCCGGTGAACGAGATGAAGCGGGTCTGGGGGTGGCACACCATCACGTCGCCCACGCTGGCGCCGGGGCCGGGAACGAAGTTCAGCACGTTCTTCGGCAGGCCCGCCTCGTGGAGAATTTCCACCAACTTGGCGGCGATGACCGGCGACGTGCTCGCGGGCTTGAGGCAGACGGTGTTGCCGGTGACCAGCGCCGCGGTGGTCATGCCGCAACAAATGGCCAGGGGGAAATTCCACGGGGGAATGACCACGCCGACGCCCAGCGGCATATAACGCACTTCGTTCTCTTCACCGGCGAATGGCGTGGTGGGATGCGACCCGCCGAGGCGCATCATCTCTCGCGCGTAGAACTCCATGAAGTCGATCGCCTCGCAGGTATCCGCGTAGGCCTCGATCCAACTCTTGCTGGTTTCGTAGCACATCCAGGCGGACATTTCGTACACGCGGCGGCGCATGATCGCCGCCGCCTTGACCAGGATGCGAGCGCGCGCATCGGGATCGACGCGGCTCCAGGAAAGAAATGCATCGGCGGCGCCGCGGACCGCCTTGTCCGCCAGGTCGGCGTTCGCCTTGCTCATGCGACCAACGACTCGCTTCGGATCGGCCGGGGAGACCGAATCGAACGATTCGCCGGTTTTGACCGCTTCCCCGTTGATCCACAGCGGATATGACCGTCCGAGTTCAGCGTGCACTTGCTGAAGCGCGGCCAGCATTCGCTCACGCGGCTGCGGCTGGTTGAAGTCGACGTAGGGTTCGGGAGCAAATGGCATCAACATGGCATTCCCCTTCGCTGGTCTGGAAACTCGGACAGGTCGCCCGGAGCGCCCTCCGGCGCTGCCTGGAATCGGGTCAACCTGCGTCCCGGCGTAGCGCCGCAACCACGCTCCCGCAGCGCATCGCCGAGCCCTTTTTATATGCGACGATCAGCCAAACTGCCAGTCGGTCGGCCGAAGGGGTGGGTACATCGAGCGTGGCGATCAACCGGTCTTTTGGACAGGAAAGTTTTTGCGCCGCCACGCGGCGCGCGGGGCGCTACGGGAGCGAGGCCAGGTTGTACACCTCAAAGGCGGCGGCGCCGTTGAGCAAGTCCACCACCCGCAAAATGTCCCGCGCCCAGGCCTGCCCGCTGCGGTCGATATCGAGAGACCAGATGGGCAGCGGGGTTCCGAGACCATTCAAGGCGTTGACCAGCGAGAGAATATCCTTGCTATCGCTGGTGCCGCTGCCGTTGACGTCAGCCGGAAGGTAGCCGAGGCGAACGCTGGTTTGCGAGGCGAGGTGCGTCACGCGGGTCCACGACCGGAGAGGAATGATGGAATCGAGGAACAGGGTCGCCGTGCCGCCCTCGACGAACACGGACGCGATCGACGGCGCGGTTCCGGCGGGCTCGACGGTCACGGCGAAGCTCGCCGCCGTCAACAACCCCGCATCGCCATCGAAGGTCAACTCGATGGTATCCCATCCGACGGGGTTAAGTCCGTTCAAATCGTGCGGCTGCCGCGCGTCGATGGCGCTGTCGGGCGGGAAGCTGTCGATTATCGCAATCGGCGGCGGGGTGGCGAGCAGCGCCTGGTGTACGTTGATGCGCCCGAAACCGAAGAACGGATCCCAGCCGGGATCTCCCAGGTCGTCGGCGGTCGCTTCCATCAGGGCGCGAAGATCAAGGTGCGAAAGGTCGGCGTTGTATGACTTGAGCAGTGCAGCGGTTCCGCTGACAAACGGGGCGGACATCGAGGTGCCTGACAATTGGCGGTAACAGCCCGCCGTATCGGTGGACCAGATGTACTCGCCCGGTGCCGAGAGGTCGATCTGCGAGCCGAAGTTGGAAAACGACGCGAGTTCGTCGGTGTTGGTCGTCGCCGAAACGGCCAGCGCGTTGTCGAATCGTGCCGGGTAAACGACCTGCTGAATGCACTGCTCGCCCGGTTGGCAGAAGGTGTCTGCCGCGCAAAAAATCAGGCTGTTCTCGCAGGTCTTGAAGTTGCCGGCCGCGACGACCACCAGAATACCCTGGGCATGGGCATAATTGACGGCGGCTTCGAAGAACGCCAGATCCGCCGGTGGGTTGTTCACCGGGTGCGCCGCATATTGAAGACTCATATTGACAATGTCGGCGCCGTGGTCGGCGGCCCAGATCAGCCCATTGGCCGCCTGAAGGGCGGTTCCTCGCCCCTGGCTGTCGACCACGCGAACCGGCAGGATCGTTGCCCCCCAAGACACGCCGGCGCCGCCCTGTCCGTTGTTTCCGGCGGCCGCGGCAATTCCAGCCACGTGGGTGCCGTGCCCGACGGGGTCCGACGTGTTCGAAGTGAAGGTACAGACACCATCCGGACAATCGACGTCCGAGGCACACACGGCGCCCGGATTGGCTCCGCCGACACAAACCCGCGGCTCATTGGTATTGACGCCGGGAAGCAACCGGCTGCCGAATTCAACGTGCGGATAGACGCCGCTATCGACCACGGCCAGCACCACGTCGCCGGTTAAGCCGGTGTGGATTTCCCACGCTTCCGGTGCGTCGATATCCGCATCGCCCAATCCGGGAAAGCAGTTGGTTGATCCGGGAGTGCAGTTGGTACGGCTGGTGCAGATCGGCTGACCGGTATTGTGCAGGCCGTATTGCTGGGAAAACATGGGATCGTTGGGAATGAAGCCCGCGACTCCGCCGATCACGTCTACACTCGCCGCCTGCACGTCGAGCCCCAAACCCCGAAACCGCTGGGCCATGCGCGGCGTATCGCTGCCCCGGGGAACCTCGACCAGGTAAGTTCGGTCCAGCCCCAACTGGGCGGCCAGCGTCGGATCGCCGAAGGCATCGGGATAAGCCGGTCGGATTCGCGTCACGCCCCATTCCGCGCACGCGTTGCGTACCGCCGGCGGGAAAGCCGCGACTGAAAGCGCCGAACGGCGAAGACCTTTCCGTGGTGGGGCTTTGGCACCGAGCGGCAATGCGCGTTCACGAAACTGAACGACAATGTGGGTAGAAGCGAAGCCACCGAAGACATCGCGCCGCGCGCCCGGCGGCGCCGGCTGAGCCGGCTGAGCCGCTTGCGAGGCAAGCGAGATTCCCGCGCAGCAGGCCATCAGGACGAATCCGGCCAACAGAGCCGGCTTGAACGCCCGCGATATCGAGTTTGGGCAACTAAGTCCGCACCACGGCGTTCGCGATGCCAAGTGCCGTCCCCCCAAATAGACCCGCCGGTCTGCCGCGTTTGTGTGCGCGACCGATTCCCCTCCATCATAGGGACGGTCGCGACGCAATTCAAGCATGCGGCGCACCTGGCGCACTTATAACTTTCGTTATTACAGGTCGTTATGATATTTCCGGCGGCTTATCGGCCCAATTCCTGGCTGCGGCGGCAAGCCGCTTCGACCGCCTCGACAATGTGCTCGAAGACATTGTTCCTGGTCAACGATTCAATGGCTGCCTGCGTCGTACCGCCGGGAGAAGTGACTTTGGCGCGCAGCACCTGGGGCGGTTCACCCATTTCGAGCATCATGCGCGCCGCGCCCAGGCAGGTCTGCTTGGCCAGTACTTCGGCCTGCTGCCGAGTGAGGCCGACCTTTTCCGCGGCGGCGGTCAGCGCTTCGACGAAGTAGTAGAAATAGGCCGGGCCGGAACCGGAGACCGCAGTTACGGCGTCCATCTGCTTCTCATCGTGGATCACCAGCGACCGGCCGCCGGCGTCGAAAATGCGCTGCGCGTGCAGGAGGTCGACCTCCTGCGCGTACTTTCCTTTGCACACACCGGCCATGCCCGCGCCCACGTGTACCGGCAGATTCGGCATGGCACGCACCACCCGGGCATTGACGTGGGAAAACTGGGCTTCCAGCGTGGCCGTGGAGACACCGGCCATGATCGAGACGATGAGGTGGTCTGCTCGGACATCATCGCGAATACCGGCGCACATGGCCTGGAATTGCTGCGGCTTCACCGCAAAAATGATAATGCTGCTATTCTGAACCAGGTGGCGGTTGTCCTCGGTAACGACGATATGGAACCGATCGGCGAATACCTGTCTCCGCTGGGGCGAGGGATCCGAGGCGATCATGCGGTCGCCGAATAGTACGGTGTTGCGCAGAATACCGTGAACGATACCTTCGGCTGCATTCCCTGCGCCGATGACGCCGATTTCGTATTGCGTAGTCATGCTGGTGCTCCTGTCGGGCTCTGAATATCGAGCCGGGTTCATCTCGCCCGAAGCGCCGCCCATGGGTCCGACGGGTTCGCCGGCGCTAAAACGGCCATGATACCCTCTGCGGTGCGCAATGTTATCCTATCGACATGCTCGACGTGCGTGGTGAGGCTGACGGCGTGTTGCTGGCGGTGAAAGTGGTGCCGGGTGCGTCACGGACCCGCTGGCTGGGTGCCTGGGAAAACCGTGCGAAAATCGCAGTAGCGGCGCCCGCCGACAAAGGCGCCGCCAACGAAGCACTGGTGGCTTTCATCGCCAGGAAACTGGGCCTGCGGAAACGTTGCGTGTCCATCGTGGCCGGCACCGCCAGCCCGCTCAAGACCGTTTTCATTCAAGGTGTGCAAATCGACCAGGTTCGCAGCGCATTCAGTGAACGCTAGAAATGCGAAGCGGGATGATGCCCGCAGCGCACTCCCACCGGTTCCCGCCGCTTAACGTCCAAAGGTAAAGAACCCGGCGATCTGCTCGTGCACTTCGATGGTGTTGTAAACGACAATCGCGCGGTCGTTGAAGTTTTCCACCTGGCCGATACCGGTGCCCGCGGTATTCGAACCCTCCGGTGCCCAGGACTCCGGGGCGATGGTCTTGCGGATGATGGTGCGCAATTGATCGAGGCGCTCACGAAGCTCAGCTTCTTCTTCCGCGAGTTCCTGCTGTCCGCCGCCGCCGCTGCCGCTGAACACGCTCTGCCCGCCGCCGCCGCCCCCGCCGCCGCCACCGCGTCCGGCCTGGTTGAGATCGATGGTGGGCGCGTCTTCACCAAAGTCGGGCGCGCGAAACAGCAAGTCGCTGACGTTGTACACGCGTACTTCCATTTTGCGCTCGAAATCCTGGCGGGTGGAAATCCGCAGGTTGTGACCGATGGCGCGATAGGTCAGCCTGCCTTCCTCGGCCACCTGGTTCAAGACTTCATCCAGCACTTCGGAAACCGAGACGTTGCGGAGCTGCAGCGTGACCGGTTTTTCCTGGTCCACTCCTTCCAAACTGAGCGCCGACCACCGCGGGATCACGTTGACTCGATCTTCCGCCAGATCGCGCAACCAGTCGAGCACTTCTTCAAAAGTATTCTCGTTCCAATCGACACGCTCGACGCGCTGAAGCAGCAGGCTGCGTGCCGCCGAATCCAGCGACTCCTGAACCGGCAACGTGACAAAACGGGTGCTGGAATTCACCCGACTGCGAAGCGATTCCTCCGGAGAGCCGGAACGCTGCGCTTTCGCCGCGGTGGAAAATGCCACCAACGCCCCAAGAACCGTGATCAATGGTACCCGTAGTCTCATGACTCTCGCTCCGTATGGCCCCTGCTTGACTTTCGACTACTCACCCCATGCACATTGATGTCGAGAACACTCCCCCGCTCTCTGCCGCCAGGCTATCGCCGTTCTCGGCGGAAACCGAGCTTCCCATAATCATAGGCCGGGCCGTTACGGCCTGCAACCTTTGTCGAAGAAAAGCGCCGAATCTGTTCACACTTCAACGCAGGGGAAATTTGTCGAACCCCCACCCGGGTGGGCAAGATACCCAATCTCCGAGTCGCGAGATCATCCCCGGAGAAGCCATGGCCAGCCCGGCGTAGAGGGTCATTTGATTGGGCGATTCCGTCAGGCGGACATGATCGAACACTTCCAACAACGGGCGGCGCGGCATGGCGACGCAAGCCGCGTAGGTTTCTCCTTCGTCGTGCCAGGCAAGCACGGTGAGGGGCTGCTCATCCTCCGAAAGGAAGTAGCGGCGGCCGCTGGGCCCTGTGACGGTGTTGGCCTGTAGTTCTGGAACGCGCGAAATCGTATACAGCGACAGCAGCGAGCCACTGTCCGCCCGATGATAGAGCACATGGGCTCCCGGTCGCCCCTGTATCCCGCAGGCACCATAGCCCACGAATTCGAACCCGCTGGCCCGCAGGTCAGGACTCAACACACGCAGCTTCAAGTCCCGGCTGAGACGGCGGGACAGGTCGGCCAGATTGCTTCCCTCGGTCGGGTCGAGTACGTGATCGCTCAAGTGATCCATACAGTACCGGTGCTGCTTGCGCATGTCTTCCACCACGCGCGCGCTGACCACCGTCATCGTGCCCTGCGGCAAGGGAGAGCCCGGGAAGAACCGGAAGACAGCCACATAAAACAGCAGCGCAGCCGCCGCGGCCATGGGCACCAGGAGTCGCGAACGGCGCCGTGGGGCGGCGCTCCGCACGTCTTCACCTTCGTCAACCAGCGCCAGGGCGGGTGTTGCGGCATCCCAAGAGGCGGCGCGGCGCAGCGCCGTTGCGACTCGTTCGCGCAATGATGAAGGCGCGCGGTGCCCGGACCACCAGTGGCGCAGCGCGGACTTCAACACGCCCACCTCATCGACGCGGCGCGCACAGTCCGGGCACATGTTCAGATGTTCCAGCGCATCGAGGTTTTGCTGAACATCCAGCTCACCGTCGGCAAACGCGCCGGCGTACTTACGAAAGGTTTTACAATTCATGGGTGGTCCCGTTCCCCAATAGCCGGCGCTCCTTCGCATAGCTGCGAAGCCTGCGCCCCAGTATCTGGCGCGCCCGATAGAGGCGGCTCATGATCGTGCCCAATGCACACTGGCATACGTCAGCCATTTCCTTGTAGCTGAGGCCCTCGATGGCCCACATCAACAAGACAATGCGGTACTCCGGTTGCAGTTCCGCAACCGCCCTCTTGACTTCTTCGTCAAAACCGTCCCAGTTGATGCCACCCGCCGCCAGCGGCTGCTCACCGACATCGGCCAGTTCGTCCTCAAAATGATCGAAATCCACGTCGTGCAGGAGAGAGGGCGCGCGCCGCTGCCGGTGCCGCATCGAGTAATAGACATTGTGCAGAATGCGAAAAAGCCAGGGCCGTACACCGTATTCCCGAAGTTCAAAACCGCCAAAACCGCGAAATCCGCGGACACAAGTCTCCTGCACCAAATCTTGCGCTTCGGTCTCATTCGCCGTCAGCGCGCAGGCCATGCGATGCAGCGCATCAAGATGCGGCAACACCAGACCCTCGAACTTCTCCCGCGACGCTGACGCTGAGTCCATCGACGGTTGTCGTCCTGCCAAAGCGACGGCGTGAAACCCGCCATCCATGCCCTTTAACCATTTGCCGGGCCGGAACATTCCCCAATCCGCCGACAAACCAGCGCCGCCCACCGCTATACCGCTGGAGCGCCGGACCGGGGCTTGCCCGCCAAGACGCCGGACCCGTCCGCAAGGGCAACGGCCTGGCCGGCAGGGCCACGCCTATCGGACCAGGGACCAAGAATGCCTGGCGAAGCGTCCCGATCAGGTCCGGGGCGCCGGTAGCGCCGGCCCCAGGGAGACCGGCTGTCCGCGGCCATCTTCGCAGATGAACTCCACCTGGTCACTGGTGAAGCCCAATTCGCCACGAATCACCACCGTCTTGCCAGTTTCCGATTCGATCTGATGAAGGACGGCACGCTTCTTGTTGAGGAGCCGGTACGCGACATCGGGAGCCACCGCGACCGTGACTCGGCGCACATGGTCGTGATGCGCGGCAAGCTGAATGATGCGGATGACGTCGAGCATGACGGAATCGGGCAGCTTGACCACGCCGGCGCCGCGGCACTGCGGACAGTCGGTGTAGAGGTTGCGGTTGATGGACGGCCCCTGACGCTGGCGTGTCATTTCGATGAGCCCAAAAGCGCTCATGCGCAGAATGCGGGCCCGTTCCTTGTGCTTCTTGAGCGCGTCGCGCAACGCCCGCTCCACGGCTCGATTGTGACGATCCAGGCGCATGTCGATGAAATCGCATACAATCAACCCGCCCAGATCGCGCAGGCGCAGTTGGCGAGCGATTTCTTCCGCCGCTTCGAGGTTGATCTTGAACGCCGATTCCTCGGCATCGTCCACGCTGCGGAACTTCCCGCTGTTGACGTCGATGGTCACCATCGCCTCGGTGCTGTCGATCACCAGCGACCCGCCGCACCGCAACGGCACCTGGCGAACGTTGATGCGCTCGATTTCCGCCTCAATCCCAAATCGGTGAAACAGCGGCTCGCGCTCGGTGTACAATTCCACCTGCGGTTTGGAACGAGGCATGGCCACGTGCAGAAAATCGCGCACGCGATCGGCCGTGTCGGCGTCGTCCACCACGACCCGTTTGAACTCCGCCGAATACACATCGCGAATGGTACGGATCACCAGGTCGGATTCGCGGTACAGTTCCGCCGGGGCCGGCGATTGCCGCACGCGCTCGACCACCGTTTTCCACAACCGCTGCAGGTAGTTGAGGTCGCGTTGCAACTCGCGCTTGGTTCGATCGAGACCGGCCGTGCGGAGAATGAACCCGATGCCGGAAGGAAGGCTCAACTCGGCAAGCATGCTGCGCATCTTGCGCCGCGTATCTTCGTCCTCGATTTTTCGCGATACGCCTACCTGGCTCATGCCCGGCATCATCACAAGGAAGCGGCCGGGGATTGAGAGGTAGGTGGTCAGGGTGGGACCCTTGGTCCCCACGCCCTCCTTGGTGATCTGCACGATCACTTCCTGTCCGCGGCGAAAGCACTTTTGAATCGGGGGTCGATGGTGGCGGGGGATCTTGCGGCCCACGTCTTCCGGTTCGCCCTTGTGATTGGGAAAATACTGCGGCTGCACGTCGGAAATATGCAGGAAACCATTCTTGGGCAGGCCAAAGTCCACAAACACCGCTTGGATCGACGGTTCGACGTTGGTCACCCGGCCCTTGTAGATGTTGCCGACGTGGGAGAGCGTGGCCGTCCGCTCGATGAACAATTCCTCCAGCCGCCCCTCGTGGAGCACCGCGATCCGGCATTCGTCTCCTGCCGAGACGTTGATGATCATTTCGCGCGTCGCCGCCCCTTGCGACACGGCCGGTTCATCTTCGTCATCTTCGACGAATTCGGCTTCCGTGCGCCGTTCGGGCACGACGACCGGGGCCGGACGCGAGGGGGCCAACGCCGTGGCCGCGCCCGACGGCGCGTCCATTCCGTTGTCCGGCGTCCGTCGCCCTCGGCCCCTTCCCCCGCGGCGGCGCCGCCCCCGGCGACCGCTTCGTTCCGCGGCTGACGGGGGAGCCTCCGCGATTGGCGTTGCGGCGGTCGAGCGGACTTCCGAAGGTGCCGGGGCCTGCGGCGGTGCGACTTCAGCGTTAATCACCGGCGCGGTCGGTGTATCGACCAGCTCATTCTCGCGCGCCGCGGCGGTCAGCGATTCGGTCGTTAACAGGGAAGCGGCCAACGGACCCGCCGGGGGCGCCTCCATGACCGCAGCCGGCGCGGGACTGTCCGACAACTTCATCTCAGCCGCGCCTGCGTCGTCGCGCGTATCCCGCGCAGGCGGCAAGGTCTCCACGCCGGCCGACTCGCCTTTCTCGACTTTCTCGTCCCCACGCCGGCGCGGCGTGCCGGCGCCTTTGCCGGTGCGGGGGCGCGATTTCGACGCGCCGCCGGCCTGAGAGGATGCACCGCCGCCGTCAGCTTTGGACTTGGAAGCTCCCCGGCCCTTTCCGCCGCGCGTACCGCGGCGCGTGCGCGGCTTGGCTTCCGCCACCGCACTCGCCTTCCCTTCGACGCCGGACACTTCAGCGACATCAAGCTGGCGAACGCCTTCGGAATCTGTCGCCGTGACTGGCTCCTGCGCTGCCTCCACCGCGGCCGTTTTGGTACCGGATTTGGTCGTTCTTGCGATCGTGTTTTTTTGGCGGCCGCGTCCGCGAGGGGCCGATCTGGCTCCGTCCGAGGTTGGGGCACCTGCCGGTCCTTTTTCTATTGCCATTGAATCTCCATTCGGCGGATGCGATGGTTGATCGTCCGCTGGTCGAATCCCAGGAGTCCGGCGATTTCCGCGGGTTTGGCCGTCCCGGCGCCCGTAACGCGGAGCGTGAACTCCACGAATCCGCCGGTGATCTCCATCGAGTCGAGATAACGGCGGACATCGAGCACTTTGGGGGAAGAGCCGTCGCGCGCGTCGCGCCGGACCTGAACGACGTCGGAAGCCAACAGTTGCCGTACGCGCTCGTGCACCGCGTCCGGCGCGCCGTCACCCAGTTCGAGACGATAGCGCACCAGCGTGGGTTGCGGTTTTTCTGCGGGCGCGAGCCTGCGCACTGACAACATGCAGATGTCCTCGGGGGTATGGGCGTCCAATCGACGAAGGGCATCGTCGTGATCGATCAGCGTCTCGGTGTCGACGATGATGCTTTCCGCCTGTGACGCAATGCCGACCGGTCTGGGAAGTGGAATGGTGAAACGGGGATGCGGGTTGAAACCCTGCGACCAGCGAATGGGGATGTTCGCACGAACCAACGCACGCTGGAACATGCGCAGGGTATCGTGGTGGGAGATGAAGCGCAGGTCTCCCTCCACGCCGTAGCCGAACATCCACCGATAACGCTCGTCGCGCTGACCAACGCCACCCGTACCAGGACTTTCCATCGGGAAGGCACGCCCTGCCGCCGGTGTCCGGCTCAGGGCTCGTCCCCCATTGCGCCGCCGCGAGGATGGACGTCGTCCATCATGCTAAATCGGATCCTCGGGCAGCAATTTTCTTGTTTCGTCACGCAGGTAATTCGTTACCTGCCGATCCGTATCAAATCCGAGTGCCCGCTTGGCGATTCGCTCCGTCTGCGAAATCGACACCAGGCGAATCAGTTTCTTGACTTCCGGAATATTGGCGGGGGCCATCGACAGACTGCGCAAACCCATACCGAGCAGCAGCATCGTATACAGCGGCTGGCCCGCCATTTCACCACACAGGGTACACGAAACATTCGCCTTTGTACATGCCCGCACGACATCGCGAATCGTCCGCACCACCGCAGGGTGGGAGACATTGTAGAACTGCGAGACCCGCTCGTTGCCCCGGTCCACGGCCAGCACATACTGCACCAGATCGTTGGTGCCAATACTGACAAACCCCACTTCCTTGCAGAATTCCTTCACCTGGATGGCCGCCGCCGGGGTTTCCAGCATCATTCCGATCGTGATCTCGCGTTTGAAGGGCAGGCCACTGTCCTCCAGGTCCTCCATGGCGTCGTGCACGGCCATTTTGGCCTGCCGGAACTCCATCAGGCTGTTGACCAGCGGAAACATGATCCGCACGTCCCCATGCACCGACGCCCGCAGAATGGCCCGCAACTGCAACTTGAACATGTCGAGGTTCTGAAGGCTGTAGCGGATGGAGCGCAGCCCCAGCATCGGGTTTCGCTCCTGCTCATAACTGCGCTGCTGAGTGTACTTATCCGCCCCCAGGTCGAAGGTCCGGATGGTCACCGGCCCCCCACCGGCCCCCAGGATCGCCGCCCGGTAGGCCTCGTATTGCTCATCCTCCGAGGGGGCGCCCTCCGGCCGCAGGAAGAGAAACTCGGAACGGAACAGCCCGACGCCCTCGGCCCCCTTGGCCCGGCCCACCGCCGCCTCCTGGGCAAATTCGATGTTGCTCAACAGGGCAATGTGCGTTCCGTCACTGGTTTCTGCCGGCAGGGGGCCGAGTTTGTCCAGTTCATCCGTCAGCCGGAGGTAGTCCTGCTCGCGCTCGCGGTACTCTTCAACCATCGCCGGGTGCGGGTTGATAATGACGAGTTGGTTGCTTCCATCCACGATCACGAGGTCGCCGCCGCTGACGCGGGTCGAGCAGTCGTTCAGCCCGATCACACCCGGCCGGCCCCAGGAGCGCAGCAGAATGGCGGTGTGCGACGTCGCCGCACCCACGTCCAGCGCCACCCCCAGCACGCGCGTTCCCGCGAGCTGAGCCGTCTGCGTCGGACTGAGATCGTGCGCGATGAGGATGACCGGCTTGGTCAGGTGGGCGATGTCCTCGCGCGTTTCGCCCAGGATGAGCCGCAGGAGGCGCCGCTCGATGTCCTGCACGTCGCGAATGCGTTCGACCAGCAACGGATCGCTCATTTGCATGAAGCGCCGCTGGTAGTTGCGCATGACGGTGCTCGCGGCATAAGCGGCCGACGAGCGTTTCTCGCGCATGAGCGTCTCGATGTTGCCGCGCAGCCGCTGGTCGTTAAGGATGCCGATGTGCCATTCGAAGACGTTGGCCGCATCCTGCCCCAGGTGCGCACTGAGCCAGGATCGCTGTTGGACCAGTTCCTCGATGGAGCGCTCGATGGCCGAAGCGAGTTGCGCCAGTTCACGTTCGACCTGATTCTCGGGAACGGTCCGATAGGGAATGCGGTAGTCCTCGGCCTCGAGCACTACCGCTTCGCCGATCGCCACCCCTGGCGCTACCGCCGTTCCACGAAGGATTTCCATGCCCGTTGATCAACCTTCCGGCCGCGTACGTCGCCGCGCGGGGCCCGGACCACCCAGCCCCTTCCGCAGGAACGCCGCCGTTACATTTCCGAAAAACCGCCGCGGACCAGTTGCGCCAGCGCCGTTACCGCCGCTTCCGCGTCCGCCCCGCACGCTGCGATCCGCAACGTGCACCCTTTGGTGGCCTCCAGCAGCATCATGTGCATGGCGCTCTTGCCGTCGACGGTTTCGCCGTTGCGTGTCACGTTGGTCACCATGATTCGAGATTGAAACCGTGAGGCAAGGTCGACGAAGCGCATGACCGGGCGGGCGTGCAGTCCTTGCGGGTTGGGTACGATTTCCTCGCGTACGGCCTCGATGCGTGTCTCGCTCAACGCAACCCGCCCTTCCCTGAATTCGCAACGTGACATTCAAACACCACGGGCATGGAAGAGGCCAAAAACCGCACTACTCGTTCTGAAGGTCGTCGGCCTCCTTGATCAACTCCGTGATGGCTTCGTGCGTGTCGGCCTGACGAAGGAATCGCCGGAAGTTTTCCCGTTGGAGGTAGCGAAAGATCTTCTCCATCGCGGCAAGGTGCTCTTCCGGCTGGCTGGCCGGACTGAGCAGGATCACCACCGTGTACACCGGCGCCCGGTCCAGCGCGGCAAAGTCGACTCCATGACTGGAGCGCCCGACGGTGGCGACCATCTGCTTGACGCATTCGTGCTTGACGTGTGGGACCGCCACCCCTTTTCCGAACCCGGTGCTTCCCTGCTTTTCCCGGGCGATGGCGGCTTTGGCCAACGTCTCCACGTCGTCCTGGGGAACGGCGCCATGGTCGGCCAGCGACTGGATCAGTTCTCGAATCGCACCGTTGCGGTCCGTGGCCGTAAAATCGGCGATGATAGACGGAGTGTGAATCAATTCGGACAGCTTCATGACGGCTCCCATTCGCTGATACCCGCGCCGTTGCATAACGGGCCGGGTGCGGCAACTCTCAGTGCACCAAACTGAATAACGGGCTTTATCATAACCAATCCTCGGCAGTTCCGGCCAGTGTGCCGCGCTGCCACTTCCCGCTGAACCCGCGGTCGGCGAGCGTCGCCAACATGGCGCCCCCCGGGCGCCAGGGGCGGAACATGGCCATCAGACTTTTCCGCGTCCATCGGCCGGCGTTCCGCCTTTTTTCTGACGCACCTTTTCCTTGTGCTTTTTGAGCTGACGTTGCAGCTTCTCCACGATCTGATCGATCAGGGCAAACGTGTCCGGACCGCTGTCGGAGGAGACGAACGTGTGCTTACGCTCCACGCGAACGATCATCTCCGCCGTGAACTGCTCCGACTCGTGATCAAAGACGACCTCGATTTCCTGAATGCGGTCGTAAAACCGTTCAAGCTTCTTCGCCTTGGCCCGAATGTAGTCACGAATGTCCTCGGACACCTCCACGTGGCGCCCGGTCATCAGGATATCCACTGCATCATCTCCCGTTAATCAAATGCCCTCTACCGGGGTCCACGCAGGCCCCCGCCTTTCGCCCCGTCTTCGGCATGCCACCGGCCGTACGTTTCAAGATTCCACCCGGGGCGCACCCGTTGCGGACTCCCCGACGATCATGCCCGGCTTGATTACACCGCCGCTGACGATAAATCGCAACGCCTCTTCGATGGTCATGGGCAATTCGACCATTTCGCGGCGCGGCAGCTGAACGATAAACCCGGTAAACGGCGTCGGCGAGGTGGGAATAAACACGGTGGCCAGTTCCTGGGCACTTTCCTGCTGCACGCGGTGTAACGGGCCGCCGGTTCGCAACCCCACCGTCCAGACTCCCGTTCGCGGGTACTGCACCGCCACCACGCCGGCGAAGTCTACCTTTCGCTCGGAGAGCAGGAAGTCGGTCACCTGTTTCACATTGGAGTACACCGCGCGAATCACGGGAATCCGCCCGACCAATCCCTCGGCCAGGCGCCACGAGGTCCGCCCGATGAAGCTCGCCAGGAAGAAACCGGTGAAATACACCAGAATGATCGCGATCACGAACCCCAGTACATGCAGGTGGTACTTGCGGAAGGCGATCTCCCACAAGGCCGCGTTCCTCGCCGCCACCGCCTGGCGCCGTTGGCGGGCGTCGGGCAGTTCCAACGCGCCATGGTGGACGGCTTTGTATTCGAGCGTCAACCGCTGCCCGAACTCGTTCCATTCGTCGATCGGCGTGCCGTAGTACAGCGAGTCGCGGACCGGATCGACGAAACCCGGCGGCGGCTCCTCGCGCACCGTGGCGCAAATCCATTGCAGCCCGTGGGTGATGGGCATCCCCACGTGGTCGTTGACCAACTCGTACGCCCACAGCAGGATCGCAAACGTCAGCAGCGTGGGAACCAGCGCCGCCAACCCGCGCAGGAAAAAGCGGCGATTATTACCCATGGGGGGCCGTTCCGACTCGCCGTGCGACAATTCGCCTACGGTGCACACCGTGCGCGGGCATCGAGGATCGAAGCGATTCTCCTGCCGCGCTGGCCATGGGAGCACTGCCGTGCCGCCCCGGTGAATCTAGGGCCTGACTCTCGCACCGTCAACGGTTGCTGACCCGCGCCGCCAATCCTACGATGAGCCGGTAATGACCATCGAAGTACACAACGCCACGCGCTCCCCCGCGCCCCACCGAGCCCTGATCGGCACCCTGACACTGCTCCTGTTCACCGGTGCGCTGGCAGCCCAGTTGACTTCCTCCCGCGGACGCAGCCTCCTTGGACTGACCGTCGCGCCCGAAGGCTGGCTGATCGAATTTCGACCGCCCAAGGGATTCGATATCGGCGTTCCTGTATCGTCCGGCCCGATGACCATGCTCCCCCTGTATGCCGGTGAGGGCGAGGAAACTTCGCTTACCGCGTGGCGCATTGAGATTCCAGGCCTAACCGATACCAACTCTGTAGGGTTGATGATCATGAGCAAGTACTCCGATCGCGGGCAGGGGGCCGAGGGAACCGTTTCACCCGATCAGACCATCGGACCCTATCAGGCCGCCCAGTGGCAAAGCCCCGATGGGCACGCGGTGGTTCGCGTGGCCGTACCCGTCCCCGGTGAGGCCTACGCCCTGGCCATGCACCGCGGGGACGGCCCGCTGGACAAGCGCTGGATGCAGGTGTTCGAGCGGACCTGTGCCTCGGTCGTGCGGCAGCATCGCCGGAAATAGTGCGGTAAATTGACAGTGTACCTGCCCAGTCACTGTTGCTATCATGGCGGCCGTTGAATGCGCGGGAACCGTTTGGCCCTCCGGATTCGCCAGCGTCACATCGGCGCGGCCGGAAACACGATGGGCACCCATTCAACGATCCAGCAGGAAGCACTACGACCCGTTTGCTGTTTGAAGCCGCGTAATCTGGCCCCAAAGGCGAGCCCGGCATCATGCGACTGGCGCAGTCAACCTGGAAATCCATGGCCGGCCCAACCGGTCGGTCCGCCGCGCGTGGCAACTCCCTGATCGAGATGCTCACGGTCTGTGCGATCATTATTTTCCTGCTGGCACTGCTGGTGCCGTCGCTTGGTCAGGCGCGCGAGCAGGCGCGGCGCATCCAGTGCGCCAACAACCTGGTCCAATGGGGCCGCGCAGCAGGTTTCTACCGCACCGACTACAACGACTATCTTCCCACAGAGGGTACCTATCTTCATCCGGATAAGCCGTATACCTGGTTTAATGTTCTTCCCCCGTATCTGAGTGCGCCGGCCTACCGTGAAGTGGAGGGAGTGGGCCTCGACATCAAGGACTTCCCCGAATTGCATGTGTGGATTTGTCCATCCAAGAACGTCAGTCGCCTTTACAAGAGCGGTTCCGGCAAGAACCAGTTTCATTATGGCATGAATCAGGTTCTTGACGGGGTGGGATCTGCGCCGAACGGCAGCACTCACGCGCCCGGATTCCCGGACCAGGGCGAACTGCCGATCCACGCGAAGCGATTCGACAAACGACCCAATACGGTTTTTCTATTCGACATTTACCCCAATGAATCTCATGGTTGGCAAGTGGACGTGGGCACCAGTTTCCACCGCAATTACGCGAATGTGCTCTACCTCGACGGTAGAGTGGCGAACTTCAAAGCGGCGGACTTTGTACGTGATGGGAAGTTTCAACTGTCCAATATGATCTGGAACAACCCTGAGCTTGACTGGGGCTATCGACCGCCGCAGGCGCCGGATTCGCGCTGAAGCAGGCCGCTAGAGAGTCATTCGAATGCTCGTCGGCATCCTATCGGACAGCCATGGACGCCACCTGATGGTCCGCCGTGCCGTCGCGCTCTTCGATCGACTCGGCGTTCAGCACCTCATCCATTGCGGGGACGTGGGATCGGTAAACGTGTTTGACGAATTCGTCGGCCGGCCGCTTACTTTCGTCTGGGGCAACACCGACGAACCCTCCGGGAAACTCCTCGCCTACCTCGACAAAGTCGGCATCATGGCGCCCGAAGCAGTGCCCACCCGCGTGGAACTCGACGGCAAACGCTTTGCCGTTTTCCACGGGCACGAACGCGCCTTCGACCACGCGGAACGCCTGGACGTCGATTACGTCCTCCACGGCCACAGCCACGAGCGGCGCGACGAACGCATCGGCCGTGTTCGCTTCATCAACCCCGGCGCGCTGCACCGCGCCCGGGTGCGCAGCGTGGCGACGCTCGACACCGCGACCGACCGACTGGTCTTTCACGAAATCGGCGAGGAAGGGGAATAGTCGAACACATAGGGCGCGATGGTCTCGGGCAGGTCGTCGACCGCGCGGAGATTGAATCGTTTTCCGACCTCCGCGGGATCGGGCAACCAGTAGTCGCGCCAGCGGTTTTCCGGGTCGAGCACGAACAGCACCCGCACGGCATCCACCCCCCGCGCCGCCTGAATCCGCTTCAGCCAGCGCGACAGCGTCGCCTCGTCCGGCGGAACGGGTAGCACCGCCATGCCGGTCTCAACCGCGATGAACTCATGAAAATTGCTCACCACGACTAGGCTCGGGCGCGATTGCGCGCGGAGCCAGACGTACAGTTCCGACGCCCCCGGCTCGAAACAGCGCGACCACGCGCCGAAGGGCGTCGTCGGACGGTCCGCCGCCCGCCAGCGGGCATACGTGCGCCCCCACTCCTGTTGCACCGTCCACGAGCCCGCCAGCAGCAAACCCGCCCACAACGCCGCGCGACCCCAGCGCTTCAAGACCGTGACCAACGGCGAAAGACAGAGCAGCACAAACAACGGCCGCACCGGCTGGTAATATCGATCCAGCCCCACGTAGTTGAACTTGTCGCCGAACAGCGCCGTCGCCGCCAGTATCATCACCAGGCAGGTGCCCAGTACCATTATGCTCAATGCGGCCGGAGCCCCAACTGAATGATGCGCGCCCTCGCGGCCGCCTTCGTGTCCTGCGGCTTTCAGTTCGAACCTCAGTGCGGGCTGACGCCCGCGGATCGCACCGTGGGACCGCCTTGTCAATCCTGCGGCAACCAGCGCACCGACCGGCAACGCCGCCGCCCATCCCCAATGCAGCCACGGCTTGTAATCGTAATACCCAAGATCCGTGAGCCGCCACCACGCTGATGACAACAGATCCCACGAGAACTCGAATCCGATCCGCTGCCCGAGGTTCAATTGCGCCTGCACGCTTGTGCCCGGAGCCAGCAAACGGTTCATACACAGCAGCCCCGCCATGGGCAGTGCCGCACCAAGGGCATACACCAGTACCTGCCGTCCGCGCACGCGGCCGCGCACCAACATCAGCATCATGAACAGCCCGATCCCCGCGGGCACGAACACCGCCGCATAACGAATCCAGCACAATCCGCCCGCCGCCAGTCCCGCCAACATGCACCAGGAAATCGAACAGCGAACGGGAAGACGATGATCCATCGTGGTTGACTGTGGCGCCGCGCCGGCCGAAGCCCGCTGCTTGCCGGACCTATGGAAGTTGCCATTGCTGAGGGATTCGGGCGCTATTCGATCCATCGCCCGGGCCGCAGCCAGCAACACCCACGGCAGTGCCGCAACCAGCAACACGTCCGTCGAGGGGTTTGTCAGACTCGCGACGCTGACCGCTCCCATGGCCGTCACCGCCGCCGCCAAACAACTGGTGACACCGCCCGGCACCACCCGCCGCCCCCACAGAAACCACCCCACCAGCGCCCCCGCACAGGCCGCCAGCGCGATCGCCCGGCAGACCGCGATCGCCGTCCAACCGGTCGCCGCGCGCACAGTACCCACCAGCAGCGAATACCCCGCCGGCCATTGCGTGAGAAAGCCGAAGTCGTACTCCCATTCCCACGGCTGCCCCGGCGCCACCGGCTGGAGCGACGTGAACCCCTCCCCTGCCGCCAGCCGGTCCGCCGCGATCAATTGGTAGCAGTAATCCGACTCTACGAGAGGCGCAATCTGTGCCCGCCCCGGCAGCAGCGCCAGCAGCACCGCAATGCCGATCATGATCGCAATGGGCACCATGACCCGCATTCGCAAGCCCCTATCCGGACGGCACCACAGGTGATCGCGCTTCAAATTGAGCGCCGGGCATAGCTGACCGCGAATCGACAGGTGGCGAACCGGCTCCGTCCCGTCATTCGCCCTTCCCGATTCGACATTCTCCATACGCGACCGCGTTTATCGGTCCTATCGACGGCTCCGCCTGCGCACTCCAGCCCGCAACGTCTTTGGCTTTGATTTCAAGCCTCTCCGCCATCTCACCGACAACCTTATGGGAACTTGCGACCATGAAACTGACCATCGTCATCCCCGCGCTGAACGAGGAGCAGGCCATTGCGGCTATCATCGAGCGCACCCTTGACGCACGCGAAGTCATCACCGCCACCTCGCCCGTCGATGCGGTGGAGATCATCGTGGTCAGCGACGGCAGCACCGACCGCACCCCGGATATCGCCGCGCAATATGCCGACCGCGGCGTGCGGCTGATCGTTTTCGAAAAGAACCGCGGCTATGGTGCGGCCATCAAGAAGGGATTCGAAACCGGCACCGGCGAACTCGTCGGGTTTCTCGATGCCGACGGCACCTGCGACCCGTGTTTCTTTGCCGATCTGTGCCGCGCGCTCGCCGAAGAAGACGCCGCCGTGGCCATCGGATCGCGGATGGGTCCGCAGAGCCGCATGCCCCGCCTGCGCCGATTCGGCAACCGCCTCTACGCCCTCCTGCTGTCCGCCCTCAGCAATCGCGCCGTCACCGACACGGCCAGCGGGATGCGCGTCATTCGCCGCGAGGCCCTCGCCCGGCTCTACCCGCTGCCGGACGGATTGCACTTCACCCCGGCGATGAGCGCCCGCGTGTTGATGGACGACCAGCTCCACATCGTGGAACGACCCATGCGTTACGAGGAGCGCGTCGGCGAGTCGAAGCTCAGTGTGGTCCGCGACGGCGTGCGTTTTCTGCACACCATTCTGCACATGACCATGATGTGGCGGCCCGCCCGGTTGTTTCTGACCGGCGCGGCAGTCTGCCTGGTCGCGATGTGCCTTCTGGCCGCTTACCCCCTGGAAATGTGGCTGCGCCTCGGGCGGCTCCAGGAGGACATGATCTATCGATTGCTGGCCTGTTCTCTGCTCGGCACGGCGGGCGTTTGCCTGCTGTCGGCCGGCGTACTGGCCGATCAGGTTCATGCGCTGATTGCACGGCGACGCTCACGAACGTTCGTTGCCGCCGCGCTAGACAGGCTCTTTTCGTTTCGAGGATGGGCCATCACCCTGGTCCCGACCGTTCCCGCCATTGTCTGGCTGGTAGGACCGGGGCTATGGACGCGGCTGACCGAGGGGGTAGTGACGGTCCATTGGTCGCGGGTGGTTCTGGCCGGGCTGCTGGTGTTCGCACTCGGTGAATTGCTCCTGACCTTATTGTTGGCCAACATCATTCGCTTTCACGCCGCCCGCCAAACCACGGCCTCCACGCCGCCCGCCAGCATCGCCCGCCGCGAACTGGCCCCCATGCCCCGCGAAATCCCGGCCGTCGTGGCGTAAGGTCAAGCACCCCGTGGCCTTCTCACCCAGGGGATAACTGATCGGCAGCGCCGTTAGACAATTTCGCAAGACATCATCCCATCGAATCCTCGATCGGGACACAGGTCCAGCCGGTGCGAGGGTACACCGTGACGGTCTGGTACGAACCGTGCTTCGCGTTGTTCAGCTTGGCGCGTGGAGGTAGAATGCGCAAGGCTAAAGTCCAGTTTTGACATGGAAGGAACCCATGCATCGCCGTGGGTATATTCTGATTGGGATGCTCCTGTTGGTCGTTTCGCCCACCAAGGGCGACGACGTGCTCTATCGCTACGAGGCCAATGTTCTACCCTACGATCCGTCAGAAGGTTGGATCATCGC
>CAZMVD010000031.1:0-7485 GCA_964569425.1 uncultured Phycisphaeraceae bacterium
AAGTCCGTTTCCACTTTAATCGTCCCGCCGCATTGCAGGCGGCTGATGTGTTACGTACAGCGATGCCGCCAACGCTCTCCAAGCATGAGAGCAACCCCGGTGATGGACAAGTATCCGCAGGACAACAGCCAGTAGCACAACATATCTCTCCTACCGCACAGGCCGTAGATTTACCTGTCGGGCCAATTGGGACCGGGCTTGGCGGACACTCGCGATCCGCCAGGGCGGTGAAGATTACGGAATACGTCCCTGCCACTTGCGCCGTCACCGTCGCCACCGGACCCGTGCCGTTTAGCGGCGGTAGCGGGGGCGGGTAACTTGGCGGCACGGTCAATTCCCACTCGTACGTCGGCGTCACCGGGTCGATCGCCTCCTTGGCCGTGCAGAACACCCGCTTGATGCCCCCGTCGTCCACGACGCCCTCCAGCGTAAAGGTGATGGTATCGCCCAGGCACACCACCGGCGGCTGCACCAGGATTGTACCACCCGACAGCGTGCCGTTCTTCAGGCACTCCTCGCAGGGCAGCGGCGCGCAACATTCACCATTTCCGCAACAGAACTCCGACGGACAGCATTCGCTGCCGCCGCAGCACGTTTCCGTCTCCAGACAGCAGCCGATCTCCCCCAACGCGGCTCCTCCTTCCCGTAAGGCCGGGTTGCAGCACTGGCCCCCCTGGGCGTTGCACGAACAGCAGGGATCGGGGTCCGGATCGTGGAAGCAAACGCCCCCGGAGCAGGAGTCGGCCGTGCAGGGGTTGTTGTCGTCACAATTGACGCAGCCCGGGGCGCAGGGGTCGCCGCAATCGGGGTCGCACGGATCGTCGTTATCGCAGCAGGGGTCGGGGTTCGGCGTGTGCGAACAGCCCCCGGCCGTGCAGGTGTCGATCGTGCAGGGCTTGCCGTCGTCGCAGTTGCGGCAGTCGCACGGATCGTCGCAGCAGGCCGGGTCGCACGAACACGGGTCCACGCAGCACGGATCGCAGGAGCAGGGATTCTGGCAGCACGGTTCGCCGCAACAATCCGGATCGCCGCAACAGGGGTCGCCGTCCCCGCAGCACGGATCGCTGCAATTCGCGCAGCAGCGGTCCCCGCAGCAATTAGTTCCAGCCGGGCAGCAGCCCCCGAAAGCGCCGGGACAACAATCTTCCCCCTGTCCGCAGCAATGCCCGCCGCCGCAACAGACGCCGCCGGACCCCGCGCAACAGTAGCTCCCACAGCAAGTGCGGCAGTTGCAGAAACCTGCGCAGCAGGAGCCGATGCAGCACGTACCACCGCAGGGAGCGCCCTCGCAACAGGAACTCGACATGGCCGCCACGATGGCGTCGTCCGGCGTGGCGTCCGCGTCCAGCGGCGGCAACGGCGGCCAGTCAGACTCGTTCCCCCAGCCGCCGGAGCCCCCTATATCCTCTCCAGCGTCGTCGTCTCCCGTTCCGGCCCCACCAGCAATGCCCGCCCCCTCCACAGGATTACAGGCCGGTATCGGGTCCCAGTCCCCGGGGCCGGCCAATGGAGAGTATTCGTCTCTCTTCTCCTCCCCCTGGCCGAACAGGACACGTTCGAACTGCTCCGCCATTTCCGGCGTCAGGGGCGGGGCGTCGGCGTACCCCATGATCTGCCAGACCACCCCGCGCGTTACCGGGTGCCAGCGTGGGCCATCGGCCGGGCTGGTGGGGGATTTGGGGGCATTGGCGTCTTGCTGATTGTTCTCTGTGAATCGTTGCCGGGTGGCATCGCGGCTCTTCTTTCCTGTGGTATCCGTTGCTCCCCGGCCGGGGTGCGGGTTCGCAAGAACGTCGTGACCTAGTTCCCGGGCCAGCAGGAGCGCCGCTTCGTCGAGCTCTTGCTGCGTTCGCACCAAGTGATTGTAGACGAGCATGGGCCCACCCGCGAAGCTGCGCCACCAGGCGGCGTAGGCGCGCGGAAAGGCCGGGCCCGATTTCGGATGCGGCGCCGCGTCGGTCACGATGAAGACCCCTGTTTCCGTGACGATGCGCCGGCGAAGCGTGCGTTCGGAGTCTGGAGCATCCGGGTGGGCGACATCGACTCTATGGGGAATCGGAAGCTCGCCATCAACTTCACCAAACTGAGCCGCGGCGCCGATGGCCGCTATCACAACGGAAATCAGAGAAACATGCATGGTCCGCCCTCGCAGCGTGAAAGGCACTTAGCCAGGAACCTGCATTATGACACCGCCGGTACCGGAGGACGGATGAGATGATGACCCGACGGCTCCGATGATCGGCCCGGACTGTTCCCATAATAGCCGGCGAGATGTACCTAGATCAAGAAAAAAATGAAGAAATTTCAGGAAAGATGACGCTCTCTGGGCGCGGGACGTGCTCCGCTTGACGTTGTGACTTCTTGGAGAAGGGGCGGGCGGGGCCCTAACCCGCGGCACGGAACCGGCGCGGGAACGGCGGCGCGGCAACCGGCGTGCGCATTCGCACGGACGCTATCACAAGTAGCCTGTCGATAACTTGTGGGACGAGCGTTCGAGTCCGTCAGGCCGGCGGCAAAGCCGGTCCCCCAGCGCCTCTGATGATTATATCAAAAGGATGCTACGGGAGTTGGCTAATCGAGCACGAACTGTTTGATCTTGCGCAGCGCTTCGCTTTCGATCTGGCGGACGCGCTCGCGCGTGAGGTGGATCTTGACGCCGATGTCCTTGAGGGTCATGGGCTCTTCACCGTCGAGGCCGTAGCGCATCCGCAGGATTTTCGACTCGCGTTCGTCCAGCGCGTGGAGCAGATCCAGCACTTTGCTGGTTTCCGACTCGTTGAAGAGCCCCTCTTCGGGGCGGGGGGTCTTGGCGTCTTCCAGCCCTTCGGTGAGGGTCTGGCCGGTGCGGAAGTCGGCATCCTGATTGGTGGCCGACACCGCTTTGACGGCGCTGCGAATGTGGCTCACCTTACTGGCGGACATTTGCAGTCGCTCGGCGAGTTCCTCGTTAGTGGGCTGGCGCTGCTCGGTTTCGAGGAACTGATCGCGTGCTTCGCGGAAGCGCGAGATCATCTCGACCATGTAGGCGGGGATGTGAACGGGCTTGTCGCTGTTGATGAGGCTGCGTTTGATGGTCTGCTTGATCCACCAGGCGGCGTAGGTGCTGAAGCGGGTGTTCTGGTCGGGGTCGAAACCCTCCACGGCGCGGATGAGGCCGAGGTTGCCCTCGTTGATGAGGTCATTGATGGGCATGCCGCGTTTGGCGTATTTCTTGGCGATGTTGACCACCAGGCGCAGGTTGGATTTGACCATGATTTCGCGTGCGGCGGCGGCTTCGGATTCGAGTAGCTCGCGTTCGCGCAGGGTGATTTCGCGGCGGGCGAAGCGCTCGGCGGCGCCCTGCCCGCAGCGTACGATGGACGCGTAGTGCTTCTCCTGGTCGGCGGTGAGCAACGGCGCGTCGTTAATCTGCCGCAGGTAGACTTGCAGGCCGGTGTCGACAGCGATGGTGGCACCCTCCCCCGGGAAGCTCCCGTCCGAGGCCTTAACCGGCGATGGAGCCGGCGCCGGATCGGCACCGCCCCCCGGGCGCTACCATTATCCGGCGAAGGAATTATTGTTCGTCGCCTGAATCTTCTCCACCCTCCGGCTCCACCCGGGGCAGGGGGGTCGGCGGGACAAAAGGCATGGGCTCGATGCGTCCCGAGGTTTCCTCGCCGGGACCGTGCAGCCCGCCGCGGCGCGGCTTGGCCTTCTTTTCTCCCATTTCGACGTCCTGCTCGGCGGACCACTCGGCGCGCTTCTTGGACAGGCCGATCTTACGGTCGACCGGGTCCACACGCAGAATCTTCACGAGGATCTTATCCCCGATCTTGACCTCCGAATGAGGGTCCTCGACCTTATGATCGGCTAATTCGCTGACGTGCAACAGCCCTTCGAGATCGTCCTCCAGCTCGACGAACACGCCGAAATTGGTGATCTTGGTGACGGTTCCCTCGACGATCTGTCCGGGAATGTAGTTTTCCAGGACGGCGCGGGCCCAGGGATCTTCGTGAAGCTGCTTAAGCCCGAGGGCGATGCGCTGCTTTTCCTGATCGACATTGAGCACCACGCAGTCGATGGTGTCGCCCTTCTTGAGCATTTCGGAGGGGTGGTTGACCTTCTTGGTCCAGCTCATGTCGGACACGTGCAACAGGCCGTCGATGCCCTCTTCGATTTCCACGAAGGCCCCATAATTGGTGAGGTTGCGCACCTTGCCGGAAATGCGCGTGTTGGGCGGATACTTCTCGGCGACGTGGGTCCAGGGGTTGTCCTGGGTCTGCTTGATGCCGAGCGAGATTTCCTGTTTGTTCTTGTTGACTTCGAGCACGACGACGTCGATCACGTCACCGACGGTGAGCATTTCGGAGGGGTGATTGATGCGCCGGGTCCAGCTCATTTCGCTGATGTGCACCAGCCCTTCGACGCCGGGCTCGATCTTCACGAAGGCGCCGTAGTTCATGATGTTGACCACTTCGCCGCGGAGCCGCGTGTTGGGCGGGTAGCGCTGCTCGACTTCCTCCCAGGGGTTGACCTTGAGCTGCTTGAGGCCCAGCGCGATCTTCTCCTTGTCGCGATCGATATTGAGCACCTTGACTTCGATTTCCTGATCGATCTTGACGGCCTCGGAAGGATGGCCCACGCGGTCCCAGCTCATGTCGGTGATGTGCAGCAGCCCGTCGATGCCGCCGAGATCGACGAAGGCGCCGAAGTCGGCAATGTTCTTGACCGAGCCGCGGATGACGTCGCCCACCTGGATGCGCGACAGGAGCGCTTCTTTGGCGGCGGTGCGTGCTTCGTCAATCAGCTTGCGGCGCGAGATGACGATGTTGCGGCGCTCGGTGTCGATCTTGAGGATCTTGGCTTCGATGTCGCGGCCGATGTACTCGCCGATGTCGCCGGGCCGGCGGATGTCCACCTGCGAGGCGGGCAGAAAGACGGGATAGCCGATGTCCACCAGCAGCCCACCCTTAATTTTGCGCATAACGCGGCCGGTGACGGTATCGCCTTCGTTCTTGGAATCGACGATTTTCTGCCAGTTGAGAATGCGGTCGGCCTTGCGCTTGGACAGGACGATGTGTCCGCTGTCGGACTCGACGGCATCGAGCCAGACCTGGACTTCGTCGCCGACTTCGACGCCGTCGTCCCATTCGCCGACGGGGATGAGCCCTTCGCTCTTGAGGCCGACGTCGACGACGACGTCGTCACCCGCCCTGCCCACGATGCGCCCGGACAGAATGGTGCCCGGTTTCAGCTCTTCGCCCTGCTTCTCAATGATGGTGCTGATGTGCATTTCGGCGCTTTCGCCGCCGAACAAGCGGTTCAGTTCGGCGTCGAGCGCCGCACCATCCATATCCAGTTCACTGATGAGGTTTTGATCTACCATGCCTTCTCAACCCTGACGTAGCGTCCAGGAAACATGCGGATGAGCGTCTACCACCCCGTGGCGAAGCGAACGGCACAACGTTCGATGGGGAACCCCGGAAGGGACGAACCAACCGCTGACTGCCGGCGCACCGGACGTGAGACCACTCACGTCTCCTTCGGAGCACCCCCGCGATGAACGAGCCAGTATATTCAAGAAACCGCAACGCCGCCAGCGCAAGCCGAAACCTGCGGCTGCGACGGCGCAGCAAATCGGCGCGCTGTGTTACTTCTCGCAAACGCTGATGCGATGCCGGCCGGCGCGACGCTGACGATTGATGAGCTTACGCCCCTTGCTGGTACGCATGCGCGCTCGGAATCCCTGCTTCCGCGCCCGTTTGATCTTGCTGTTGCGACGAGGATAGTGCATGGTTGCGTCGTCCTTTGGAAAACCCCCGCCCAAACGGAGGAACATTCGCCGGAAGCCGGCTGCGTGGAACTCGATTCAACGCCTGAAAACCGACCGCTCCGTCCCATTTCGGAACCGCACAGTATACGCCCGGACCGGCGGCGCAGCAAGTGGCCTGACTGTTCGGGCAACCCCTGGAATCGGGCTTGCCGGCGTGTGAATGGCGGTTCTTCGTGGAGTCGGCCGGCGCTCTGCAGCGAGTCGAAGTTGGCACTGCCGCCATTGGGTGGATGAAGGTGGCGGAGTGTCGTCAGCAACCCATCGGGGCCATCGCTTTCAACGATCCGACTCTGAGGGAACCAGTTCGAAGTCGATCAGAAACGGCGCCGGGCCCAGGTCATTGATCTCCAGGCGGAATATCAACAGGGCGTTGCAGGGGAAATCGACACCGAGCAACGCCTCAAACGGCGGCGCAGCACCCCTGCTGACCAGTTCGCCGTCGCCCCCCTCTCCGTCGCCCAGAAATTCCACGCCGTCCACCAGCCCCTCCTCGAAGAACGTGTTGGCAGCGGCGCGGTCGCGGATACGCTGAAGCAGTTCTTCGCTGCCGATTGCAAACACGCGTGCGCAGGGAATGTTGATGATGGCGCTGGTGGCGTCGCCTTCGAGGTTGGTGTCGAAATCCTCGGGCCCGAACTGACGGAACGCGGGGGCGGCGTCGGGATCGGACTGATCGTACGACCCGAACGTAAAGACGGCGCGATGCGGGGTGTTGTTGATGAACAGCACGCGAACGTTGCCGCGCGATCCGGCCTGCGCGCCGCCGAAGGAAGCCGTCAGATTGCGAAACCAGTCGCCGCACCCGCCCAGGCAAATGAGCAGCGCCAGCGCCGCTGGGCAACGTCCATGGACCGGAACGGAAAATCGGCGCGCGGGGGCGGGCATCGTCCTCACGATCATGACCTCCTGAATCCCATTGGCGTTTTCGGCGAATGCACTCATGTTTCTATAATCCCGGCGCCCGGCCGATCGGGCGCCGTGCACAACGGTCGCGAAGCGGTATAGAGCCCGGCGCCGACCAGGGCACAGCCGATCATGATCACGTGCATCGGCAAATGGGCAAAATCCGCACTTTCCTCTATCCCCAGCCATTCCGGCCAATGGACCTGCAGCGAGGTCAAAACGCCGATTCCGTTGTGGAGCAGGTGGACGATCATGCCCGGGAAAACGGAACCGGACCGCCGGAACAAGTACGCCAGCAGCACGCCCATCGCCGCGGTCACGGCAAACTTGAAGAACACAAAATGAAACACGGCGAACACCGCCGCGGACACCAGAATGGCCGGCCAGGGTCTCAGTGAACGCATGAGCCCGGTCAACAGGAACCCGCGGAACATCAGTTCCTCGCAAACGGCCGGAACGACGGCGAGAATGAGGATGACATGCCACCAGGGCATCCCTTCCAGTGTCTTGGCCATGGCTTCGGCGGTTTCGATGAGCGAAGCCGGCGGCGGCAAAATCATGGACTGGATCACGGTGATTTCGCGCGCCGGCACCCAGGCGGCGCCACCGATGAGCACGGCCGCCACCAGAAAGCGAAACGACGGCAGGCGCCATCCGAACGCCGTAGCCAGGTTCACCTTCCAGTAGGCCAGCACCGCCGCCGGAAGCGCGGCGAACAGCAGCGGCATGAGGGCGCCGGTGCGATACAGCAGGCGCCGGGCGTCCTCGCC
>CAZMVD010000031.1:7495-13626 GCA_964569425.1 uncultured Phycisphaeraceae bacterium
CCGGCGTTCGCATTCACCGCCGTACAGCAATTGCCGGGCGTCCTCGCCCAGGGAGGGGGAGAATGAGGCCTGCACGAAGAACCACACCGGGAAGAGCAGCGCCGCCAACATCAGGCTCATGGAAATGCTGGGGGTGGATGAAGGACGAATCAGCTTGCGCGAAAACGACGCCTTCAACGATCCGGCGTCCGAAAACACCACCGACTCCGTTCCGAAGATCCGGGCCGCCACGGCCACCGCGGCCGCGGCGTACAACGTGGTGGCAAAGAGCACCATGACCACCTGCCAGGCGGGCACAGCGACCCCCAGCAACAGATCCCGCGCCAGCAGCACCATGTTTCCGACCGGCATGACCAACATGATTCCATCCAGCCGGGTGGTGGGCAGGGCGGCGACGCCGCCGGGAATCAGCACGGCCAGGATCACCGGCGTCACATAGTTCTGCGCTTCCTTGAAAGTGCGTGCGTAGCTGCACACCGCGATCATGATTGCAGACATCAACACCGCAAAGGGAATCAACGACAACAGGATGAAGGCCATGGTCCCCAACGGCAGCCCCCCGCCGCTGGTGGCGATGAGAATGTCAAAGCCGCCGAAGTACACCGTCGCGGTGACGCTCGCGAGGTTGAGCGCAGCGCCCATGATGGCCACCGTGGTAACCACCAGGAACTTGCCCACGATCAGGTCAATCACCGGGACCGGACAGACCATCAGCGATTCCAGGGTGCCGCGTTCCCGCTCGCCGGCGGTGAGGTCAATGGCGGGATAGATGGCCCCTGTTATGGTCATCAGGATCAGGACCAGCGGAAGGATCTGTCCGAGAATCGACGAAGGGGCCGCGAGATTGACGGTGGTCAGCTTGAACGGACGATCAAACGCGTCGGGCAGGTGGAGTTGTTGCTTTCGTTGTTCGACCCAGTGGCGGCCAATGCGGCTGAGCAGCCCTCCGATCTCCCAGGCGATGTAGTTGCTGCGAACCTCCTCCTGATCGGACAGCAACTCCAATTCATTGCGGCGGTCCATGGCGTTCACGACATTTTCGTTCGCAAACACCACGCCGGCGTGGATGGAACGCGCCTGAATGTGGCGTTCCAGCGCTTCGCGGGTCTCGACCGCCACCACGCGCACGCGTTCCGCCAGCGGGCGGCGCGCTTCGTCCGCGGCCGGTTCCGCAGCGGCGGCGGCGTCGTGGGCATCGTCTGGGTCGACGGGTGGCAATTCCGCGGACAGGGCCAGGAGTGCTTCGAGCACCTGCTTGTGCGCTTCACCCACCGTGCCGACGAGAAACTTTTCGTCGGCCATCGACTCTGCCTGATAGCTCACCGCCTGAATCGAACCGAGCATCAGCAGCGGATAGAGCACGATGGGCACGACGATCATCGCAATGAGCGTGCGCCGATCGCGGAGAATATCGATGAGTTCCTTACCATAGATGGTGCGGATGCGGCGGTGGAAGCTCATGGGACGATCGCCTCCACCTTCTCCTGGGCATGGATGACTTTCAGGAAGATGTTGCTCAGCCGTACCTCGCCGGTTTGCGCCCGAAGCGCGTCAATGTCGCCCTCGGCCACGATGCGCCCCTCGTGCAGCAGGCCGATGCCGTCGCACAGGTCCTCGGCCTCATCCAGATAATGGGTAGAGAGAATGATCGTTTTTCCCCGCTGGCGTTCGCGCCGTATGAACTCCAGAATCACGCGGTTGCTGAGCACGTCGAGCCCCAGCGTGGGCTCATCCATGATGAGGATCGGTGGGTCGCCGACCAGGGCGCGGGCGATGTTGACCCGCTGCCGTTGTCCGGTGGAGAGCGCCCCGCAGCGCAGGTCAGCGAAGCCGCCGATGCCGAACCAGTCGATCAACTCGTCGGCGCGGCGGCGCGCCTGAATGGGGTCCAGCCGATGAAGCTGCGCAAAGTAGATCAGCAGTTCGCGTCCCGTCAGCCGCTGGTAGAGCCCGGTGTTCGCGGTCAGGAACCCGATCACCCGTTTGGCGGTATTCGGCTCGGCGGCGACGTCGTGTCCGGCGAGCACGGCCGTGCCGCTGGTCGGCGCCATCAGCCCGCTCAGCAACCGCAGTGACGTGGTCTTGCCGGCGCCGTTGGGTCCGAGCAATCCGTAGATTCGTCCGGCGCCGACCCGAAAGCTGAGTCCGTCGACGGCGCGCTTCTCATCCCCGCGCGGGGTGGGAAAGACTTTGACGAGATTGTCGGCCACGACCATGTCCATCTCGCCGGTCATTGTATCGGCGGTGAGCCCTCCGGCCACGCGGGATTCGGGAGTACCGTTAAAGGTTTGATCCTCGCGGGCGATGCGGCAGACGCCCAAAGGGCGGCCATTCGGTTGCACCGGCCGGCTCAATGGCCGGGGCGGCGCGGGCGTGGCATCACTATGAACCTTGCGTTAGTATGCGCTGCGCTTCCGTGGGAGCGCTGCGCGGCGTTTTGCGTGCAGTAGAATTCAAGACGACAGGTTCAAGCCCGGCAGGGGCGCGAACCGCTGAACCCGTTAGTCAGCAGGAGCCATGCATGGCCGTATACCAACCGGATCAGTATCGCAACATCGTGCTTGTGGGTCACACCGGAGCGGGCAAGACCTCGCTTGCCGAAGCACTGCTGTTCAAGGCGGGGGCGACCAACCGGCTGGGCAGCGTGCCGGAGGGCACGTCGATCCTCGACGCCTCTGAGGAAGAGCGCGAGAAGAAGAGCACGTTTGAGTCGGCCATTGCCTACTTCGCGCACAAGGGTTGCCACGTCAACCTGCTCGACACGCCCGGCGTTTCGGCGTTCTGCGGCCAGTCCATTGCGGCGCTGGCGGCGGCGGAGTGCGCGGTCGTGGTGGTTTCGGCTTCGGCCGGCATTCAGGTGAACACGCGCAAGATGTACGAACGCGCCCGCGCCTACGGGTTGGGCGTGTGGTTTGTGCTCAATCATATCGATGCCGCGAACGTGGATCTGCCGGCACAGGTAGCCGCGATCCAGGAGGCGTTCGGTCCGCAGTGCGTACCGCTCAACCTGCCCGCCGGCAACGGCAAGTCCGTGGTGGATTGCTTTGCCAACGAGTCGGGGGCGGTCGATTTTTCCGATGCGGGCGAAGCGCACACCGCGATCATCGAGGCCATTGTCGGCGCCGACGACGCCATGATGGAAAAATACCTGGGGGGCGAACTTTCCACGGAAGAGGCCAAGAGCGCCGCCGCGCAGGCGGTCGCGTCCGGCGCCTTCATGCCCATCCTGTTTACCAACTCCTGCGGCGACGTGGGCATCGCCGAGTTTCTCGACGCGTTGATTCCCTTGTGCCCCAGCCCGGTCTCGGGCAAGCGCCGCATGCTGGTGGAGGGCGATAGTCGAACCGAGATCGAGCCTTCCGCTTCGGGGCCGTTTCTGGGGCAGGTCATTCGCATCAGCACCGACGCGCGCAGCCACATCAAGTACCTGGCGGTGCGCGTGTATTCCGGGAAGCTCACCTCCGACATGACGGTCAAGAGCGAGTCCGAACCGAAGGGCACGCGTCCCGGGCAGATCATGCGTTTCCTGGGACAGGACCACAAAGAACTGGAATCCGGCGTCGCGGGCGACATCATCGGTCTGGCCAAGCTCGATTTCGACATCGGAGAAACGCTCTACGTCGCCAAAGGGGGCACGGTGGAGATGCCGGCGTTCCCCAACCCCATGTTCTCATTGGCGCTCGAGTCGAAGTCCCGCGGCGACGAGGACAAGATCGGCGGCGCGCTCAAGCGTTTTGCCGAGGAAGACCCCTGTTTTGTGACAGAGCGCGGCACCGGCGGTGAGCTGGTCGTCCGCGGCATGGCCGAGACTCAGCTCCGCACGTACCTCAACCGCATGGCCAAACAGTACAAACTGGACGTGGTGACCAAGCCGCCGCGCATTCCGTATCGCGAGACCATCCTCGGTTCGGCCATGGACGTGGAATACACGCACAAGAAGCAGTCGGGCGGCGCCGGACAGTATGGCAAGGTGGTGATCAACCTGGTTCCGGCGGAACGCGGGGCGGGCTATGAGTTCGTGGACAAGATTTTCGGCGGCGCCATCGACCAGGCGTACCGTCCCAGTGTGGACAAGGGCGTCCGCGCCACGATGGCCGAGGGCGTGCTCGCCGGTTATCCGGTCGTCGACGTCAAGGTCGAGTTGACCGACGGCAAGACCCACCCGGTGGATTCCAAGGATATCGCCTTCCAGATTGCCGGACGCGGCGCCTTCAAAGAGGCATTCATGAAGGCCAAACCCGCGTTGCTCGAGCCGATCGTCACCATCGAGGTCACCTGCCCCGCGGACAACGTGGGCGACATTCAGGGCGATCTGGCCTCGCGCCGCGGCCGACCGCAGGGGCAGGATATGATTCCCGGCAACATGGCGGTGATCAAGGCGATTGTGCCATTGGCGGAAGTGGCCGATTACAACTCGCGGCTGTCCAGTATTACCGGCGGGCAGGGCAGCTACGCCATGGAGTTTTCCCACTACGAGGTCGTCCCCGGTAACGTGCAGCAGCAGATAGTCGACGCTGCGAAGAAGCACAAAGAGGCGGAATGATCGGACCGCCTGTGGCGCGCTCCAGTAGCGGTCGCGCTCGGTCGATATGCTCCGTGAACCGCCGCGTCGCTGGAGTCGCACGGGTCGTCGCATCCTCGGTTTGCGGCTCGTGGGGCATGGAAGTTCGCCGAAGTGTTTTCCGGCGCTCAGGCCGGCGCGGAGTTTCGGATCGGCGCCCTGTGAAGATCACTGTCGTGGAAATGAACGCGCGAAAAACACTGGCCGTCGGCGACGTCGGCACGTTCACCAAGACCATCACCGAACAGGATGTCTTCGGATTCGCCGATGCGTCGGGCGATTTCAACCCGCTGCACATCGATGAAGAATATGCCCGGCGCACCCAGTTCGGTCGCCGGGTGGCGCACGGCATTCTCACGGCGGGGATCATCTCCTCGGTGCTCGGCGGTGAGATTCCCGGGCTGGGCACTATTTTCGTCGAGTTGCATATTCGATTCATGAAGCCGGTGTACCTCGGCGATACGGTCACGGCGAAGGCCACGGTCATCGAGACCATCAATCCCAAGCGCATTCGCCTGATGGTCGCATGCACCAATCAACACGGCGACGACGTGGCCATCGGCAACACCGTCGTCATTCCGCCCAAAGAAACGCGCATCCTGGTTTGATTCGCCGCTGCGTGCCCCGTCGGGGTGTGCAGCGCCGCTTGGTGACATCAGAAACCGTCCAAGGTTCCGACGGCTTCTCCGGGCGGTCCTGCGTTCCGACCTTGCGAGCCCCCCTGCCGGCTGATCAACCATCCCGGTGAACCTGCCCCTTTTTCAGGTTGACGAATCGCGGCGGTCCCACGATCCTCCCTTTCACGGTCGGGCCGATGGCAAATTCATGCGAGGAGGACAAAGATGACACAAGGTTTGGACTTCCGGCGCGGACGATCCGCCCTGGGGCTGGTTATCTGGCTGGCGGCGGCGGGGGCGTGGCACAAGCCGGCGGCGACCTTGGCCGCGGGAGATACGTTTACCCCGCATCACGTGGCGCGGCTGCGCAGCGTGACTGCCGCCCGAATTTCGCCCGACGGAGCGCATGTCGCCTATGTGCTCTCTGTGCCACGAAGTCCGGGTGAGGATGACGACGGTCCGGCGTGGGCGGAATTGCACGTCGTGGATCGTCAGGGCGTTTCCCGCCCGTTTATCACCGGGGAAATCAACGTCAGCGGCATCGACTGGACCGCAGACGGCAGCGCGATTTCCTTTCTCGCCAAGCGCGGCAAAGACAAGCATCGCTCGTTGTACGCCATTCCCCTCGATGGAGGCGAGGCACGCAAGCTGCGCGATCACGACACGGATATCGGTGACTACTCGTGGAGCCGGGACGGCGAGCGCGTGGCGTTCCTCGCCAAGGAAAAGGAGTCCAAGCAGCGCAAGAAGCAGGAAGAAAAGGGATTCAAGCAGATTGTCTATGAAGAAGAGTTGCGCCCGACCGGCGTATGGATCGCATCGGCGTCCGACGGCTCGGCCAAGGCGCAGATGATGGAACTGGTCGGTTCGGCCTCGGCGGTCCGCTGGAGCACGATTGGGAATCGAATC
Source organism: uncultured Phycisphaeraceae bacterium (assembly GCA_964569425.1). Lineage (GTDB taxonomy): Bacteria > Planctomycetota > Phycisphaerae > UBA1845 > UBA1845 > JACQXM01. The sequence goes on from CAZMVD010000031.1 coordinate 13,583, forward strand.
GCCGTCGCACTGGCGCCCACGCCGCTCATCGACGATGAGTACAT
>CAZMVD010000031.1:13636-35437 GCA_964569425.1 uncultured Phycisphaeraceae bacterium
ACATGAGAAGGAAGATGTGCGTCTATGACGTGGACTCCGGCGCGCTGGTTTCCAGCTTTCCGAACCCCGGCAAGCTTGGCCCGTTCACCTGGGGTCCGGACGGCGAGCATCTGGCGGTCATTTCAGCGGAGGACATTCACGATCCTTCCGCCGGTCGATTGATGGTGGCCGGCGTTGCCGATGGGGTGCTGCGCGACGTGTTGCCCGGGTACGAGGGCCAGGTCGCATCCACCTGGTGGCAGGATGCTGAAACGATCATGTACCTCGGCGACGAAGGCGTGTGGACCACCCTTGGCGAAGTCGGCCGCACGGGTAGTGGCCGCAAGACGCACATTCCCACCGGCCGCGGCGTGTACAGTCGCATGTCGTTGTCGCGTGACGGAAAATGCGCTGCGATGGTTTCCTCGTCACCGACCCACCCACCGGAAGTGTACTACCTGTGCCACGGCGATGCCGGAGCGCGGCGCCTGACCGACAGCAATCCGTGGCTCTCGGCGCTGCGCTTCGCGAAGCAGGAAGTCGTGTCGCACACGGCGCGCGACGGGCTGAGGCTGGAGGGGATCCTGATTCGCCCGCTCAATGAAGTCGCCGGACAGCGTTATCCGTTGATTCTTTGCGTGCACGGCGGACCGGAATCGCACGACCGCAACGAATGGCTGACCAGCTACGGCGACCCGGGACAGGTCGGCGCGGCGCAGGGGTTCGCGGTGTTCTATCCCAATTACCGCGGAAGCACCGGGCGGGGCGTGGCCTTCTCCAAACTGGGGCAGGCCGACTACGCCGGCAAGGAGTTTGACGACCTGGTCGACGCGGTCGATCACCTGGTCTCCATCGGGCTGGTGGACAAGGAGCGCGTGGGCATCACCGGTGGGTCGTACGGCGGCTACGCCACGGCGTGGTGCAGCACCTATTACTCGGAGCGGTTTGCCGCGGGCGTCATGTTCGTGGGCGTCAGTAACCTCATTTCCAAGTACGGCACCACCGACATCCCCCAAGAAATGCACCTGGTTCACGCGCGCAAGAAGCTCTGGGAGGACTGGAACTTCTTTCTCGAACGCAGTCCGATCTACCACCTCCAGAAAGCGAAAACGCCGCTGTTGATCATGCACGGCAAGGACGATCCGCGGGTGGATGTGGGCCAGTCGCTGGAACTGTATCGCCACCTCAAGCTGCTGGGCGAAACACCCGTGCGCCTGGTGCTGTACCCCGGAGAGGGCCATGGCAATCGCAAGGCCGCGGCGCGGCTCGATTACAACCTGCGCATGATGCGCTGGTTCTCCCATTACCTTCAGGGGCCGGGCGGCGCGCCGCCGGAAACGGAGATTGATTACGGTCTCGATAGTGACAAGAAGGAGTCAGTGGAGGATCAGGCCGCATCGGCAGAGCAGCCCTGAGCCGCGCAGCGGTGGATGGTTACGCGCCGGGCGGCAGCGCCACCCACTTGCGGTGCATGCGCAGGACGGATTCGTCCACGTCCAACGCGGGCAGTTCCCGCGGCGTGACCCAGGCCAGATCGTGCGACTCGTCGCTCACGCGGAAGCGCTCGTCGCCCGTTACGCGGAAGAGAAAGCGGACGTCGTAGTGCAGGTGCGCCGGCTCGCTGCCGCGCGCCGGGATTTTGTGCACGTCCACGTCGAAGATGTCCTCTGACACCGGCCTTATGGCGACCAATCCGGATTCCTCATGTGCTTCGCGCAGGGCCACGCGAAGAACGTGCGCGTCGCCATCGGCGTGCCCCCCAAGCTGAAGCCATTTGTTCAGCTTGCGGTGGTGCGAAAGCAACGCGCGGGATCCGTCCGCGCTGAGGACCCACGCCGAACCGGTGACATGCCCGATGGACAACGATCGCTCAAAGCAATCAGGGTGCCGGCGCACAAATGCGATCATCTGTTCCCGGCTCGCCTGTTCGTGCGGCTCCGACGGTCGATAACTTGCCAGCTTGTCCAGTAGGTCCCGGCGGTGCACGGCATTCGTTCCTGGTGATCCCTGCTCCCCGTGAGCGCCCCGACCAGTCGCGACTAACGGACGGAGCCGGTACGCTACCTCATACCACAGTCCGGTGCGGCGGCAAACCGCATGATACGCCGGGTGGAACGGAAAGGGAGCCGACTATGCCGCGCTGGCCCTGGATCGAACGCACCTTTCAGTTCGATTTCCCACCGGGCAAACTCCCGGACCTGCTTGAACGCCTTCGCGGTACCCCGGCGCGGCTGGAGGAGCGCGTCGCGGGCCTGGCGGCCGACGTGCTGACCCGGCGCGACGGAGCCTCCTGGTCCATCCAGGAAAACGTCGGCCACCTGCTCGACCTGGGCTATCTGCCCATGCAGCGGATCACCGAGATATTGTGCGGCCAGGCGGTGCTGGTCGCGGCGGACATGTCCAACCGCCGCACCCACGAGGCTGACCACAACGCGCGCCCCATCGCTGAATTGCTGGCCGCCTTTCGCGCCGAACGCCGAAGACTGGTAGACCGCTTCGAATCGATTCCGGAGGCGGACTGGTCGCGTGCCGCGCTGCACCCGCGGCTGAAGCGCTCGATGCGGATCGTGGACATTGCCTGCTTCGACAGTGAACACGACGACTATCATCTGGCACGGATCGGGGAGTTGATTCGTCGGTTTGCGTAGTCACCACTTGCACGCGGGCGCAAAGGCGGCACCATTTCGTTCCATGGCTTCTGACACAACCACCCGACCCCAGGCGAAACGCAAGACGGCAAGCCGACGCGGCGCACTGGCGCGCCCTCTGGATGCGTTGGTTTTCCTAACGCCCCTGATGCTGCTGTTCGGCGGCGCTGCGCACATGGCCGGCGGCCGGATTGACGTGTCGCCCGATCGGGTCACGGCTTATGCGCTGGTGAATCAGTTTCTGCGGCTCTTTGGTCCGGTGGCGGCCTGGGCTCCCGCAGGTGTGGTGACGGTGATTCTGCTCGCCACACACGCCGCCTCGCGTCAGCCGTGGCGCGTTCACTGGGGGCAGGTGGCCTGGATGTACCTGGAGGCGTGCCTGTTCGCCCTTCCGCTGCTGTTGCTCAACCGCTCCCTGCCGCTCGGGTGGCTCAGTTCAGACCGCTCCGCGTGGTTCGCGGACCTGGCTCTGGGAGTGGGCGCCGGGGTGTACGAGGAGCTGGTGTTTCGATTGGTCTTCATCTCATTCGTGGTCCTGGTGGGCGCGGACCTGCTGCGGCTTGATCGGGGCGGCGTGGCCGTGGCCGCCGTGATTCTCTCCGCGCTGTTGTTTGCGGCGCACCACCACGAGCCGCTGGGCGTTGAGCCCTTTACGTGGGGACGGTTCGTGTTCCGCTCGCTGGCGGGCACCTATCTGGCGGCGATTTTCTGGTACCGGGGCTACGGCCCGGCGGCGGGCTGCCATGCGGCGTACAATGTCATCATTGTGGCACTAACCGCCGCGCGAAGCTGATGGCACCCGGGTGGCGGCGCCGTTACGGACAACCCGTGGGGTCTCCGAACGGATAGGGACTGCCCTGGAACGCCAGCACGGCGTGCTGAATGTCCGCAAAGTTCACCACCTTGTTCGGGAGCTCTCCGTCCAGATCCGCACGCACCAGCGACGGTGCCGTGGCCGCGCCCTGAAAGCGCTGGATCTGGGCCGAAATATCGTTGAAGTTGACCACGCCGTTGGGCGGCGTCCACACACCACCGAGCAGTTCGCCCGCCAGGTCGCCCCACACGCTTACCGTGGCGATGTTTACCGCCGCGCCATAGTTCGTCTCCGCGCCGCCGTCCAGCCCGTCGCGCAGTCCCTGCACGGTGTACAGGCCCTGCGGTTTGACATCGCGGTCTCCCACGTGCAGCACGCCGGCGCCCCACGCCTGATAGTGTGGCGTGCATTGCAGGCGTGACACGTTATTGGCATCGGGTGGGCCCGCCCACTTCACCAGCCCCGGCCAGTCCGGAGAGGTGACGCGCAGCGCCTGCACGTCGCCCGACGATGCGGTGGTAAACGAAATGTAACGGTTCTTGGCCATCCCGTCGGGGATGACCGGATCGACGGCGCCGCAGTCGTCCGGCACGCCGTCGTAGTTCTCATCCACCTGCGTACCCGCTTCCAGTTCACAGCCGTCGCTGGAACCCTCATTGTTACAGTTGGTCAGCGTTTCACACTCGTCCGGCACCAGGTTGGGCCGCCCGCGGCTGCCCGCAGTGGCGAGGAACGCTTCCAGGTCGGCGAAGTCCTGCTGTTCGAACTCCGGGAACGTGCCACCGGGGTGTGTGGTCGGCGGCAGCAGCTTGTTCCAGATGTCCACCCGCGTCTTATCGCGAATATCGGGACCTATGCCGCCGGAACCGTCATTGCCATGGCAATTGAAGCATATAGAACCGAACAGCGACGCTCCGTCCGCCGGAACACCGATCGGACCGCCGTCGCAATCCAGGCTGGTACCCGATGCGATATCGCACACGTCGGCGATTCCGTTGTTGTTACAATCCGCGAACTCGCAAACGTCGGGAATCCCGTTGCCGTTGCAATCCGCCAGTCCCTCACAGTCATCGCGAATGCCGTTGTGGTTACAGTCGGTGCAGTCGCTGCCCACGCATCCCGGCGGCGGGCCGCCCACGCATGCGCCACCCGAACAGGTATCCGCCGTGGTACAGGGGTCCTGGTCGTTGCAGGGCTGGGTGTTGGGTGTGTACTCGCACACACCGTCCACACACACATCGTCGGTGCAGGGGTTGCCGTCGTTGCACACCCCGGAGATGGAGCAATCGAACAGGCAATCCACTTCGATCACCACGGCATCGACCGCGGCCTCCAGGATGGTGGCGGTGCCCGCATCGGTGGCTGTGAAGCGCACCCGGACCCACTCGGCCGTGGGCAGCAACGTGCGGATATCGATGCTGTCGGTCAGCCACGCGCGGTTGTCGGTGTTGTAGAAGGCAGCGGTGATCCAGTTCGCACCGCCATTGCCCGACAACTCGACCAGCAGGCTGTCATTCCCGGCCCCGTCACTGGTGCCGATCCAATAGGCATAGCTGAGCGTGGCGGGACGTCCCGCGATCTCGATATCCGGCGAAATCAGCCGCGTGCCGCCGCCGTCCACGTCCGAATCACCCGAAGCGTTGCCGGTCAAATAGCACGCGCCGTTGCCGTCGTAGTCTGTCGGTGGATCCAGCCGCGCCCCACCGCCGACCGGTACACCCCACTGCCAGTGGCCGGCCGTGGCCCCGGCGTTCTGCACCGTCCAGTTGGGATCGGTATCAAAGTGCTCGTTCAGCGGCGTCGGGGCGCAATAGTCGGGATCGCAGGCATTGCCCACGCCGTCTTCGTCGTCGTCCGCCTGCGACGGATTCGGGTCGTTCGGGCAGTTATCGCACCCGTCCGGAATACCGTCGCCGTCCGCGTCGATCGCGTCGTCAAACCCGGGACAGATGTCGCATCCATCCGGTACGCCGTCTCCGTCCGTGTCCAGCGCATCGTCGAATCCCGGGCATAAGTCACAGGAGTCGATCACGCCGTCGCCGTCGGAATCCGCTTCACACTCGTCCGGAATGCAATTCCGCGCGCAATCGGCACTGGTGCCGCAGCCCGGCACGTCGCAAGGCCCGCCCGGTTCTCCGCAGTCCAGGTCGCACGAGTCTGGTACTCCGTTGGCGTTACAATCGGAGGGCGTGGTGGTCGGCCCCAACGTAACCACTTCGATAGAAGCTGGGAATCCGGGCTTGAAGAGCCCGATCTCGACCGATGCGGTCGCGGTCGGCGCGGCATTGGTCTCGAACCAGAAGTTGTACATGGTGCCCCAGCGCAGCGCATTGGCGTTGGGATTGACTGCGTGACTGTCGGTCAGCCAGGCGATAAGCTTGTTGGTAGTAGAGACCGTCCAATCCGTCGTGCTGTAGGGCTCACCGCTGTGAGCATCCACATCGTGGAAACCCTCGTTGGCCACGCACGCCCCTTCAAAAAACGGAACCGCGAACGAACCCGCAGCCCGGTCGGAGTTCAGGTTCTGAAGGGCGTACTCGTAACGCCACATCCCCGCGCCCAGGTCGATCGCCCTTGCGGCCAGAATGAGAAATCCTTCGCCGGAAACCTTAACCTCCGTTTCGACGACGTCGGGCACGTGGTCCCGCCAGGCTCGAATACCGGACTTCATTCGCTGCGTTGTACCCTGCAACGACAGCGTAAAACTGCCGCCGCTGCCATTCACATTAACCCGGCGGTACGACGCGTTGTTGTTCCCGTTGCCGGCGGCCGCATCGTCCGCCGCGATGTACTGCCCCTCCACGAAGTACAACGCCCCCGGGTTCAGCGAGGGTTCCAGGTCCTCATGCTTTACCTGGAGCCGCCGCCCAATGGTCGGCGGCGCCGCCGGGGCGGAAAAAGGATAGGGATAGAACCCGGTGTGCGGATTGACCTGCGAACGCGGGCCCAGATTGCTCTGGCTGCCGTTGAGGCTCGCCGAATAGGGATCGGAGCAACCCACACCCAGATGGTCGCCGCTGGGATCGCCCGAGCACCCGCCGGCGCCGCTGCACAACGTGCCCGACAGCGCAAAGAAACCATGCTTCAGCCAACTCATGCCGATCTGTTCGAGCCGACCGTCCTTCAAACGATACATGTTCTGCCCGATGACCGGGTGCTCGTTCGTTTCGGCAATCCAGTTGAGCCACACGTCCCCGATGTTGCACGAAATGGTCCCTACGGAAAAGGCGGATATTCCGTTGCTGCTGCCGTAAGATCCCGTTTCGTGCAGGTCGCCCACGATGACGTCCGGGCCGTTCGCCAGGATCATCGCATGACCGTCGTCCTCAGGAACTGCCTCATCCACTGCGGCGTCGGCCGCCACGATGTCGGCCTCCAGTACCATCCGCCCCATGACCCGCCCGGCCGCTTCACCCAACCCCAGGACAGTCGCCGCGTTTCCTGAGAGGCTCAACTCGCCGGCGAGTCGAAGGCGGTTGGTTCCCGGTACGAGGTCCATGAGTACCGCGGACAGGTCAAACAGCTCACCCACGACATCGCCGCCCCGCTCGCTGGTCACGGTCCAGCGTCCGTCGGCTCCAGCGCTGATGGCGAAATTGCCGAAAGGCAGCCGCCGTTCGCCCTGCATGATGAGCACGGCACCATGCGAACGCAGCGTTCCGACCAGCGGAATTGCTGCACGGTGCTGCACGTCGAACAACGAGGCATCCGAAATCGAAAAGGTGGCGGCCAGGTCTCCGGCATCGCCCGCCTCAGTCGCCCGGCCAATGATGGTCCACCCCACGCTTTCGAGCGCCATGGGGTCAAACTGAATCGTCATTTGCCCGGCCGTCGCGCGGTACGCGGTCGAGGCGGCTGCATGGCGGTCGGTATCCACCGGTCCCGGAACCTCCGCCCGGACCGGGCACAAAGCAACCAGTACGATCCCGACCCAACAGCTTACCTGTCGCCAATCTTGCATGTTTTCACTCAAAGGCCGGGGGTTGCACAGCGGGGAGTCAAAAACCCGTCGAACGGCTCGATCGGCCCCTCGAAGTTCGACAAACCACCCAATGTACCAAAGCGCAGGAGACGATGCAAAGAAAAAAACTGCGAACCCCTACCGCGATCTGGCGGAAACCTTGCAGGGCGTTGCGACAGGTCGCGAAACCGCCATCGAGCCACAACCCGCCGGCACGGACGTGGCGAGACGAACCTGCCGGCAGCCCATTTCCCGTTTCACCGGAGCGTCCTATCGCACGGCGGGTTGCGTCATGCGGAGGCTGTCAGACCGAACCGAACCTGCCGCACTCATTTCTTCGGTAGGGGCTTGAGAGCCAGGAACAACTCGTCAAGCTGCTTTTGCGCCACCGAGCCCGGCGCATTTGTTAACGGGCACACGGCGCGTTGCGTCTTGGGGAATGCGATGACGTCGCGCAGGCTGTTGGTGTCCGCCAGTTTCATCACCCATCGGTCAAGCCCGAAGGCGATACCCCCGTGCGGCGGCGCGCCGAAGCGCAATGCATCCAGCAGGAACTCGAACTTCTCCTTCGCCTCCTCGTCGCTGATGCCCAGGATGCGGAACACCTGTTTTTGCACGTCGCCGCGGTGGATTCGAATGCTGCCCCCGGCCATTTCCGTGCCGTTGAGCACCAGGTCGTACGCTTTGTCGCGCACCTTGCCCGGGTCGGAATCCAGCAACGGCAGGTCTTCATCCAGCGGCGCCGTGAAGGGATGGTGCGTGCTCGCCCAGCGTTTCTCTTCCTCGTCCCAGGTGAGCAGCGGGAAATCAATCACCCACAGCAAGTCCCAGCGGTTCTTGGGGACCAGATCCAGGGCGGCCGCCAAACGCGTGCGAATGTGGTTCAAATATTTGCACACGTCGGCAAAGGTGCCGGGCATAAAGAAAATCGTGTCGCCCACCTTTGCGCCCACCTGTTGGCAGAGCGCCGCGCACAAAGGCTGAATGAACTTGGCGATGCCCGTCGAGAACTCCGGTCCGCCCGCTCCCGCGGTCACCTTGACCAAAGGAAGCCCCGTGCCGCCGATGCCGCGAATCTCTTCCGTAAGCCCGTCGGTCACTTTGCGCGTCAGTATCTCGCCGCCCGACGCGACGATGCACTTCACCACTCCGCCCGCATCCAGCGCCTCGCGAAACACCTTGAATTCGCTCTGCCGCATCAGCTCGGAGACATCCTGCAATTCCAGCCCGAAGCGCGTGTCGGGCCGGTCGATGCCGAAGCGGTTCATCGCCTCGTGCTCGGTCATCCGCGGCAGCGGAAGTCGAATCTCGATGCCCATCACGTCGCGGAAGATGCGCTGCACGCACCCCTCGACCATGGCCATGACGTCCTCGCGCTGCACGAAGGCCATTTCCATATCGAGCTGCGTGAACTCCGGCTGGCGATCGACGCGCAGATCCTCGTCGCGAAAGCAGCGGACGATCTGCGCATAGCGGTCGAACCCCGCGATCATGAACAACTGCTTAAAGAGTTGCGGGGATTGAGGCAGCGCATAGAAACTGCCCGGCCGCACGCGCGAGGGCACCAGGTAATCACGCGCCCCCTCCGGCGTGGACTTGGTGAGAAACGGCGTTTCGATTTCCAGGAAGCCCTGCTGGTGGAAATAATCACGAATCGTGTAAGCCAATTGGTGCCGCAGCCGGAAGATGTGCTGCATCTCCGGACGCCGCAGGTGCAGGAAACGATAGCGCAGGCACATCTCCTCGCCTGCCTCGAAGTCGTCGTTGATCTGAAATGGCAGCGGATCGCACCGGCTCAGCACCTCGATCTCATCGACGACCACCTCGATTTCCCCGGTCGGCAACTTGGGGTTGATCCACTCGCCGCGGCCCACCACCGTGCCGTGAATGGCGATGACATCTTCATTGTGCAAGGAACGGGCGGCGGCGTGCGCTTCAGTCTGGTGGTCGGGATTGAAGCGAAGCTGCGTCAGGCCCGTGTGATCCCGCAGGTCCACGAAGGTCAGTCCGCCGTGATCCCGCGCGCGGTTCACCCAGCCGGCGAGGGTCACCTGGCGGCCGATGTCTGAAGCGCGCAACTCGCCGCAGCGAAGCGTTCGCTGGTTGTAGGCAATAGCCAAGGTAATCGCTCCTAATCGACGCCTGAACCCGATGGGCCACGAAGCCAGGCCGAGGCCATGGACCGCCCGCACACAACACGCCATTCATCGGGCGTCGAATGTCCCTTTGTAGAGTTAGCAGGCTGGAAAATCAATTGAGGGCAGCCAACCGTTGGACGCAAATGCCCCAATCAGACAAGTTGAGGAAGGGAGCCGGTGAGCCCCAGCGTTGGAGGCCGCGAATGACGTCGGCGGGCTGCAAGGGGGCTTGCGCCTTGACCCGACAGCTATCGGGACGATACTGAAGATAGCGGAGCCGAAGGCGGAACAGGTTGCACATCTGTTCGCACGGCGAATCGGCGGATGGCCGAATGGTGGTCCTGGGCAATGAGGAAGGCATCGTGATGGGTGAATCGACTCAGCTATGTTCGAGCGGGAAGCTCGGCCGATGGTGGAGAATGGGGCGGTGCCTGGTTGCCATGTTTGCCGTCAACTCGGCGGCCGGCGGTTGCGGCGCGTTCAATCCTGCATTCGTGGACCTGATCGGCGGGGGTACCGGGCAATTCGCTACCGTGGACAACCCCCCGGGACACGTAGCGGTTCAATTCGTGAACAACACTGAGTTTGACGAGCAACTACTTGCCTATTTGACAACCACCGGCGGGGTCGATCTGACGGCGGCCGAGCGGCGTGCGTTGAAGCCGCGCGTGCGCCTTCGGTTCCTTGTTACCTATACCAATGGACAGCAACTGGAATGGGAATTTGTCGACGGCAGTACCAACCTGATCGATCAGCGGTTCAGCGCCGCCGCGTTCCCGGACCTGAACCAGAACTCGCTGAATAATTCGGTGGTTGTTTGCAACGTGTCGCGGGTGGAAGTCGCTCCTGGTTCCTCAATTGAGGTGTTTATTCCGGTCGAGCTGCGGGCCTATGAGCTGGTCGAGATCAACACCGGCGGCGATCAGGTCCGATCCGAGTTCCAACTGCGTTCCCAGATTCCGCCGCAGTTTCGCGTGCTCCAGCCCGACCAGGTGGACGAAGACGGCAACGTGGTTCTTCAGAGCAACATCGGCGTTCGCGATTTTCCAGCGCCCGCGCTGGATCCGTTTTGCGGGTCGGTGATCGCGATCGTGATGAACGGCACCTTGACCGTTCCGTTTCTTCGGATCGTGGATGACAATCCCAGTTTCGACCAGGATGACGCGGCCGTCGTCGCCGGGATCGGGGGGCGATACGAGTTTGTGGTGTCCATTCAGTAACTGTGTGGCGGAGGTAGACACGTGTTTGCATTGACTCGTCAACGCCTGGTCGGCATTGGGGTGGCGCTGGTGGTCTGGTGGCCCGCCGGCTGCGGCGGAGCGTTCAATCCCGCTTTCATTAACACGTTTACCGGCGGCGAGTTTCCCCGTACGCCGGGACCGGGGGCGTCGTTTGTCCTGGTTCGCGCTTTGAACGAGACGGGGGAAAACGCCGAATTCATTGTGACCATCGAGCGCAACGCCATCCAACGCGACGAAAACGGCGCTCCGCTGGTCGATGACGCGGGGAACGTGATCCTGGTCCCGGAGCGGGAAACCGTCCGGGTGAACACGCGCCCCGTGGCGCCGGCCAACGACGTGGGCGTGCTGTTTTCCTGCCTGGAGGAACCCATCAACATTATCGGCTTGGGTGAGAATCTGCTGCCCACCGATTCGGCCCTGTTTGTGGGTGGGGCGGGCGTCGGCGGTACGCAAGGATTCGGCATTTCGGCAAGTACGCTCAGCCCCCTGTTGCGGCAGGCGGGGAACTTTTCCTGCGGCGACACGGTTATTTTCCGGGCGATCCGCAGCACCGGCGTGGCAGGAGGGGTCCGGGTTCAGTCGTTCCTGCTTCCGGGCTTCGAACAGCCGGAGCAGTTCAATGGCCCCAGTACGTTTGTCAATCTCGAACGGTTTCTGGAATCGCAAACGCGCGAAGACGAATAGTGGAAGACGCTATCCGCGGTGGCCCGGGTCGCCGGTTTGTTTGCCGCATGATCGGGCCAACGCTGTCCGCTCGATTCCAAAGGAAGCAAGCATGCCTCGTAAACGGTCCCGAACATCGAAACTGATGACCTTTGTGGTCCTGACCGGCATGGGCGGCACTGTCTTTCAGACCTGTGCGACCCGATTCAAGGAAGCGTTTGTCCAGGGCGCGACGGAAGTCCTTTATGCCACGCTGCTGAATCCTGCTTTCTACCTTGATGATGAGGAAGGGCCGTAGGGGCGCTGCCCGGGAAGCGCGGCGCGAGCGAATCTGTACTCCGGTCTCGCTTCGACCCGGATTGGGTCGCTACGGCGCGCGACAACCTTTGAGCCGGCTAGAATGACTTGACACTTTCGGGGCTGTGACATAACCTTTCCCCCTCGCGTATGACCGCTCGGCCGCGTGTTTTGGCGCGTCCGGATTGCGCCCAGGAATGGGGCGCATTTCCCGTTTGACCAGTGACAGGACTCGAACCAGGCCGACCCGTCGGCCACAAGAGGCGACTATGCTCCCAGTAAAGAAAATATCCAAGACCCGCTCGCGGTCGCGCGCCGCTCACCATGCGCTGCGTCCCCTGAACCTGAGCCCCTGCCCCAAGTGCGGCAAACCCAAGCTCCCCCATGCTGCATGTGGCATTTGCGGTTACGTCAGCGCCAAGTTGACGTTACCCTCGGATGAAAAAGCGGGCTGACGGCTGCACGCTTCGCATTCGGCGCGAGGCGGCATGTTTCAGCGCCGCAGGCGTTTGGCCACGGTACGGCGCGTGTGGTTTCCCCGGATTTCGATTTAGCGCTCATTCTCTTCGGTGACCAGACTCTACCTGCGATTACGACAGCGCTGCGTCCGTGTCGCTCCAGGCGTATCGGTTCTGCCGACGTTTCACAGGCTTGTCAAAATGTCGGCTACAGACTGGCCTCCGGGGCTCATGGTGAGGCCGACGGGATTGCCCGCCCGCTTACCAGGGCGGTACAGTGCACGGTCGCATTGCCACCCGGCACGATTATTGTCATTATGGCGGCACCAGGCGCTCCCCGAGGGAGATGGTGCGATACATTAGGCACCGCCGGAGCAGGAGCGCGGCCATCCGCAACGCCATTGCCTGGGCGATGCGGTTTGCATGACAGGACATCCTTAAGGCGCTGCCGGCGCGTTCCGAGGCGTGCCCCGCGTAGGGTTCGGGATTGATGACAGGACGCATGCCGATTCGCATCCTGGGCACGGGGGCCTTCGTCCCCTCGGCCATTCGCGACAACGCCTATTTCACGCGCTACCTGGACACGTCGGACGATTGGATCGTCACGCGAACGGGAATACGCGAGCGACACGCCGCCGCACCGGATGAATCCACGTCCACCCTCGCCACCCGCGCCGCACAAGCAGCCCTGGAGGACGCCGGACTCGCGGTGAACGACATCGACCTCATCGTTTGCGCCACGGCTACGGGGGATTTTCCCTTTCCGTCTACGGCGTCGCTGGTGCAAGGCGCGCTGGGCGCTGGAAACATCCCCGCGTTTGACGTTGGAGCCGCCTGTGCCGGCTTTCTTCATGCACTGGTGGTCGGCGGTTCGCTGGCCACCTCCGGCGCCTACCGGCGCGTTCTGGTCATCGGCGCCGAAACACTGACCCGCTTTGTCGATCCCGACGACCGTGCGACGGTCGTGCTTTTCGGCGACGCCGCCGGCGCCGCGGTCATCACGCGCTCCGACGACCCCAAGACCGGGATTCTGCACTGCGAAATGGGGTGCGACGGTTCGCGCGCCGACCTCATCTGGCTGCCGGCAGGCGGGGCGAAGAACCCTGCGAGCGCGACCACGGTAGCCGAACGCCTGCACTACATGCACATGAAAGGGCGCGAAGTCTACAAATTTGCCGTGACCAAGATGGAGGAGCTGATCGACCGGGCGTTGCAATCCACCGGGCTGGCGCCGGCGGAACTCAAACTGGTGATCCCTCATCAGTCGAATCTGCGCATCATCGAATCGGTTCGCGAGAGGCTCCAGCTCCCCGCCGAGAAGATGGTGGCCAACATTGTTCGCTACGGGAACACCTCCGCCGCGTCGGTCATTATCGGCCTGCACGAGGCGCGGCGCAGCGGCGCAGTCAACCAGGGAGACCACGTCCTTCTGATTGCCATCGGAGCCGGACTGGTCTGGTGCACCATGGTCGTTCGTCTGTAGGTCGGGAGCGCAGGCGGCGTTTTTTGCGGCGCCTGCTGCGAGCGCCATTTGCTGTAGGGGAGGCCACATGGATACCTCGGCCGTAATATTCCCAGGGCAAGGATCGCAAGTCGTCGGCATGGGGCGCGACGTGGCTGCCGCCCATTCCGCCGCCCGCCGGGTTTTTGAGCAGGCCAATGCCATTCTGGGGTTCGACCTGGCAGCCCTGTGTTTTGACGGCCCCGCAGCGCGCCTTGAACAAACCGACATTCAACAGCCCGCCATCTTCGTGGCCAGCATCGCCCTGTGGGAGACGTGGCGCGAAATCCAGACCGACCGCCCGCTTCCACGGGCGATGGGCGGCCTGAGCCTGGGAGAATACAGCGCACTCCACGCCGCCGGAGCCGTGAACTTCGAAGACGCCTTGCGGCTGGTGCAGCTTCGCGGGCGGTTGATGCAGGCGGCGGCGCTGGCGTCGCCCAGTGGCATGGTCTCGCTGGTCGGCGCAGACGAAACCGCAGCTAAGGGCTTGTGTGAAAAAGCGCGCGGCAACGACGTGCTCGTGGCGGCGAACTTCAATTGCCCCGGGCAGATCGTACTTTCCGGCAGCCGGGCGGCCTGCGAACGGGCGGTAGCGCTGGCCGCGGAGTTTCAATGCCGTGCCGTGCCACTGCCCGTGGCGGGGGCGTTTCATTCGCCGCTGATGGCCTCCGCGGCGGAGCAACTCTGGCCCGCCCTGCAGGCGACGGCGTTTCACGCGCCCGCGGTCCCGGTCATCGCCAACGTCGATGCGACGTACCACGGTGATGCAGCATCCATCAGAGATTCGCTCCGCCGCCAGTTGACCGAGCCCGTATTGTGGCAAGGATGCGTCGAACGGATGATCGCCGACGGCTGCGAGTGCTTCACGGAAGTCGGCCCCGGGCGTGTGCTGACCGGTTTGATGCGCAAGATCAACCGCGCGGTTCGCGCGGTGAACATCAGCACCGCCGAAACGCTGGCCACGGCCTGCCATCAGCCGGCCTAGCCGCGTATCGGCGGTTCCGCGACAGCGCGGCGTAACCCGAGCGGCGCGGCGACCGATCGGCGGATTTTTCGCGGCGTTTACAGTCGTGTAGGGAGCAAGCCATGAAAGAACGAGTTGCCGTAGTGACCGGAGGAAGCCGAGGGATCGGCCGTGCCATCTGCCTGGCGCTCGCCGCCCGGGGCGCCAAGGTGATCGGCTGTGCGCGTCAGTCGGCCTCGCTGGAAGAGGCGGTCGCTGAATGCCGGCGGCGCGAATTGCCCGGCGTCCTGGAACCGTGGGCGCTGGATGTCAGCGACCGCGCCGCCATTGATCCCTTTGTCGACGCCGTTTCGGAAAAGCACGGTCGCATCGACATCCTCGTCAACAACGCCGGCATCACCAAGGATGGTTTACTCCTGAACATGGACGACGAGCAGTTTGAATCGGTGCTCACCACCAACCTGCGCGGGGTGTTCTGGTTGACGCGGGCGGTCAGCCGGATCATGGTGCGGCAGCGTTATGGCCGCATCATCAATGTGAGCAGCGTTTCGGGCGTCATGGGCAATGCCGGGCAGGCCAATTATGCCGCCAGCAAGGCCGGGCTGATCGGCTTTTCCAAGTCCGTGGCCAAGGAACTGGGCAAGCGGAAGATCACGTGCAATGTCGTCGCCCCGGGTTTCATCGCCACCGACATGACCTCGGTTCTGCCGTCGACGGTGACCGACGCGGTCAAGCCGCTGATCCCCCTGGGGCGATTCGGCGATCCCGCGGAGGTCGCGGAAGTGGTGGCCTTTTTGGCCGGCGAAGCGGCGGGCTACGTGACCGGTCAGGTGGTGGTGGTCGACGGCGGATTGCACATGTAGCGGCGGGTGGGTCCGGCGATGCCCGCCGGTGGGCCCGGGAGGGCCGGTTGCCAGACGCATGGGCGGTGACTACGATGCCCGCCAGCGGCGAAGACGCCGATAGAGAGTGGACCTTTACGGATCCGAATGGGAGGACACGGGAGTGACGACGTCAGTGGATATTGAAGAAAAAGTCATTCATATCGTTGCCGATCAGATGAGCGTGGACAAGGGCGAGATCACGCGGGCGACGTCGTTTGTCAACGACCTGAACGCGGACTCCCTGGACACCGTCGAACTGGTCATGGAACTCGAGGATGAGTTCGACCTGACCATCCCCGACGAAGAGGCTGAGAAGCTCAAGACCGTCGGCGAGGCGATCGACTACATCAAGAAACATCTCGAGAAAAAGTAGGGGTCGTTCACCCCGCGGGAATCCATGGCAGAGCGCCGTATCGTGATCACGGGCATGGGTGCCGTCACGCCTTTCGGCGTGGGCGCCGACCTTTACTGGGATGCCCTGGTCGAGGGGCACTGCGGCCTTTCGCCCGTGTCTTTGTTCGATACCACTCAATTCGACGTGCGCATCGGCGGCGAAGTGGCCGGCTTCGATCCGGTCAATCATCTCGACCGCAAACTCATCAAACGACTCGATCGTTATGCGCAATTGGCCATGGTCGCCACCGAGGAAGCCTACCGCGCCTCGGGGCTGGACATGGACCGGGAGGATCCGCATCGCGTCGCCGTCATTCACGGCTCCGGCATCGGTGGCATGAACGAACTTGAGCAGCAGTTCGAGCGCCTGATGACCAAGGGGCCCAGCAAGGTTTCCGCCTTCACCATTCCCAAGCTCATGGTCAACGCGGCCAGCGGGAATATCTCCATCGCCTATCACGTTCGCGGCAAGAGCATGGCCGTCAGCACGGCGTGCGCTTCGGCCAACAACGCCATGGGAGAAGCCCTCCAGGCGATCCGCCGCAACGAAGCGGATGTCGTCTTCACCGGCGGGTCCGAAGCGGCCCTGACACCGCTGTCACTTGCCGCGTTTGCCTCCATGAAGGCGCTCAGCCAGCGCAATGACGATCCCAAACATGCGAGCCGCCCGTTTGACCGCGACCGCGACGGCTTCGTCCTCGCGGAAGGCGCCGGCGCGCTGATGTTCGAAGAATTAGAGCACGCCCGCCGCCGCGGAGCCCCCGTGCTCGCCGAAGTGGTCGGCTTTTCCTCGACCTCCGACGCCGACCACCTGACCCAGCCGCCCGAAGACGGGCACGGCGCCGAAGACGCCATGCGCCTGTGCCTGGAGGATGCGGGCATTTCGGCCGATGCGGTGGATTACATCAACGCGCACGGCACATCGACGCCGTTGGGCGACGTGGCCGAGACCATCGCCATCAAGAAGGTGTTCGGCCCGGCCGCCAGGAAAGTCGTGGTCAGCAGCACCAAGAGCGCGATCGGCCATGCGCTCGGCGCCAGCGGCGGGCTCGAAATCATCGCGTGCGTGCGGGCCATCCGCCACGGCGTGATCCCCCCCACCATTAACCTCGATCATCCCGGCGAGGGGTGCGATCTGGACTACTGCCCGAACAGCGCACGTGACCGCAGAGTTCGGGTGGCGCTAAGCAATTCTTTCGGCTTCGGCGGGCACAACGCGTGTTTGATGGTTCGAGCCCTGGATTGACCTGATTTGGCGTTTTCCCGCCCGGATCCCGTGTCCCCTTAAGCAGCCGGTCGCTTCCCGTCGATAAGACACTCGGTACTTGCAGGGTTCCGGTGCGCGCTGAAGCGCACCGGGCACGGAGCAGAATGTGAAAGCCGCCGCCATCCCCAGCACCAGGCCAAACCCCGCCGCGGTTCCCGCAGCGACGGCGCCGCGCGCCGCGGCCGATGCGGGTCGATCGGGCATCAGCCCCGCTGTCCTGCGGATCCTCGGGCTGAGTGTGCCCGTTTCCGTCATCCTGGCGGAACGGCTCATGTCCGTTTCCTCGATTCTGGCCATCCGCGTGGGCACCATCATCGAGTTCGACGCCCGATACGACTCCGAACTCACCCTTCAAGTTGCGGATCGGGTCATCGGCAAGGGTATCGCCGTCAAGGTGGGCGAGAACTTCGGCCTGCGCCTCAGCAGCATCGACACCGTCGAAGGGCGCATCGACGCATTGGGCCACGGCCGCGACTGATTAACTCGTTTGCGGTTGCGCGAGAATCGCCACGCACTGCGCCTCCTCGGCATCACGCGCCTGATTCGCGCAGCAGTCTGCTGGCCAGCGCCACCGCGTCGTCGCGGGTGTTCAGGACCTCGTTGAGCTGCGCCGTATACAGCGCATCGAGCACCTCCCCCAGCGTCCGTCCCGGGGTCGCCCCCAGTGTCATCAAGTCGTCACCGGTGAGCAGCGGCGGCGGCGCCACCCGCTCCGCCGGAATCGTCGCGGCACGCGCCGCCAGCGCCTGGAACGCCTCCGCTCCGCAACCGCGAGCGGCCAGATCGGCGCGCAACAGCCAGCCCAGATTAGGCCACTGCGGGTGTGCCATCAGTCGCTTGAAATCCGCCAGACTCAACGTCTCCGCGCGCCGCGCCTTCGCCAGCGAACCGACCAGCCACGCCGCACCGCGCATCAGCGGCAAGCTGAGGCGGAGCGCCCGTCCGACCGCCTCCACCGGTGCCGCCTCTCCCCCTGCCAGCATCACCGCAAGCACCAGCTCCGCCGACACCGGCCCCGGCGGCAGCGCCTCCAGGCGCCGCGAAATCGCCTCTCGTTCCGGCGCGTCCGGCTTCCAGGCCGCGGTCAGGTGGGCCACCAACCCAGTCTCCCCCAGCAGGCGCCATGCCGTCCCGCGCGTGGCCGCCGTGAGCATCGCCGCCAGTTCCTTCCAGATCCGCTCGGCGGTGATCCCCTCCAGCCGCGCCGTCAGGCGGCGAATCTCCGCGAAGGTCGCGGCCTCCAGTTGAAACCCGAAGCGCGCCGCAAAGCGCACGGCGCGGAGCATTCGTAAGTGATCTTCCGCAAAGCGCTGCGCGGCGTCCCCGATGGTTCGTATGACCCCTGCGCGCAGGTCCACCTGCCCGCCAACGTAGTCGATGACCCGGTCGGCGGCGGGGTCGTAGAATAGCCCGTTGATGGTGAAATCGCGCCGCCGTGCGTCCTGCTCCTCGGTGCCGAAGACCACGTGGTCCGGATGGCGCCCGTCGGAATAGGGCCCGTCGGCGCGAAACGTGGCGACCTCCACGTCGCAGCCAAACTTACGCACCAGCACCACCCCGAACTTCGCCCCCACGTGCCGCGCACGGGGGAACATTGCGCCCAGCTCCGGCGGCGTGGCACTGGTGGCCACGTCGTAATCATCCGGCGTCAGCCCCAGGAGCCGATCGCGCACGCAGCCGCCGGCGAGCAGCGCCCGGTGCCCCGCGGCGCGCAGATGATCGACGATCCACCGCGCCGCCTCGCCGGCATCCCGCTGCGGGTGTTTCATAGCCGCCTCTGCGCACCCAGAAAAAACGTAATCGAATGGGAGCCGTACGCCCGCCGGTCCAGCAGGCGCCATGGGCCCTCCGACGACAGCTCATACGTCACCGGCCGTTCGTGGTGCAACACCACCACGATCTCGGTGGTGAGTTGCGCGCCCAGCCGTTCGAAGAACCGCGCGACCGCCCCTTGTACGCCGAACTCGGCCGAGTCGCGATAGGGCGGATCCAGGAGCACCAAAGAGCAGGCCTGTTCCGCGACGGCACCCGTGGCACTCCAGGCGTCGCGCGCCATCACGCCGCCCTGCACCTCCGCCCCCAGCGATGCCAGGTTCCGTCGCAGGCAGGCCAGTGCCGTCCGCTCGCGTTCGTAGAACCAGCAGTAGGCTGCACCGCGCGACAGCGCCTCCAGCCCCATGGAACCGCTGCCCGCAAACAGATCCGCCACGTGCAGCGGCGGCAGCGCGCCGGGGCTGTCATAATAAGATCCGAGCATCGAGAAGATCGCCTCGCGCACGTGGTCGGGCATCGGCCGTGTGGTTGCACGGCGCGGCGCCTCCACACGCCGCGCGCGCCATTTCCCCGCGATGATCCTCATCGCGTGCACAACCTTGCGGAGTGGTGCGCGCGTTGACCGTGCACGATGCGTGCCGTAGAACAGCACGGGGGCCGGATGGCGCCGCGACCGCCGCGGCAGCCGGCGCCGCACCGGGAAAATCTGCGATGGGCTCTATTCTCTGCGAACACTGCGCCGCCGCCTGCTGCCGCTACCTCGCCATCCCCATCGACAAACCGCGCAACGCACGCGATTACGACGACCTGCGCTGGTACCTCATGCACGAGGGCGTCACCCTGTTCGTCGAAGAGGGCGACTGGTACATCCAGTTCGCCACGCGGTGCAAGAACCTCGGCCTCGACAACCGCTGCATGATCTATGATACGCGGCCGGACATCTGCCGCGAGTATGAGCCGGGCGACTGCGACTACAGCGGCGGCAGCTACGGCTACGACCACCTGTTTACCCACGCCGCCCAGATCGAAGAACACTATGAGCGCAAGACCGGCAAGAAGCTCGGCCCGCTGGACGACCGCCGCCCGCGTACCCGCGGCCCCCGGGCGCGCAAAACGGGCTGCCGCTAGCCTCGCGGCCTGGGTAGCGCTGGCGGTAGGCACGGCGCTGCCCGGCTGCGTCAGCGGATCGCTGGCCAGTTCTACCGGTCCCCGTTCGCCGGGGGAACCGTGGTCGCTGCACGCCCGCCCGCAGGCACACGTGGGGGAAGAAGTGCGTTTCGATTTCGTGCTGTTTGACGAATGGCAGCGCTTCGTGGACCCCACGGGGCGGATCGATTATTGCGTGCTGCTGGTCGGAGAAGAACGGCATGAAACGGCCCCGGACCGGCACGGGCACTGCATCTTCAGCCACCGCTTCGAGGGGTATTCTCCCGGCGTCAAAGTGCCCGTCACCGCGGCGGGGTACCTCCAGCGCGGATCGCGCGATTACATGAAGATCGGCGGACGCTGGCACAAGAACGAAAGCCCCTACGACGAACCAGACCGCCGGGTGGCCGCGGCGTCGTTGACCATGACGCTGTACGATGCCCCCATCAGCTTCCGGCTGGTGCGCCCGCCGGATGAACTCGACCCGGCGACGGGGGTGCTGCGCATCCGCCGCGGCGACGGGACGGTCACCAGCGTATTTCTCGACCAGCCGGGGCGGCCCGGTTTTTCCTTCGCGGGGCCGGACGCGGCCGGGTATTATGAGATCCGATACGTTCCCCGCGGCATTGAACTGAACACGACGGGAACGACGGAGGTGACCCTGACCATTCACGACCGCGCCGGCCATCGTCATGAGCACGCGCTGACGCTCAAGACGCCCTGACCGGCCGGGCACGTGAACCAAGCTGTTTCGGTGGATCCGGCTTCCCAGCCGGTCGTTTCAGTTTCTGGCTTTCGGCGTTTCGGCTTTGTACCGCGGTGGAACCGGTTTTCCGACCGGTCATTGAAACATGGCGCAGCGTTATATCCACTACGAGGCGGCCTTCGAGGATTACCTTCGTTCGCGCGGGTGGCCGTACGTTCCGGTGGACGAGCAGCGCAAAGCCATCTTCGCGGGGGCGCGGATCAAGAGCTTCGACTTTATCGTCTACCCCGCGGCGCGGCCGGCGTGGCTGGTGGATGTGAAGGGCCGGCAGTTTCCGTACGTTGGCGCCAACGGCACCCGTTACTGGGAGAATTGGGTCACGCGCGAGGACGTGGCCGGTTTGCGGCAGTGGGAGAGCGTGTTCGGCGACGCGTTTGTGCCGGTGTTCGTGTTCGCCTATTGGCTGACGCGGGGGGTGGAGCCGCCGGCCGCGGCCGACGTGCACTGGTTCCGCGAGCGGTGCTACGCGTTCGGGTGGGTCGGGGCCAACGACTATGCAGCCGCGGCGCGGCGCCGGTCGCCCAAGTGGAACACCATCGACGTGCCCGTGCGCACGTTCCGGCGCCTGATCCGGCCGTTGGCCGGGGCGTAAGGAGCGGGCGGATTGGGCGGATGCCGATTGTCGATTGTCGATTGTCGATTGCCGATTTCGGCGTTTGGGCGTTCTTCGGCGCGAGTTCGTGCCCTACCCGTCGGCTCACCCCTCTTGCCCCACGCCTTACGCCTTACGCCTTACGCCTTCGGGCGAGGATTTCGATTCGGTTTTCGGGGGGCGGAAGGTAGAATGGGGCGGACATGTCCCATCGCGTCGGGATCGTTGCCGGTCTTCTCCTGGCGGCCGCAGGGCCGCTCACGCGAACGGTCCGCGAGGACGACGTGCTCTATAGCTACGAGTGCGACACCGT